>NZ_AZUX01000002.1:0-366818 GCF_000513915.1 Mesorhizobium sp. WSM2561
CCCGCCGCTCTCGTTTTTGGGTCACCAAACTCCATCAGTTCGGCTGCCGCTCTCAGGCTGCCTTTGCTTCCGCTTTGTGGAGCGTGAATGAATGTCCGTCGGCATCGAAAATATGCAGGTCGCCGGCATCGGCATTCAACCGCAGCGCAGCGCCGCGCTTGACCTCGACATTGCCTGGCAGCTTGGTCACCAGCGGCAGGTCGGCGCGGCCGATGTCGACATAGACGAGCTGGACCTCGCCGAGCTGCTCGACATAGTCCACTGTTCCCTCGAAAAGATAATCGGCGCCGGTGGCGATCGTCAGATCCTCCGGCCGCACGCCGAAGCTCACCGAAGCGCCCGTCGCCGAGGCCGGCGTGGCGATCGGCACCGTCGCCTTGCGGCCGCCGACATGGCTGACGATGGTCGGGTTGCCTGATTTGTCGATCGTGGCCGGCAGGATGTTCATGGCCGGCGAGCCGATGAACTGGGCGACGAACAGATTGCCGGGTCTCTTGTAGAGCTCCATCGGCGTGCCGACCTGCTCGATATGGCCCTCCTTGAGCACCACGATGCGGTCGGCCAGCGTCATCGCCTCGACCTGGTCGTGGGTGACGTAGATCATCGTTGTAGCAGGCATCGATTCCTTGAGCTTGGCGATCTCGATGCGGGTGGCGACGCGCAGGGCCGCGTCGAGGTTCGACAGCGGCTCGTCGAACAGGAAGACCTTGGGGTTGCGCACGATCGCGCGGCCGATGGCGACGCGCTGGCGCTGGCCGCCCGACATCGCCTTGGGCAGGCGGTCGAGATATTTGGTCAGCTGCAGGATTTCCGCCGCCTGGCGCACTCGCTTGTCGATCTCGGCCTTGCTCTCCTTGCCGATCTTCATCGAGAACGCCATGTTGTCGTAGACGGTCATGTGCGGATAGAGCGCATAGGACTGGAACACCATGGCGATGCCGCGCTTCGACGGCGGCACGTCGTTCACCACCTCGCCGGCGATCTTGAGCTCGCCGGAGGTGATTTCCTCAAGCCCGGCGATCGACCGCAGCAAGGTCGACTTGCCACAGCCCGAAGGGCCGACGAAGACGATGAACTCGCCCGACTTTATGTCGAGGTCGATGCCGTGGAGAATGTTGAGATTGCCGTATGATTTCTTCACTTGCCTTAGCGTGACATCGGCCATGGGTTCCCTCCAGTGAACTGCAAATTCAATCGATACGCCCGAACCAGGCGCCGTAGCCGCCGAGGCGGATAAAGCCGGCGTCAGTCTGTTCCGAAAACCCGTGGCCCGGCAAGGGCTGCAGCGAGCGTCCGCCGAGATTGACTTCGGCCGGTCGGCTGCCGAGATTGAAGGCGCAGACGATCTGCTCATTGCCCTCGCGGCGCGTGAAGGCGACCGTATCGCCCTGGCTTTCGATGAACTCGATGTCGCCCTTGGCCAGCGCCGGATGCAGACGGCGGAAAGCGAGAAAGCGCCGGTAGTGTTCGAGCAGCGAACTGTCGTCGCCCTGCTGCACATCGACCGCCTGCGAAAGGTGCTTGGCAGGCACGGGCAGCCAGGGCTTTGCTGTGGAGAAGCCGCCATTGCCGTCGGCGCCATTCCAGACCATCGGCGTGCGGCAGCCGTCGCGGCCCTTGAATTCCGGCCAGAACCGGATGCCGTAGGGGTCCTGCAGATCCTCGAATTGCAATTCCGCCTCGCCAAGACCGAGTTCCTCGCCCTGATAGATGCAGGCCGAGCCGCGCAGCGACATCAGCAGCGCCGAGATCACCTTGAGATAAGCGGTCTGGTCGGCCTCGCCGGCCGCCCAGCGCGAGGCAGTGCGCATCACGTCGTGGTTGGAGAAGGCCCAACACGACCAGCCGTCGCTGGCGACCTCGCCAAAGGCTTCCAGCACCGAACGCACCTTTGTCGCGCTGATCTTCTCGGGCGCCAGGAAGTCGAACGAATAGCACATGTGCACGCGCTTGCTGCCGGCGGTATAGGCTGCCACCACCTCCAGTCCGCGCTGCGAATCGCCGACTTCGCCAACCGCCGCCGTCGCCGGATATTCGTCGAGCAGGGCGCGGAAGCGTTCGAGGAAGCCAAGGTTTTCGGGGCGGCTCTTATCGTAGAGATGGTCCTGGTAGTTGTAGGGGTTGACGGAAGGAGCGGTCTGGTCGTTGCGCTGTTCGGGCGGCAGCGGCGGATTGTCCTCCAGGCCCTGGCTGTGGAAGTAGAAATTGATGGTGTCGAGGCGGAAACCGTCGACGCCGCGCTCCAGCCAGAAGCGGGTGACATCGAGCAGCGCGTCCTGGACTGCGCGGCTGTGGAAGTTGAGATCGGGCTGCTCGGCCAGGAAATTATGCAGGTAATATTGCTGGCGGCTGGTGTCCCACTGCCAGGCCGAACCGCCGAAGATCGACAGCCAGTTGTTGGGTGGCGTGCCGTCGGGCCTGGCGTCGGCCCAGACATACCAGTCCGCCTTCGGGTTAGTGCGGCTCGAGCGGCTTTCCTTGAACCATGGATGGATGTCGGCCGTGTGCGACAGCACCTCGTCGATCATCACCTTGAGCCCGAGCCTGTGCGCCTCGGCGGTCAGGGCGTCGAAATCGGCCAGCGTGCCGAACATCGGATCGACGTCGCAATAGTCGGACACGTCGTAGCCGAAATCCTTCATCGGCGACTTGAAGAACGGCGAGATCCAGATGGCATCGACGCCGAGCGCCGCGATATAGGGCAGCCTGCCGATGATGCCCCTGAGGTCGCCGATGCCGTCGCCGTTCGAGTCCTGATAGCTGCGCGGATAGATTTGGTAGATCACGGCACCTCGCCACCAGTCGACGGCGAGGTCGGGGCTCAACGTCGCTTTCACAGCGGATTGCATGATCTCAACCTCCCTTCACCGAGCCGGCGAGCAGCCCGCGGACGAAATAGCGCTGCAGCGAGAAGAACACGATCAGCGGCACGACAATGGTGATGAAGGCCGATGTCGTCAGGATCTCCCAATCGCCGCCGCGCGAGCCGAGCAGCGCGTTGAGCTTGGCGGTCAGCACGATCTGGTCGCCCTCGGTGCCGAGGAAAACCATCGCGACCAGCAGGTCGTTCCACACCCACAGGAACTGGAAGATGGCGAAGGAGGCCAGCACCGGGAACGACAGCGGCAGCACGATCTTGACGAAGATCTCGAAATCGCTGGCGCCGTCGATGCGCGCCGATTCCATGATTTCGCGCGGCAGGCCGGCAATGTAGCTTCTCAAGAGATAGATGGCGAAGGGCAGGCCGAAGCCGGTATGCGCCAGCCAGATGCCGAGATAGGTTTTCGACGGCACGCCGAAGAAGCTGCCGACGCCGTTGTAAAGCTTCAGCAGCGGGATCAGCGACATCTGCAGCGGCACGACCAGGAGCCCGATGATCACCGCGATGAGCAACGCCCGGCCGGGAAAGCGCATCCAGGCCAGCGCATAGGCCGCGAACGCCGCGATCAGGATCGGGATGACCGTCGCCGGAATGGTGACGGTCAGGGAATTCATGAAGGAGCGGCCGATGCCCTCCGAAAACAGCACCGTATTGTAATTGTCGGTGGTGAATTTCGGTGGCGCCGACGAGGCGTAGTAGACGCGCTGGCCACGCTCGCCCTCGAACGGCTTGGTCGAGGTCATGACGAAACTGCCGTCGGGGTTGAGCTGCAAGGTCTCGCCGTCGCCGAGATCGGCTGTCGTGCCGGCGGGATATTGCGTCGGCGCCGACGACTTGACGCCAAAGGCGCTGATGTCGCGGGCCGGATCATCGCCGAAGATGTTGCCCTCGAGGACGAACTTGCCGTCCTTCTCGACTTGCGCCGAGGCGGGTGGCAGCCGCCCCGCTTCCGTCTGCGTGGAACTGGCGAACGAGTTCCACCAGCCCGAGGCGATGATCTGGTCCTTGTCGCGCAGCGACGAGACGAGAATGCCGAGCGTCGGGATCGTCCAGATCGCGACGAAGAGGAAGACCGCGATATGGACGCCGAAACGGCTGGCAAAGGACTTTCCGGTCGAGACGGCCATCTCAATGTCCTCCCGTCTCTTTGTTGGCCTGGCGGATGTTCCAGATCATGATCGGAATGACCGCGATCATGATGATGATGGCGATGGTGGCGCCACGGCCGAAATCGCCGCCGCCGCGGAACATCCAGTCGAACATCAGATTGGCCAGCACCTGGCTGTTCCATTGGCCGTTGGTCATCGTCAGCACGATGTCGAACACCTTCAGCACCAGGATGGTGATGGTGGTCCAGACGACGGCAATCGTTCCCCAGATCTGCGGCACCATGATCTTCCAGAAGATCTGGAACGGATTGGCGCCGTCGATGACGGCCGCCTCCAGCGTCTCCTCGGGAATGCCCCGCAAGGCAGAGGACAGGATGACCATCGCAAAGCCGGTCTGGATCCAGATCAGGATGATCATCAGGAAGAAATTGTTCCAGAACGGCAGCGATATCCAGACCTGCGGCTGGCCGCCGAAATATTGGATGATGGCGTTGAGCAGGCCGATCTGCGTCTGGCCAGCACCACGATACTCGTAGATGAATTTCCAGATGACGCTGGCGCCGACGAACGAGATGGCCAGCGGCAGGAAGATGAGGCTCTTGGCGATGGTGCCCCACCAGATCTTGTCGGTGAGGACGGCGATGATCAGCCCGAGGAAGGTGCAGGCGGCAGGCACGACCGCCAGCCAGATGATGTTGTTGAGGATGGAGGTGCGGAATTCGCGGTCGCCGAACGCCCATTCATAATTGGCGAAGCCGACGAAATTGGCGCCACCGCGATCGAGGAACGACAGCCTCAGCGTCTCCACGACCGGGTAGATCAGGTAGATGGTGAGGATGATCATGGCCGGGCCGACGAACAGCCACGGCCGGATCATCCCCTGCCGGCGCAGATTGTCGATGGCCGCCGCACCTGCAACGCCGCGCGACGGGAAGATGATGTCCACCAGCTTGTTGGCGCCCCAGAAATAGGCGACGCAACCGCCGACGCCGACGACGATGACAAATATGGCCGAGAAAATCTGAGCCGCCACGGGTCCCTCCCTCTGCGCATGATCCGCCAGTCGGGAATGACTTTGGCGACGTGATCACAGGCCGATTCAGTTATTTGGAACGCGACCGGGTGCAAGGCAGGTTTTTGCTCTTGCTGGTCGCGCGTCATGCCGGAATGTGCTCATAAAAATTGCTGCGGTGCGGGCCGCCGGTCGGATCCGGGCCACCGAGGCCCGGATCCATGCGGGATCGGCAGTCCGAACGTTCAGCCGGGACCGCCTACTTGATCGCGTCCCAGCTCTTCTGGATATCGGTGGCGACATCCTGGGCGGACTTGCCACCGACGAGATCGATCATACCGGTCCAGAAGGCGCCGGCGCCGATCTTGCCCGGCATCAGGTCGGACCCGTCGAAGCGGAAGGTCGAGGCTTCGGCGAGGATTTCGCCCTGCTTCTTCAGCGCGTCGCTGGCATAGGCGTCCTTGTTGACCGACTTGAACGGCGTCACGAAGCCGCCCTGGGCCATCCAGATCTCATGGGCGAGCGGCATCTTCAGGAATTCGATGAACGCGCGGGCACTCTTGCTATCCTTGGTGATCATGGCCAGCGTGCCGGCGCCGAGCACCGGGGTGCCGAGGTCGGGCTTGGCAGCGTAAGGTGGGAAGTAGAAGAAGTCGGCGTCCTGGCCGATCTCGGTGCCTTCCGGGAAGAAGGTCGGGATGAACGACGCCTGATGGTGCAAATAGCATTTCGGCGGCACCGCGAACAGGCCTTTCGGGCTATCGCGAAAATCGGTCGCCGCCACCGCCTTGGCGCCGCCGTCGACCATCTTGTCGTCGGTCGCGATCTTGCCGAAAATGTCGATGGCGTTGACCACCGCCGGGTCGTTGAATGGAATCTCGTTCTTCACCCACTTGTCGTAGGTCTCGGGCGTCTGGGTGCGCAGCATGATGTCCTCGACCCAGTCGGTCGCCGGCCAGCCGGTGGCGCCGCCCGAACCGAGCCCGATGCACCAGGGCGTGCCGCCGTCGGCGATGATCTGCTTCTCGAGCTCGGCGAGCTCTTCCTGCGTCTTCGGCACCTCGTAGTCGGCTTCCTCGAAATTGTCCGGCGAGTACCAGACCAGCGATTTCACGTCGGCCTTGTAGGGAAAGGCGAAAAAGCCCGGCTTGCCATCTTTGTCGTTGAAGGTGCCGAGATCGACCCATGACTGGCCGGCGCCATAATTGTCCTTGATCCAGTTGGCGGTGTCGTCGCCGAGCGGCGTCAGCAGGCCCTTGGACGCCAGGTCCTGGATCAGGCCCGGCTGCGGCAGCACGGCGATGTTGGGCGGGCTGCCGGCCTGCGTGTCGATGACGATCTGCTGTTCGTAATTTTCCGACGAGGAGTACTTGACCTCGGCGCCGGTGGCTTCCGAGAAATAGTCGAGAACGGTGCGGATGAGGCCCTCGTCCTCGCCGCGCCATGGCCCGAAGATCGACAGCGTCTCGCCCTTGAGGTCGACTTTCTTGAGCTCTTCGTAATTCGCCCAGTTGAAGCGGGGGTCTTCGCCCGGCTTGAACTTCAGTTCGGCTTGCGCCGGTGCGCCCAGGGCGAGCGCGACAAAGGCGGCGCTCAGCAGAAGCATTTTCCTCATTGGTATTCCCTCCCAGTGGTGACAGACACCGGACGGAACCTCCATCCGTCCGCCGACGCTGCAGGACTGTGACTCACTCGGAAAGGAACCGCAACCTTTCGGAGAGTCTTCCAAAGCGCTTTGGTCTTCGCAATCACGCCACTGAATTAATCAGAAGTCAAGGGGCTGGTAAACTAATCGATTTAATTTCACGGCCGCAAGAGCAAACAAAGTGCGCTGCAGCACCATTTTGGGTGCTGCAACAGCAAATTTTGCTTCAAACCGGTTAGAAAGGGTGCTTATGATCGTCGCATCGGTAGCGCTCGCCGCCGTGGCGCGAGCGACCCATAGTTAAAGCGCTTTGAGGCTTGGAGGCCTCCGGTGAACCTCAAACAGCTTTCCCATATGCTGGCGCTTTCGCAGACGACGGTAAGCCGCGCGCTGAACGGCTACCCGGAAGTCAACGAGGAAACGCGCCGGCGGGTGATCGACGCCGCCAAGCGCCACGGGTACCGTCCCAACCCGAGCGCGCGTCGGCTGGCTACCGGCAGGACCGGGATGATCGGTTATGTCTTGCCGACCGGGGCGGCCGTTGACATCGACCCGCATTTCGTCGAATTCCTCTCCGGTCTCGGCGACTACGCCCGTTCGCACGAATTCGACCTGGTGTTGTCCCCGGCCGATGCCGACGACCAGGAGACGACCTATCGGCGTATCGTCGCCAACCGGCAGGTCGACGCCGTCTACATCTCCTCGCCGAGGCCGGCCGACCGGCGGGTGGCGCTGGTCAACACGCTCGGCATTCCCTTCATCGTCCATGGCCGCAGCGAAGGGCTCGATTTCGACTACCCTTTCACCGACATCGACAATGAGGGCGCCTTCCACGAGGCGGCACGGCTGCTCGTCCAGCTCGGTCACCGGCGGCTGGCGCTGATCAACGGCGACGGCCGCGAGACCTTCGCAATTCATCGCGAGCGTGGCGTGCGCCGGGCGCTGGCGGCGAGCGGCTTGGTGCTTGACGAAGGCGATGTCTGTTCCCTCGCCATGACCGAGGAGAATGGCTACCGCGCTGCCAGACGGTTGCTTGAGCGCAGCGATGCGCCGACCGCGATCGCCTGCTCCAGCCTGATCATGGCGCTCGGCGTCGTGCGCGCGGTGCGCGATCTCGGCCTGACCATTCCGGGCGACCTGTCGCTGATCGCCCATGACGACGTCTTCCCCTGGCTGAAGCCGGAGAATTTTTCGGTGCCGTTGTCGACGACGCGTTCGTCGATCCGCCTGGCCGGCGCGCGCGTCGCCGAGCGGCTGGCAGCGCGGATTTCCGGATTGGAAGAGGGCGCCCGCGGCGAAGTCTGGCCGGTCGACCTGGTGATCAGGGGATCGGTCGCCGGCGCACCGGCCTAGTCGTCGCATGGCTTTTGAACCGTACTGAGGAGGAGGACATGCAGCAGCTCAGTTTCGAAAATCCGGTGTTTGCGGCGTTTGCCATATCAGCAGCGATAATGGGGCTGAAGGCTGTGGCAATGTCCTGGCTGACCGTCATTCAGATGATGAGGTTCAGCAGTGGCTTCCGCTCGCCGGAAGATCTCAAGCGGACACCGTTCAATCCCTCGCCTGACCCTAAACAGTTACAGCCGGACGAGCGCGTGGAGCGGATTCGCCGTATACAACTCAACGATCTGGAAAACCTGCCGTTCTTTTTCATGGCCGGCGCTCTTTATGTGCTGACCGATCCGCCGCTGGTCCAAGCCCAATCGCTGTATTATGGCTACGCCGTTTCGCGTCTGCTGCATTTCGCAGCGTACTTCACAGCGCAAATCCACGAAGTGCGCGCCACCTTTTGGACCGTCGGCTCTCTCATCATCGTTTACATGGCGGTCGTCGCGCTGCTGCACGCTTTCTGATCGATTGTTTCGAAAGTAGCTCAGGCGATTCATGTCGTGGTGGTTTTGAGAACGGCAGCGCCACCAAGGTGTTTAATTCCCCGCGCTGTGCATGCGCCGTCCCTTGATCGCCTTTTCCAGCCCGATCTCCATTTCGGGGACCGACCCACTATGTGCCGCCTGAATATGATCGGTGGCTTCGGGAAAGCCAAAAGTCACAAACGGCAGAAGCGTTCAGGCGCCAGACCTATTCTTTCGCCGCCTCGGCCGCCTCGATGTTGAGCAGTCCATAGCCGAAATCATTGTCCCTCCCCTTGGGGCCGAGATCCCTGGCCGTGGCGGCCAGCGCTTTCTCGACCCAGTCGGCGGAACGGTCGGGTGCGGCATGCAGCAGATTGGCGATCGCGCCGGTGACGATGGCTGCTGCAAACGAGGTGCCGGTGACGACATCCGAACCGGCGCCGCTCGGCGCCACCATCTCGACGCCGGGAGCGGAGAGGAAGACGTAGGCGCCGCGATTGGCCTGCTGCATCAGCCCGTCCTTGGCATCGGTGGCAGTCACCGCGATGACGCCGTCGAAGGCGGCCGGGTAGCCGTAGGGCGCCTTCGGTCCGTTGTTGCCGGCGGCGGCGACCAGCACTATGCCCAAGGCGCGAGCATTGCGGCAGGCGACGCCGAGCAGGTCGTTCTTCGGGCCGACGAAGCTCATATTGATGATGCGGACGTCTTGCTCCGCCGCCCAGTCCAGCGCCGCAAGGATGACGTCCATGGTCGACTTGCCGCCCTCGAAGGCGCGGGCGTGGTAGATCCTGGCGCCCGGCGCCATGCCTTTGAGCGCGCCGACGCCGGCGATCAGGCCGTCGATCGAGGTGCCGTGATCGCGCGCCTCGATCGGCACGTCGGGCATGGCGTCGAACTGATCGGCGATGACGCCCGAGAGTGCTGGATTGGTATCGTCGATGGCGGTGTCGATGACGGCGATGCGTACATTCTCGCCGCTCGCCCCTTTCGCATCGAGCGCGATGCGCTCGAAGGCATAGTTGACGATGGTGGCTGCCTGCTGCAGCGCGTAGACATGGTTGGGCTCGCGCCACAAGGTGCGGCCGTCGGCGGCAAGCTGCGCCAGCACGACGCCGACCGGGCGGCCATCGGGAATGCCGAAGCGTACCAGCGTGGCGCCGAGCAACTGAGACTGGCGCTGCGAGCGCACCTCGAGGCCAAAGGAGGCGGCGATCTGCTGGACGGCGTCGCCCTCCACCGTCACCAGCACCTCGTCCGGCACGAAATCACCGACGACGGCGCGCGGCGGCTCGGCCGCGACCAGATCGCTGGGCGAAACGATCGGCCCGCCTGCAGCAGCGGCTTGTTGTATCGCTGTCGCACCGGCAGGCGGGACCGGCGGCGGCAACGCACCGCTGGCCGGATCGCGGCGCGGATCGGGCGTCGGCAGCGGCGCTTGGCCGCCGCCGACAGGATTTGGGAACAGGTCGACGATCAGCGCGGGAAGAAACACTGCATTTGTCGCGGCGGAACCTGCACCGGGCCTTTCGCCGCTGCCATCCTCTGTGTCGCGTTTGATGCAGTCGGCCGCCGTCGCCCCTCGGTTGAGGCAGTCGATTTCAGTCTGCGTAAGGTTCGGATCATTGGTCTGCGCCAGGGCAGGTGCAGCGCCGATTATCATCGCCGCCACAAGCAGCGCCGCAAATCGGATGACCGCCCTAGCCGCCATCGACCGGTTTCCTTCCCTCGACCACAGCCTCTGCAAACGGCTGGGCGGCGATCAGGCCGAGCACTTTTTCATAGTCGGCTACGGTCGCGGCCGGGATGCCAAGACGGAAGACACCTTCGGCGGTCGGGCCGCCGGCAATCTTCAGCTGGTGCTCGCCAAGAAAAGCGACAATGTCGGCCATCTTCGCATCCGGCTTGAACGTGACCAGCGCGAACGGCATTTTCGCAAGATCGCCTTGCTGGCCGGCAATTTCGAAATCGCTGTCGATGCCGCCGGGCCGCTCAAACGACTGCATCACAACAAGTGCCAGCAGAGCCGCGACCGCAGCCCAGGCGACGCCGGCGGGCACCGCCGTGAAGCGGCCCCACGCTTGCGTCAGCCGGGACGACGCTACCGGCGCGCGCGCTGGGCCGGCCTCGGCGTCGAGCGCCCGGGCGAAGCGGCTGAGCGCATCGGCAGGCGGACGGATCGCCTCATTGGATGCAGCGGTGCCGGAGAATTCGGCTTCGGCCTCGCCGAGTGCGGCAAGCGCTGCCGGGTCGGTCGCCAGCCATTCCTCGACGGCTTCGAGCTCTGCACCTTCCAGCGAGCCATTCAGATAGAACGGCAGCAGCGTTTCCATTTCATCGCGGCGCGACATCTTTTCAGCGGCGCTCATGGCCACCCCCTGTCGTAACCGGCGGCCTTGAGGGCCTCGCCGAGTTTCTTGCGGGCATAGAACATTCTGGTCTTGACGGTGGCGACCGGGATACCGAGCACCTCGCCGATCTCGCTCACCGACTGTCCGTGGTAGTAGGCAAGGTCGATCACCGTGCGGTGTTCTTCCGGCAAGGCATCGATGAAGCGCCGCAACGCGGCGCCCTTGTCTTCCTTCATGGTGACGACTTCCGGAGAGTCGGCGCCGTCGGCGACCTGGGCCGCGTCATCGTCGTCTATCCAGTCTTCCTTTTTCTTGCGCAGCGACGACAGCGCCTTGAAGCGGGCGATGCCGAGCAGCCATGTCGAGACTTCCGAGCGCCCCTCGAAGCCGGGCGCCTGGCGCCAGAGTTCGAGAAACACCTCGTTGGCGATATCGTCGGCCATCATTTCCGATCCCGTCTGGCGCACCACGAAGCGGTAGACCCGCGCGTGGTGGCGCATGAACAGGAGCCGCACGGCGGCACGGTCGCCTTTGGCGACCCGGCCGACAAGCGCGCGATCGGTTTCCGCGGCTGCCGTCATGGCCGGTCGAGCCGCCTGGCTCCTTTCTGCTCTGTCGCTGATCGGCCCAAAAAGGTTCACCGCTATCGCCCGGATTATCCTGAAAGCTAGCCGAAGAGCGGCAGCGTTGCCAGAGGGAGCTTCTTCCCTTCTCCCCCCTGTGGGAGAAGCTGGCCGAGCGAAGCTCGGTCGGATGACGGGTGCTGAACGGATCGCTACACCGAAGAAATAAGCGCTTCAAATCCCTCAATATTTTCACGGCGAGTTTCTTACAACACCCCTCATCCGTCTTGTCGCTTCGCGCCAATCCACCTTCTCCCACAGGGGGAGAAGGGAAGACGCGTGTTCAGTCCAGGAACGGCCTGGCCTTCATCGTCGCGGGCACCGGCACGCCGAGGCGCGCAAGCACCGTAGGCGCAAGCTGCAACTGGTCTAACAGAGCGTCGGCCTCCGGCCCCATGCCGGGCCCGAAGTAGTAAAGCGCGAAATCCTGCATCTCGTCGTCATGACCGCCATGATGGCCGCGATCGGTCTGGCCGTGATCGGCTGTGACGATCACCTCGTAGCCGGCTTCCCGCCAGCGCGGCAGGAAGGCTGAGAGCATGCCGTCCATCGCATAGACGGCGTGGTCCATCTCATGGCAGTCATGGCCGAAGCGGTGGCCCATCGAGTCAAGCGTGCAGGTATGCAGTATGCCGTAGTCGATGCCGTGGCGCCTGGTCAGCATCGTCAGCGTCGCGAACAGGTCGACGTCGCTCGGCGTCATCTGATTGCGGGCGTTGTAGCCGGTCATGGTGTGGAACCGGCCATGCGTGATCGGCCCGCCGGGCTCGTCGAACTCCATGTCCTCGACCAGATCGAACGGATAGGCCCGGAAGAATTCGGACCAGTAGGAATGAGTGACCGCGCCGGTCTTGCCGCCGGCCTTGCTGACCTCGGAGAATATGTCGGGTTGCTCAACGCGGAACCGGTTCTCGTTGGTCAGGATGCCGTGCACTTGCGGCGCCACGCCAGTATGGATCGACGCATAGCAGCAGGCCGAGGTCGACGGCAGAACGGAGCGCATCTTCCAGACGCGCGCTTCGCCCGATTGCACCCAGCCTTCGAGATTGCCCATCAGCCGGCGCCAATTGCGATAAGGCACGCCGTCGAGGATGATCAGCAGAAGTTTTGTCTCGAGCGCCACGGGCCGCTCCATGCGATTGGCAGTTGAGATTGGAGCGCCGACTGGGCACACGGCGCTTTTGTATATGGATCAACGGGCAGGATTTGGCTAGGCCGCCAGCCAGCACTCGTTCAGGGCATAGCCGTCCATCATTTCGCCGATCGGGCTCTTGGCAAAACCGCCGATCTTGTTGGTCGCCGCCGCATCGATGAACTGGTTGAAGAAAGGCACGATTAGCCCGCCCTCGTCGCGCATCAGCACTGCCATATCATGATAGATCGCCTTGCGCTTGGCCTGGTCGAGCTCGCCGCGCGCCACAAACAGCATCTTGTCGAATTCCGGCCGCTTGAACCGCGTGTCGTTCCAGTCGGCGGTCGAGACATAGCCGGTGGAATACATCTGGTCCTGCGTGGCGCGCCCGCCCCAATAGGAAAGCGAAAAGGGCTGCTTGTTCCAGACCTCTGACCAGTAGCCGTCACCGGGCTCGCGCTTGATCTCGATCTTGATGCCGGCTTTGGCGCAGGACTGCTGATAAAGCTGGGCTGCGTCGACGGCGCCCGGGAAAGCGACATCGGAGGTGCGCAACACGATCGAGCCGCTATGACCCGATTTCTTGTAGAGCGCTGCCGCCTTTTCCGGATCGAACTTGCGCTGCTCGATGTCGGCCGAAAACAATGGATAGGCTTCGTTGATCGGGAAGTCGTTGCCGACCGAGCCGTAGCCGCGCAGGATTTTCTCCAGCATCTCATTGCGGTCGATGGCGAGCTTCAGCGCCATCCTGAGGTCGTTGTTGTCGAAAGGTGCGGTGTCGCAGAACATATTGAACGGATAGTAGCCCTTGCCCGAGACGTTCTCGATGGAGACTCCGGGTATGCGCTTGACCAGATCCACCACCTTCGGCTCGACGCGGTTGATCATGTGGACCTGGCCGCCCTGCAGGGCGGCCAGCCGCGCGGTTGCGTCGTTGATGACGATGATCTCGATCTGGTCGGCATGGCCGGCCTTGTCGCCGCGCCAGTAATTGGCGAAGCGCTCGCCGCCGTGGCGCACGCCGGGCTGGTTGACGGTGACTTTATAGGGGCCGGCGCTGATGCCGGCACTCGGATCGTCCTTGCCGCCGTTCGGCTGGATGGGAAGATGGTAGTCTGCCATCAGATAGGGGAAGTCGGGATCCGCATCGCCGAGCGTGACGATGACCTCCTTGCCGCTTGCCTTGACCGTCTTGATATTCTTCAGGACGCCGAGCGCGCCCGACTTCGATTTCTCGTCGGCGTGGCGTTCGATGGTGGCCGCAATATCCTCCGCCGTGACGGTCTTGCCATTGTGGAACTCGATGCCGTCGCGCACCTTGATCGTCCACGTCTTGGCATCCGAGGATGCACCGATCTCTTCGGCGATGAGATTTTCCAGTTTGTTGTCGGGGGTCAGCCGGACCAGGTATTCGCCCCACTGCTTGCCGAAACTGTAGGTGACCTGGCTGAGGTTGAGTGCCGGATCGAGACTGTTGGTCGATTCTCCGCCTTGCAGGCCGGCCTTGATCGTTCCGCCTTTTACAGGCGTCTGGGCGAAGGCTTTGCCGGCCAGCGTCGTCGCCAGTGCTGCCGATACGCCAAGGGCTGCGGCGCGGCCGAGGAAGTCGCGGCGCGATATCCGACCCTGGCCGGCGAGGGTCGCGAGATGGTCGAGTTCAGTCGTCATTTTTCCAGATCCCCTTTCACGAAGAACAGCTTTGCACGAGCGGCGCCCGTTCGCGTTTGATCCTCTTCGCTCAGCGTTTCATCCGGATGACGGAAGCAGCGTTCTTTCCGAATCGTGATGCCGCGCGCTAATTCCCCGCGCTGGCCATGCGCCGTCCCTTGATCGCCTTTTCCAGCCAGCCGATCTCCATCTCGGGAACGGAGGACAACAAAAGGTCGGTATAGGCGTCGAAAGGCGGCGCCAGCACCTGGCTCTTCGCGCCGTAGCGCACCACCTCGCCGCGATACATCACTGCGATCGAATCGGCGATCGACTTCACCGTGGCGAGGTCGTGGGTGATGAACAGATAGGCGACGTTTTCCTCCTTCTGCAGCTCGAGCAACAGCTTCAGGATGCCGTGGGCCACCAGCGGGTCGAGCGCCGAGGTCACCTCGTCGCAGATGATCAGCTTCGGCTTGGCGGCGAGCGAGCGAGCGATGCAGACACGCTGCTTCTGGCCGCCGGAAAGCTCGGCCGGGTAGCGGTCGATGAAACCCTTGCCCATCTCGATCTTGTCGAGCAGCTCGGCGACGCGGGCGTCACGTTGCCTTCCACGCAGACCGAAATAGAATTCGAGTGGCCGGCCGATGATGGTGCCGACGGTCTGACGCGGGTTCATCGCCACGTCGGCCATCTGGTAGATCATCTGCAATTGCCGCAGATCCTCCTTGGGCCGGTCGGCAAGCCGGTTGGCGAGCGGACGTCCATCGAAGGTGACTGTACCGTGTTCGGGCGGCAACAGGCCGGTGACGGCTCGCGCCAGCGTCGACTTGCCCGAGCCGGACTCGCCGACCACCGCCAGCGTCTGGCCTGGATAGATGTCGACCGAGACGTTCTTCAGCACCTTGATGTGGCTGCGGCCATAGGCGGCGGTGATGTTCTTGACCGACAGGAACGGCGTCGTGCCGGGCTTCTGTTCCTGGTGCTCGATCTCATGCACCGAGACCAGCGCATTGGTGTATTCCTGGCGCGGTGCCTTGATGATCTGGCGGGTGCCGCCCCATTCGACCAGCCGGCCGTGGCGCAGCACCATGATCTCGTCCGACACCTGGGCGACGACGGCCAAGTCGTGGGTGATGTAGAGCGCTGCGACATGTGTGTCGCGGATGGCGTCCTTGATCGCCGCCAGCACGTCGATCTGCGTCGTCACGTCGAGCGCCGTGGTCGGCTCGTCGAAGACGATCAGGTCGGGCTCTGAGCACAGCGCCATCGCCGTCATTACACGCTGCAGCTGACCGCCCGACACCTGGTGCGGAAACCGCTCGCCGATGCTTTCGGGGTTCGGCAGGCTGAGCTTCTTGAACAGCGCGACGGCGCGTTTTTCGGCCGCGGCCCGTGTCGCCGTGCCGTGCAGCAGCGTCGCTTCGACCACTTGGTCCATCAGCCTGTGCGCCGGGTTGAAGGCCGCCGCCGCCGATTGCGCGACATAGCAGACCTCGCGCCCGCGCAACTTCCGAAAGCCCTCCTTGCCGCCTTTGAGGATATCGCGACCGTTGAGGATGACCTCGCCGCCGGTGATGCGGACGCCGCCGCGACCATAGCCCATCGAGGACAGGCCGATGGTCGACTTTCCGGCGCCGGACTCGCCGATCAGCCCGAGCACCTTGCCCTTCTCGAGCGTCAGCGAAACGTCGTGGACAAGCACGATGTTCTTGGGCGGCTCGCCCGGCGGGAACACCGTGGCCTCGATGCGCAGATTGCGGATATCGAGCAGCACGGACTTTGCTCGCTGGTCAGCCATCACCCGCGCCCTCCCTTCAGGCTTGTCGTGCGGTTGAGCACCCAGTCGGCGACCAGATTGACGGAAATCGCCAGTGCGGCGATCGCCGCCGCCGGGATGAGCGCCGCCGCTATACCGAAGACGATGCCGTCCTTGTTTTCCTTGACCATGCCGCCCCAGTCGGCGCTAGGCGGCTGCACGCCAAGGCCGAGGAAGGACAGCGTCGACAGGAACAGCACGGCATAGATGAAGCGCAGGCCGAGTTCCGAAACCAGCGGCGACAACGCATTGGGCAGGATCTCGCGGAAGATGATCCACACGCTGCCTTCGCCGCGCAGCTTGGCCGCCTCGACGAAATCCATGACATTGATGTCAACGGCGACCGCCCGCGAGAGGCGGTAGACGCGGGTCGAGTCGAGGATGCCCATGACCAGGATCAGCGTCACCAGATTGGTTGGCAGCACGGAGAGCACGACGAGGCCCATGATCAGCGTCGGGATAGACATCAGGAGATCGACAAGGCGCGACATAAGCGTGTCGAACCAGCCGCCGAAAACCGCCGCCGAGAAGCCAAGGATGGCGCCGAGCGAGAAGGACAGCGCGGTGGCCAGCACCGCGATGAACAGCGTGACGCGGGCGCCGTAGATCATGCGCGAAAGAAGGTCGCGGCCGAGATTGTCGGTGCCCAGCAAATGTGTCGCCGACATCGGTGCCCAGACGTCGCCGACGATCTCGCCATTGCCGTAAGGCGCGATCCAGGGCGCGAAGATCGCCGCCAGCACGAACAATGCCGTCAGCACCAGGCCGATCAGCGCAGGGATGGGGATGCGTTTTATGTCGAGCACAGCGCCGCCCCTCACTTCGGATGTCTGAGACGCGGATTGGCGACGATCGCCGCTATATCCGCAATGATGTTCAGGCTGATATAAACCGCGGCGAAGATCAGGCCGACCGCCTGCACCACCGGTACGTCACGCTTGGTGACGTGGTCGACGAGATACTGCCCCATGCCCGGATAGACGAAGATCACTTCGACAACGACGACGCCGACGATCAGGTAGGCGAGGTTGAGCATGACGACGTTGATGATCGGCGCAATCGCATTGGGGAAGGCATGCCTGCGAATGACGGCGAATGCCGAAAGCCCCTTGAGCTCCGCCGTCTCGACATAAGCCGATTGCATGACATTGAGGATCGCGGCGCGCGTCATGCGCATCATGTGGGCGAGCACCACCAGCGTCAGTGCCGCCGCCGGCAGCATGATCGCCTGCATGCGCTCGCCGAACGGCATCCCGTCATAGACCGTCGAGATGCCGGGGAAGATCTGGTATTTCACGGCAAAGAAATAGACGAGCACATAGCCGATGAAGAATTCGGGAAACGAGGTCGAGGCAAGCGCCAGTCCGGAGATCAGCTTGTCGACCCAGCCATTGCGGTAACGCACCGCAATCAGGCCGAGGATGATCGCCAGCGGCACGGCAACGACCGCCGCCCAGAAGGCGAGGAACAGCGTGTTCCACAACCGCCCCTTGATCGACGTCGCAATATCCTGCCCGCTGGACATGGCGGTGCCGAGATCACCGGTCACGACGCCGCCGAGCCAGCGGAAATAGCGGATAAAGGCCGGATCGTTGAGGCCGAGCTGCTCGCGCAGATTGGCGAGCGACTCCGGTGTCGCCGACTGTCCGAGGATGGCTTGCGCGACGTCGCCGGGCAGGATCTGGGTGCCGGCGAAGATCAGGACCGATACGGCCAACAGCAGGAGGATGCCCAGCGCAATGCGCTGGGCCACCAGTTTCACGATGGGTGAGGACATATCCGCAAGGCCGGGCTCAGGCTTCGAGCCAGCACTTTGCCAGAGCGTACCCGTTCATCAGCTCCTGATGCGGATCGTCGACCCAGCCGGCGACCTTGGCGCCCGTCGCGTCGATGAACTGGTTGAACATCGGCAGGATCAGGCCACCTTCGTCGCGGACGAGCATCGCCATGTCGCGATACATCGCCTTGCGCTTGGCTTCGTCGAGCTCGGCACGCGCCGCCAGCACCATCTTGTCGAACTCGGGACGCTTGAAACGCGTGTCGTTCCAGTCGGCCGTCGACAGGTACGCAGTCGAGTACATCTGGTCCTGCGTCGAGCGTCCGCCCCAGTAGGAGGCGCAGAAGGGCTGCTTGTTCCATACTTCCGACCAGTAGCCGTCGCCCGGCTCGCGCTTGATCTCCAGCGTGATGCCGGCCTTGGCCGCGCTTTGCTGGAACAGCTGCGCGGCATCGACGGCGCCGGGGAAGGCGACGTCCGATGTCCTGAGCAGGACGGCGCCGTCATGGCCCGACTTCTTGAAATGAAACTTGGCCTTGTCGGGATCGTATTTGCGCTGCTCGATGTCCTCGGAAAACAGCGGATAGGCCGAGTTGATCGGGAAGTCGTTGCCGAGCGAGCCATAGCCTCTGAGGATCTTGTCGAGCATCTCCTCGCGGTCGATCGCCAGCTTCAGCGCCATGCGCAAATCGTTGTTGTCGAACGGCGCCGTGTTGCAATGCATGATGAAGACGTAGTGGCCAGGACCCGCATGGTTGCGGATGGTGACGCCGGGCAGCCGCTTGATCAGGTCGACGATCTTCGGCTCGACGCGGTTGATCATGTTGACCTGGCCGCCCTGCAAGGCCGAAGTGCGCGCCGTGGCGTCGTTGATGACGATGATCTCGATCTGGTCGGCATGGCCCATCTTGTCGGCCTGCCAGTAATTGGCGAACCGCTCGCCGCCATGGCGCACGCCGGGCTCGTTGGTGGTGATCTTGTAGGGTCCGGCCGAGATGCCGGCGTCGGCCTTGTCCTTGCCGCCATTGGGCTGGATGATCAAATGGTAATCGCTAAGCAGATAGGGCAGGTCGGCATTGGCTTCCTTCAGCGTCAGCACGACTTCCTTGCCGCTGGCCTTGATGCTCTCGATGCCTTTCATGTAGCCGAGCGCGCCCGACTTCGACTTCTCGTCCGAATGGCGTTCGAGTGTGGCGGCGACGTCCTCGGCGGTTACCGTCTTGCCGTTATGGAATTCGACGCCGTCGCGAATCTTCAGCGTCCAGACCTTGGCGTCGTCAGACGAGCCGATCTCCTCGGCGATGCGGTTCTCGAGCGTGCCTTCCGGGGAAAGCTCGACGATCAGTTCGCCCCACATCTTGCCGAAGGCGAACGGCACCTGCGTCATGAACAGGGCCGGATCGAGGCTGTTGGTGGACTCGCCGCCGACCAGGCCGGCCTTCAGCGTGCCCCCCTTGACCGGACCCGCGGCGCGCGCCGCACTTGAAAGCAGCGAGTTGGCGAAGGTCGCGGTGACGCCGAGCGCTGCCGCCCGGCCGAGAAAATCACGACGGCTCAGTTTGCCGGACGCGACGCGCCGGCTGAGAAATTCCAGTTCGTTTGACATGTTGAGTTCCTCACTCTGTTGGTTCGACCTTGTGGTCGTTTTTTATCATTTCTTGTGAGGAGAATAATGACCGCAAGGGAACGCCGTAAGCAAGACCGAATGCGACATGCCGTGGCGTAAATCGTACGTCGCAATTGGACCAACCCGCGTAAGCGCTCAAAGCAGCGCGCGCGGGATTTTCTCTTCGAAATTGCGCTCGAAAACCAGTTTCTCGCCTTCATAGGCTTCGATTCTGGCGCTAACCATGAAGCTTTGCGCGTCGGACCGCATTTCGGCTGACGTTTCGGTGCGCACCGACCATCCATTTCGCGACAGCGTCTGCGTCCAGTGCGTCTTGCCCGACGCTGACAGCGGATTGTCAGGATGGATCGCCCATGTCTCGCGGGCGACGCTGCCATTGGCGAGGCCATGCTCCAGGTCGCGCACCTCGCCGAAATCGTCGACAATGGAAAGCGTGACGATTCCGGTCTTCTCGTCGCGATCAACATGACGCTCGGAATTGGGGGCACGGACCGTTTCGGTTGCCCAGGGCACGGCTGCCTCGGGCGTAGGGAACGTGCCTTCGTCGCCTTGCGCCGGCGAACGCAGCGGCAGCTTCAGCGTAGCCGCCGACAGGTCGAGCCGAACCGGTTCCGGCGATGGCCAGATCATCGGCCAGTAGGCGTTCGAAACGGCAATACGCAGGCGATGGCCTGATGGCACGCGATAGGCGCATTGGTCGAGCACCACCCGCGCCAAAACGGTCTCTTCCGGCACCAGCGCCTCGGGGAATTCATGCGAGTTGCGGTGCGTCAGGTTGAGCACGCCGTAGGAGATCAATTCGGATGCGCCGTCAGGATGCACGTCGCACAGCCGCACCGCGATGTTCGCCTGCGGTCGATCCGAGGCGACCTGGATCAAAACCTCCGGCGCGCCGACAATGTCGATCGCCTCGCCGAGCGGGGGCTGGTCGAAACACACCGACAGCGCATCGTCGGGGCGCTGGTCGCCGGGCAGTTCCGGCCCGAAGGTGAAGGGGAAATATTCGCCGCCGGCGAGGCCGCAGCTTTGTGGCGAAGCCACGATTGCAGGCCTGGCGCCTTCCGGGATCAGTTCGATCGCCTCAGCCTTGATGTTGGGCGATGGCCAGTCTGCTTCGGCAACCCAGCGGCCGGGCCGCTCGGGATGCCAACGCGCGGGGCGCACGCTGTCCATCACATAGGCGCGGTAGGCCGGGTCGGCCTCGACGCCGGTGTCGATGCCTTTCAACCAGCGGTCCCACCAGCGCAAGGCCTCCTGCAGGAAGCCGATCGCTGGTTTCGGTGCGGCGTAATGCGGGTACTTGTGGATCCACGGGCCGACGATGCCCTTGACCGGCGCCTCGATATTGGCCGCGAGGTGGGAAATCGTATTGCGATAGCCGTCATGCCAGCCGCCGATCGACAGCACGGCGGCTTGGATGGCGGAATAGTCCTCGCAGATCGAACCGCGCTTCCAATAGGCGTCGCGGTGCTGGTGTCTCAGCCACAGCGGCGCCAGGAAGGGCTGGTTCTCCAGCCGGGTCAGCCATAGGTCGCGCCATCTGTTGTCGCCGGCCAGCAGCGGGTCCGGTGGCCGCGACGAATAGGAGAGCATGGTCGAGGCCCAGCCGAAATTCTCGATCAGCAGGCAGCCGCCCTTGTAGTGGATGTCGTCGGCATAGCGGTCGACGGTCGAGCACAGGCTGATGACTGCCTTCAACGCCGGCGGCTGCTTGGCTGCAACCTGCAGGCAGTTGAAGCCGCCCCAGGAGATGCCCATCATGCCGACATTGCCGTTGCACCAGGGCTGGGCGGCCGCCCAGGCGATCACATCGCAGGCGTCCTGCAATTCCTGCTCGGAATATTCGTCGTCCATCAGCCCTTCGGAATCGCCATTGCCGCGCATGTCGACGCGGATCGATGCGTAGCCACAGCCGGCGAAATAGGGATGCGTCAGCTGATCGCGAAAGATCGTGCCGTCGCGCTTGCGGTAGGGCAGGTGCTCAAGGATCGCCGGCACCGGATCGTCGGCGGCATCGGCCGGCATCCACACCCGCGCCGACAGCCGGCAGCCATCCGGCATGACGATGCCCATGTCCGGAAACTCGACGACCTTGCGGGGAAATTCAGTGACGGTTTTCATGCGGGCGACTCCAGGACCGCCAAATGATGGAGCCCGTGGGACGTCGTCGTGGGCCAGCCAACGAATTCGGCTGGTCAATCCGCGTCAACTCAACGGAATGTCGTTTTCGTCCTTGCTCGCCTGGTAAGCGCTGGACAGTTCGTCGTAGCGCGCCGAGATCTTGCCGATCCGTGCTTCCAGCCGCTTGCGCTCGGCCTCGGGCAGCGACCGCACCAGTCTTCGGATCGAAAAGCTCTTCCAATAGGCGTTCTCGGCATTGTAGCCGCCAGGGTTGAGGGTGAAGACCTCCTTCAGGATCTTCAGGTCGTGTGGGATGGCGAAGCTGTCGCGCGAATCCTCGTGCGAAAACAGATAGTAGAAATTGTCGAAGCCGGTCCAGGTGATCGCCGACAGGCAGAGCGAGCAGGGTTCGTGCGTGGCGAGGAAGATCGCGTCCTTGGTGTCGACGCGCTCGGCCTTCGGCATTTCGTAGAACCGCTTCAGGCAGTGCACCTCGCCATGCCAGAGCGGATTTTCCGCCTCGTTGTTGGTTTCGGCGAGCACCAGCGAGCGGTTATCCTTTCTCAAGATCGCCGCGCCGAACAGCTTGTTGCCATGGGCGACGCCTTCGGCCGTCTTCGGCACGATGTCATGCTCGATGACGTCGAGCAGGCGGTCGATCAGCGAAGTATCGGCCATTATTGGCTCCTGTCCGGCAGATCGATCTCGTAACCGTGCGAGAAATGGCACTCTTCGAGGTTGGAGCCGTCGCCACCGCGGTCGACGACGAGAAAATCCTGGGCCTCACCGATCGGCGTCAGCACGCCGTGCCACCGATTGCGTGGGTAATTGACGCCTTGCCCGGGCGCGGTGATGAAGGCGTGCGGCTCTCCTGGGCCTTCGTCGCTGTCATGGCAGACGACGACCAGGAACGGCCGTGGCGACAGCGGGATGAAAGCCTGGCTGCCGAACGGGTGACGCTCGACCATGGTGAGCTTCAGCGGAAAATCGTAAGGCGTGCCGCGCACCATAGAGATCAGCACGCGCGCATTCGGTCCCTGCGCCTCGGCGGTGGCGAGGTCGTGGTAGCGTTCCGCCTTGCCGCCATTGATCGGGTAGTGATTGTCGCCGCCCATATCGATGACGTCGCCGAATTCAGCGAAGTTCTCGCGGGTCAGCGGGCGCGCCACAATGCGGCTCATGGCGCGCGCCTCGCGACGCCGGCGCCGCCAAGCTTGGCATGCCGGTTGACGTCCTTGTAGAGCAGATATCGGAACTGGCTCGGACCGCCGGCATAGCAGGCCTGCGGGCAGAAGGCGCGCAGCCACATATAGTCGCCGGCCTCGACCTCGACCCAGTCCTGGTTAAGGCGGTAGACCGCCTTGCCCTCCAGCACATAGAGGCCGTGCTCCATGACATGGGTCTCGGCGAAGGGGATGACCGCGCCCGGCTCGAGTGTGACGAGGGTGATGTGCATGTCGTGGCGCATGTCTTCAGGATCGACGAAACGCGTCGTCGCCCATCTGCCTTCGGTGCCGGGCATGGGCGTGGGCGCGATGTCCTGTTCGTTTGCAAAAAGGGCTTGCGGCGTATCGATGCCCTCCACGGCTTCGTAGGCTTTTCGGATCCAGTGGAAACGAACGGGTGCGCCGCCCTCGTTGCGAACGGTCCATCCGCTGGCCGGCGGCAGGAAAGCAAAGCCGCCCGGCTGCAGGACATGTTTCTCGCCAGCCAGCAAAACGGTCAGCTCGCCCTCGACCACGAACAGGGCGCCCTCGGCGCCGGCATACGGTTCCGGCCGGTCGCTGCCGCCGCCGGGCGCCACCTCGACGATATATTGCGAGAACGTCTCGGCAAAACCCGAGAGCGGGCGCGACAGCACCCAGACGCGGGTCTTGTCCCAGAACGGCAAGGCGCTGGTGACGATGTCCTGCATCACGCCCCGTGGAATGACGGCATAGGCCTCGGTGAAGACGGCGCGGCCGGTCAGCAGCTCACTCTGGCCGGGGTGGCCGCCCTGCGGCGCGTAATAGGTTCGGTCGGCCATTTTCATCGTATCCATCAGTTCAGAGCCTGTTGCGGAAGCTAGGCCTATTGCGGAAGCATGTCCTTGAGGCGGAGCAGTGCGATACGCTCGACCTGTTTGCAGGCGGTTTCGAATTCAACGGCGCGGCTGTTGCCGATGCGCGCCTCGAACTCCGCCAGGATTTCTTCCTTGGTCTTGCCTTTCACCGCGATGATGAAGGGGAAGCCGAAACTGGTGACGTAGGCGGCATTGAGCTTGGAGAACAGCTCGCGCTCTTTATCGGTCAGCGCCTCGAGCCCGGCGGAAGCCTGTTCCCTGGCCGATTCCGTTGTCAGCCGCTTGGCCTGAGCCAGTTTTCCGGCAAGGTCGGGATGGGCGTTGAGCACGGAGAGCCGCTCGGTCTCGCTGGCGCCGCGAAAGACACGGCACAGCGCATTGTGCAGGCCGCCGGCACTGTCATGCGCCGGACCGAGCTCCAGCTCATAGGCGCGCTCGGCGATCCACAGCGAATGCTCGAATACGCCGCCGAATGCCTGGACGAAAGCCTCAAATTCCATCTTCGACGGGCGCAGCGTCGGCGGCCGGAACGGATGGTTCTCTTGCCAGTGCCTTGCAATGTCGATGCGTCGCGCCAGCCAGACCCTGTCGTGCGATTTGACGTAGTCGACGAAGCGCTTCAGCGCCGCGACCCGGCCCGGCCTGCCGACGAGGCGGCAGTGCAGGCCGATATTCATCAAGCGCGGCCGCCCTGCCTTGCCCTCGGCATAGAGCGTGTCGAAACTATCCCTAAGATAGGCGAAGAACTGGTCGCCCGAGTTGAAGCCCTGCGGCGTGGCGAAACGCATGTCGTTGGCGTCGAGCGTATAGGGGATGATGAGCTGCGGCTTTGCCGACCCGTCCGGCCCACCATGCTCGAACCAGTACGGCAGCTCGTCGTCATAGGTGTCCGACACATAGTCGAAGCCGCCCTCTTCCGCCGCCAGCCGCACGGTGTTGATCGACGTGCGGCCGGTGTACCAGCCGGTCGGCCGTGCCCCGGTCACCTCGTAGTGCAGCCGGATTGCCTCGTCCATGTCGCGGCGCTCGTCCTCCGGCGCATGGTCGCGATAGTCGGTCCATCTCAGCCCGTGCGAGGCGATCTCCCAGCCGGCCTCCTGCATCGCCACGACCTGGTCGGGCGAACGCGCCAGCGCTGTGGCGACGCCGTAGCAGGTGACCGGCACCTCAGCTTCGGTGAACAGGCGCAGCAATCGCCAAAAGCCGGCGCGCGCGCCATATTCGTAGATCGATTCCATGTTCCGGTGGCGCTGCCCGGGCCAGGGTGCAGCGCCGACAATCTCGGACAGGAAGGCTTCCGAAGCCTTGTCGCCATGCAGGACGCAGTTCTCGCCGCCTTCTTCGTAATTGACGACGAACTGAACCGCGACATGCGCCCTGCCGGGCCATTTCGGATCCGGCGGATTGGCGCCGTAGCCGCGCATGTCTCGTTCGTAACGCATTGTCGCTCCTGCCGGATAGTGTGATCAGGATAGTCGAAGGATTGCTTGCGCATTCCCCCGAAAATTTTTGAAAGTGTTTTTGCAGCACTTCACTCGACCGGGACTTATGCATCGCCTTTAATTGGCGCACAATTCGTCAAACGTGTTCGACTGTACCGGGCATGTTCGACCGTACCGGAATGGGAGCAGCCAGTGGCGGAAACGTCGATAGCCGAAGGCGGACGCCTGACGACCCATGTCCTCGACACCGCGACCGGCAGGCCGGCGGCCGGCCTGTCGATCGAGCTTTACCGCATCAACGACGACATGCGGACGCATCTGAAGACTGCGGTCACCAATGCCGACGGCCGCTGTGACGCGCCGCTGCTTGCCGACGCGGAATTCCGCACCGGCGAATACGAGCTAGTCTTCGCTGCCGGCGACTATCTGCGCCGGCAGGGGTTGAGACTGCCGGAACCGGCCTTCCTCGACAGCGTGCCGATCCGCTTCGGCATGGCCGAGCCGATGCACTATCATGTGCCGCTGCTGATATCGCCCTACGGCTATTCGACCTATCGCGGGAGCTGAGGCATGGCCACGCTCAACATACGCAATGAGATACGCTTCCTCCTCAATGGCGAGCAAATTGTTTTGACCACGGTAGCGCCCGACGAGACCTTGCTCGACTGGCTGCGGCTCGAGCGCTCGCTGCGCGGCACCAAGGAAGGCTGCGCCGAGGGCGATTGCGGCGCTTGCACCGTGCTGGTCGGAAGGCTCTCAGGCGGCCGGCTGGTCTATGAAAGCGTCAATGCCTGCATCCGCTTCCTTGGCTCGCTCGATGGCACGCATGTCGTGACCATCGAGCATCTGCGCGGCGACGGCGAAAAACTGCATCCGGTGCAGCAGGCGATGGTCGATTTCCACGGCTCGCAATGCGGCTTCTGCACGCCGGGCTTCGTCATGTCGCTTTATGCCCTGTGGATGCGGTCACCGGAGCTGCCGGATGCAGCCATCGAAAAGGCGCTTCAGGGCAATCTCTGCCGCTGCACCGGCTACGAGGCGATCATGCGGGCGGCACGTGCCATCTCCAGCTACGGCAAGGCGGCAAAGGATCCGCTCGCAGCGGAGCGCAAGGCGATCACGAGCAAGCTCGAAGCGATGAAAGACGGTTCGCGCATCGAGATCGGCGCCGGCAAGCAGCGTCTGGTTGTGCCGGCCGATGCCGACGATCTCGCCGCGGTGTTCGACAAGGAGCCGGGCGCCACCATCGTCGCCGGTTCGACCGACGTCGGCCTATGGGTGACCAAGCATATGCGCGAGATTTCGCCGGCGATCTTCATCGGCAATCTCGACGGGCTCTGTGCGGTTTCCGAGGATAAGGGCATCATCTCGATCGGCGCTGGTGTCACCTATACCGAAGCTTTCTCAATATTGGCGAAACGCATCCCGCCGCTCGGGCCGCTGTTCGATCGCATCGGCGGCGATCAGGTGCGCAATATGGGCACGATCGGCGGCAACATCGCCAACGGCTCGCCGATCGGCGACACGCCGCCGCCGTTGATCGCGCTCGGCGCGCGGCTGACGCTGCGCCGCGGCAACAAGCGGCGGACGATCTCGCTTGAAGACTTCTTCATCGCCTATGGCAAGCAGGACCGGCAGCCGGGCGAATTCGTCGAGGCCGTGCATGTCCCAGTGCCGGTCAGGGATACCAAATTCGCCGTCTACAAGATCACCAAGCGCCGTGACGAGGACATCACCGCAGCACTTGGCGCATTCCTGCTGGCCGTGGGCAAGGACGGCACGGTGGTGGAGGTGCGTATCGCCTATGGCGGCATGGCGGCAACGCCGAAGCGGGCTTTCGGCGTGGAAAAGGCGCTGCTCGGCAGGCCTTGGACGGAGGCGACGGTCCAGACCGCGATGGCCGAGTACGCCAAAGACTTTACCCCGCTGACCGACATGCGGGCGAGCGCCGAATACCGGGCGCTGGCGGCGCGTAACCTGCTGTTGCGGTTCTTCGCCGAGACCAGCGGCACCAAAGCGCCGATCCAGATATCGCGCCACGAGGCGGCGTGATGACCAAGCACGCTCCAAACCTCAAGGCGCAGAAAATCGCTGGTGGCGTTGCCACCGACCAGCGTCATGATTCCGCGCACAAGCATGTCCGCGGCACGGCCGTCTATATCGATGACATGCCGGAATCATCCGGCACGCTGCATGGCTGCCTCGGGCTTTCGACGGCCACGCATGCCGCCATCAGCAGCATGGACCTGTCGGCGGTGCGCGCAGCACCCGGCGTCGTCGACGTGCTGACGGCGAGCGACGTGCCGGGCGAAAACGACATTTCGCCGACCGGCCGCCACGACGAACCGGTGCTGGCCGACGGCAAGGTGCAGTTCTTCGGCCAACCGATCTTTTGTGTCATCGCCGAAACCCGCGAGCAGGCGCGCCGCGCCACAAGGCTGGCCAAGGTCGAATACAAGGAATTGCCTTTCGTCACCGACATCGGCGTTCTCGATCCCAGGAAGGACAAGCTGGTCACGCCGCCGCTGACCCTGAGGCGCGGCGATGCCGGGGCTGCGATCAATGCGGCGCCGCGCCGGCTGAAGGGAAAAATGCGCATCGGCGGCCAGGACCATTTTTATCTCGAAGGCCAGATCGCCATGGCCATTCCCGGCGAGGATCAGGACGTCACGATTTATTCCTCAACCCAGCATCCGAGCGAAATCCAGCACATGGTCAGCCATGCGCTCGGCGTGCCGAGCCATGCCGTCACGGTCGAGATCCGCCGCATGGGCGGCGGCTTTGGCGGCAAGGAAACGCAAGGCAACCAGTTTGCCGCGCTCGCGGCGATTGCTGCGAAAAAACACCATCGCGCGGTGAAAATCCGGCCCGACCGTGACGACGACATGATCGCCACCGGCAAGCGCCATGACTTCCTCGTCGATTACGAGGTCGGCTTCGACGACGAGGGCAATATCCTCGGCGTCGATTTCATGTTTGCGGCGCGCTGCGGCTTCTCGGCGGACCTGTCGGGCCCGGTCACCGATCGCGCGCTGTTCCACTGCGACAACACCTATTTCTGGCCGGCGGTTCATGCGCAATCGGCGCCGCTCTACACCAACACGGTGTCGAACACCGCCTTCCGCGGCTTCGGCGGGCCGCAAGGCATGGTCGGCGCCGAGCGTGTCATCGAAGAGGTCGCCTTTGCCGTTGGCAAGGACCCGCTCGAGATTCGCAAGAAGAATTTTTATGGCACCAGCGACCGCAACGTCACGCCCTATCACCAGACGGTCGAGGACAACATCATCCACCGCATCGTCGCCGAGCTGGAGGCGAGTTGCGACTATGCGAGGCGTCGCCGCACCATTGAAGCTTTCAACGTCAACAGCCGCTTCATCAAGCGTGGATTGGCGCTGACGCCGGTCAAGTTCGGCATCTCGTTTACCGCCACCCACTACAATCAGGCCGGCGCGCTGGTGCATGTCTACACCGACGGTTCGGTGCATCTGAACCATGGCGGCACCGAGATGGGGCAGGGTCTCTACGTCAAGGTGGCGCAGGTGGTGGCGGAAGAATTCCAGATCGACCTCAACCAGGTAAAGATCACCGCGACCACGACCGGCAAGGTCCCGAACACCTCGGCGACGGCCGCATCGTCCGGTTCCGACCTCAACGGTATGGCGGCGCAGAACGCGGCCCGGCAGATCAAGGAGCGGTTGACCAACTTCGCAGCCGAAAAATACCAGGTGCCGCGCGACCAGGTGCTGTTCCTGCCCAACCGGGTGCGCATCGGCAACCAGGAGATCGCCTTCGCCGATCTCATCAGGCAGGCCTATATGGCGCGCATCCAGCTTTCGGCGGCGGGCTTCTACAAGACGCCGAGAATCCATTGGGATCGCGACAAGGGCGAGGGTCGTCCCTTCTATTATTTCGCCTATGGCGCCGCGTGCTCGGAAGTCTCGGTCGACACGCTAACCGGCGAGTATGTCGTCGAGCGCACCGACATCCTGCACGAGACCGGACGCTCGCTGAACCGCGCCATCGACCTTGGCCAGGTCGAAGGCGGCTTCATCCAGGGCATGGGATGGCTGACGACGGAGGAGCTTTGGTGGGACGAAAAGGGCCGGCTGCGCACCCATGCGCCGTCGACCTACAAGATTCCGCTCGCCTCGGACCGACCGAAGATCTTCAATGTGACGCTGGCCGATTGGCCGGAAGCAAGCGAGCCGACGGTGCACCGCTCGAAGGCGGTCGGCGAGCCGCCGCTGCCGCTCGGCATCTCGGTGCTGCATGCGCTGTCGGATGCGGTGGCAAGCGTTGCCGACCACCGGATCTGCCCGCGCCTCGACCCACCGGCGACACCGGAGCGGGTGCTGATGGCGATCGAACGACTGAAGGAGGAGGCCAAGACCGGTGCTTGAACTCGGTCCCGGGTTCGTACAAGGCGTGCAATCCGGGCCGAAAAACCCTATGTTTCCCGACAGGGAAAGCAAAAACATGACCTCGAAAGTGCAAAGCCTGAAAGCCTTTCTTGGCGGCGCCGGCCGGGTTGCCCTAGTCGAAGTGGCCGGGACCAAAGGCTCGACGCCCCGCGAGACGGGCGCCTACATGCTCGTCTCGGGCGCGGCGATTTTTGGCACGATCGGCGGCGGCCAGCTCGAATATATGGCGATCGACAAGGCACGGCAGCTGCTTTTCTCCCCCCTTGAGGGGGAGATGGCCGCGGAGCGGCCAGAGGGGGTCGGTAGAGGAAGCACGCGACCTAAGAAAATGTCGAGCACTGGCGCGGCGACCCCACCCGACGGCTTCGCCGCCACCCTCCCCTCAAGGGGGAGGGATATCCGCGCTACCCTCGATATCGCGCTCGGGCCGGAGATCGGCCAATGCTGCGGCGGCAGGGTCGAGGTGCTGATCCGGCTGGTCGATAAAGCTCTCGAAGCCGATCTGGTCGCGGCGGCGGACGCCGAGCAGGCGCAGCTGCCGCATGTCTACATCTTCGGCGGCGGCCATGTCGGCCAGGCGCTGGCCTCGGCGGTGGCCTTGCTGCCGGTCCGTGTCGTCGTTGTCGAGACGCGGGCCGAGGCGCTGGAGGGCATGCCGGACACGGTCGAAACCAGCCTGACGCCAATGCCCGAGGCGATGGTGCGCAAGGCTTCGGCTGGCGCCGCATTCGTCGTCCTCACTCACGACCACGCACTGGATTTCCTGATCGTCGCCGAGGCACTGAAACGCCGGGATGCCGCCTATGTCGGCATGATCGGCTCGAAGACCAAGAAGGCGACATTCAGGAACTGGTTCCTGAAGGCGGCGGACGGCAGCGAGGCGCAATTTGCCGACCTCGTCTCGCCGATCGGCGGCGATGCGGTCAAGGACAAGCGTCCTCAAGTGATCGCGGCCTTGGCGGCGGCCGAGATCATGACGGCGCTGGCCACCCATGCCGGCGCACGAGCCGCGCCGCACCCCGTCTCTCGTGGCAAGGCAATGGCCGGCTGACGGCCAGAATTCGAGCAACGCTCATTTGCCGGCCAGAATTTCCTTGATCAGCCGTTGGCAGCGCTCGGCCATGAAGTCGAGCAGCAGCCGCACCTTCGGGTCCTGCAGCTTCTTGTGCGGGTAGACGGCGGCGAACTGGACCGGCGTCGGTGGTGTGTCGGGCAGGATCACCTTCAGCCGCCGGTCGCGGATGAACGGCTCGACCTCGAAGCGCGGCTTGTTGATGATGCCGCGGCCCGACAGCGCCCAGCCGGTCAGCACGTCGCCATCGTCGGTGTCATAGGGTCCGTGCACCTCGAATTTCCGCGGACCGTCGGCCGTCTGCAGCGTCCACACATATTCGCGCGCGCCGGCGTAGCGCAGCATCAGGCAGTCGTGTTTGCTGGCGATCAGTTCCTGCGGCTCGGTCGGTTCGCCGCGCGTCTCCAGATATTTCGGCGCCGCCACCAGCACCCGCTCGCACTCCATGATGCCGCGCATTCTCAGGCTGGAATCCTCGATGATACCCAGTCTGAACGCGACGTCGATACCTTCCTTCATGATGTCGACATTGTGGTCCGAAAGCCTCAGCCGCACCTCGATGTCAGGATATTTGTCGTGGAAATCGGGGATTCCCGACGCCACCAGCCGCCGGCCGAGGCCAAGCGGCGCTGTCACCTTGATGGTGCCACGCGGCTGGCCGGACAAAGCGCTGACAGCCGCTTCCGCCTCGGTGACCGCCTCAAGCACCTGCTTGGCGCCGGAGTAGAACACGGTGCCGTGCTCGGTCGGCATCAATTGCCGCGTCGTGCGATTGAACAGCCTGACACCAAGGTGCTTTTCGAGCTCCTTGATGCGGTTGGACGCGACCGCCGGTGAAATGCGCATGTCACGACCCGCTGCCGACAGATTGCCAAGCTCGACGACGCGGACGAAAACGGCGATGTTGTCGAGATAGGCCATGCAGGTTTCGGGACTCTCATGCGGCTGCGCAGGAATAACCTAGTGCATGACCCCAAAAAATCGGAATCGATTTTCGGAAAGGATCATGCACCAGATAAAAGTTCTACAGCGTCCTTTGCGCGTCCAAGGGACGCGCGGCGCTGTAGTATTTTCCATTTTTTTTTGAAAGTCATCGTGCAGCTCGGCCCTTTCCGTTTGCGCTCCAGTCCGTAAAGTCACCCGATCGGCAGGGACGACTTTTCAATGTTGGATTTCGCGATTTTCTGGGACTGGCTGAGTTTCGCCGTGCGCTGGCTGCATGTCGTCACCAGCATCGCCTGGATCGGTTCGTCCTTCTATTTCGTCGCACTTGATCTCGGCTTGCGCCAGCGCCCGGGCATGCCTGTCGGCGCCTTCGGCGAGGAATGGCAGGTGCATGGCGGCGGCTTCTACCACATCCAGAAATATCTGGTGGCGCCGGCCGAAATGCCTGAGCACCTGACCTGGTTCAAATGGGAATCCTACGCTACCTGGCTGTCGGGCTTTGCCATGCTGTGCGTCGTCTACTATGCCGGGGCGGACCTCTTCCTGATCGATCCCAACGTGCTTGCCATGTCGGTGCCTACAGGCATCTTGCTGTCGCTGGCGACGATCGGCGTCGGCTGGGTGGTCTACGATCTCTTATGCCGTTCGCAGCTTGGCAGGAGCGACACCGGCCTGATGCTGGTGCTCTATGGCGTGCTGGTGTTCATCGCCTGGGGTCTTACCCATCTGTTCACCGGCCGCGCCGCTTTCCTGCATCTTGGCGCCATCACCGCGACGATCATGTCGGCCAATGTCTTCATGGTCATCATTCCGAACCAGAAGATCGTCGTCGCCGACCTGATCGCCGGCCGCAAGCCCGACCCGAAATACGGCAAGATCGCCAAGCAGCGCTCGCTGCACAACAATTACCTGACGCTGCCCGTCCTATTCCTGATGCTGTCGAACCACTACCCGCTGGCGTTTGCTACCCAGTTCAACTGGGTGATCGCCTCGTTGGTTTTCATCATCGGCGTGCTGATCCGGCACTATTTCAACACCATGCATGCGCGCAAGGGCAACCCGACCTGGATCTGGCTGGCTGCCGCCGTCCTGTTCGTCGTCATTATCTGGCTGTCAACCGCCCCGAAAGTGCTGACCGGCGAAGTCAAGGCGTCATCGACGGCACAGGTCTATATCGCCTCGGCGCATTTTCCCGCAGTGCGCGATACGGTGCTTGGCCGTTGCTCGATGTGCCATGCGCAGGAGCCGTCCTACGAGGGCATTTATCACGCGCCGAAAGGTGTGATGCTCGACACGGACGCCGGTATCGCCGGGCAGGCCCGCGAGATCTACCTGCAGGCCGGCCGCAGCCACGCGATGCCGCCCGCCAACGTCACCCATATCACCGACAAGGAGCGGGCGCTGCTGGTGGCATGGTTCGAGGAGGCAGGGAAATAGGCATGACCAGCACACTCTTGCGCGGCCGCACGCTGTCCTTCCTGCGCTGGCCTGAGACCGTCGACGACCATTCCGCCTGGCGCTACGAGGACGACGGCGGTCTGCTGCTCCGCGACGGCAGGATCGTTGCCGCGGGCGCCTATGCCGAGGTCGAGAAAAAGGCTGATGAAGGCGTAAAAAAGATCGACCACCGTCCGCATTTGCTGCTGCCTGGTTTCATCGACGCGCATGCGCATTTTCCGCAGATGCAGGTCATCGCCTCCTACGGCGCCGAGTTGCTCGATTGGCTGAACACTTACACCTTTCCCGAGGAAACCAAATTCCAGAACGCCCAGCATGGCCGCCGCATCGCCAGGCTGTTCCTCGACGAGATGCTGCGCCATGGCACGACGACCGTCGCCGCCTATTGCTCGGTGCACAGGGAATCGGCCGAAGCGTTCTTCGCCGAGTCGCATGACCGCAACATGCTCAACATCGCCGGCAAGGTGATGATGGATCGCAACGCGCCGGAGGGCGTGCTCGACACGCCGCAATCGGCCTATGACGACAGCAAGGCGCTGATCGCCGAGTGGCACGGCAAGGGGCGCCAGCACTATGCCATCACACCGCGCTTCGCCATCACCTCCTCACCCGAGCAATTGGAGATGGCGGGCGCGCTCTGCCGCGAACATCCTGATCTGCACATGCAGACGCATCTGTCGGAAAACCACGCCGAGATTGCCTTTACGCTGCAACTCTACCCGCGGGCACGCGACTATACCGATGTCTACGAGCACCATGGGCTGCTCGGGCGCAAAAGTCTGTTCGGCCACTGCATCCATCTTTCGGAACGCGAGGCGGATGCGCTTTCGGAAACGGGCTCGGTCGCCGTGTTCTGTCCGACCTCGAACCTGTTCCTCGGCTCGGGCCTGTTCGACTATCAGCGTTACCGCCGCCGCGAAAAACCACTCCGTATCGCCACCGCCACCGATGTCGGCGGCGGCACTAACTATTCGATGCTGCGCACCATGGATGAGGGCTACAAGGTGATCGCGCTGAACGGCGAGAAGCTCAATCCGTTCCAGTCGTTCTGGCAGCTCACCCGCGGCAATGCCGAGGCGCTGTCGATCGTGGAAAAGATCGGCACGCTCGACCAAGGCAGCGATGCCGACATCGTCGTCCTCGATGCCCGCGCCACGCCGGCCATGCGGCTGCGGATGGAGACGGCGGACACGCTGCCGGAGGAGCTGTTTCTGCTGCAGACGCTGGGCGACGACCGCGCCGTGCGCGAGGTCTACGTCGCCGGGCGGGCGATGAAGACCGATATGGCGGTTTAGCTATCCCACACGTCCCGCTTGACCCGGCGGCAGCCATCGGTCAAAGCGTGCCGCGACGTTGATAGGGGAACGACATGGCCGTTGCAGACGATATCGCTCTGATCCAGAAACAGGAAGCCGAGCTTGTCTTCTCGGTCTTCGATGAAGCTGTCGCCTTCAAGATCGGCTCGACGATCCGCGACCGGGCACTGGCCCAGGGCTTGCCGATCATCGTCGACATCAGGACCTTCGACCGGCCGCTGTTCTACGCGGCAATGCCGGGCTCGAACGCCTCCAATCCGGATTGGGCGCGGCGCAAGATCAACGTGGTGCAGCGTTTCCTGAAAAGCACCTACCGCATGGTGCTGGAGCAGCAGCGTCCCGACCGCAGCTTCAAGCCGGGCGAGGGGCTCGACATATCGGACTATGTGCTGGCCGGTGGTGGCTTTCCCATAACGGTCAAAGGTGCCGGCGTCATCGGTGTGATCGCGGTCTCGGGCCTGCCGGAGCGTGAGGATCACGGCGTCGTCGTCGATGCGCTGTGCAGCTACCTCGGCGTCGACGGGCGCGAGCTGGCACTGCCGCCGGAAGCAAAATGACCGCGCTCGATCCCAAATCCTTCCTCGCCGCCATCTTCAACGCCGCCGTTGCCGCCGCTGATCCGCAGAGGACGATCAGGGATCATCTGCCGGCAACGCCGAAGGGGCGCACAATCGTCATTGGTGCAGGAAAAGGCTCGGCGCAGATGGCGGCGGCTTTCGAAAAAGTGTGGGACGGGCCGATCGAAGGGCTGGTCGTCACCCGTTACGGCTATGGCGCGAGCTGCCAGCGCATCGAGATCATCGAGGCGGCGCATCCGGTGCCGGACGCCGCCGGGCTCGAAGCGTCGCGCCGGCTGCTCGAAAAGGTGCAGGGGCTGACCGCGGACGATCTAGTCGTGGCGCTCATCTCCGGCGGCGGCTCGGCGCTGCTGCCGGCGCCCGCCGAAGGTCTGACGCTGGCTGACGAGATCGCCGTCAACGAGGCGCTGCTCGCCTCCGGCGCGCCGATCGCCGCCATGAACACCATCCGCAAGCATGTTTCCACCATCAAGGGCGGCAGGCTGGCGGCAGCTGCCTATCCGGCAAAGCTGGTATCTTTGGTGGTCTCCGACATTCCCGGCGACAATCCGGCGCTTGTCGCTTCCGGCCCGACCGTTCCCGATTCCGGCAACCGCCAAGAGGCGCTGGCATCGATCGCCGCCTATGGCATGAAACTGCCGGCTGCCGTGATGGCGCATATCAATTCGCCGGCCGCCGATGCGCCGCGCGCCGACGATCCGCGTTTTTCGCGCAACGAAGTGCATCTGATCGCCTCGGCCGGCGTATCGCTGGAAGCGGCTGCGGCCGAAGCCAGGCGCCATGGCGTCGAGGCGGTCATCCTCTCCGATTCCATCGAGGGCGAGGCACGCGAGGTCGGCGGTGTTCATGCGGCAATCGCCCGTGAAGTCGCGACGCGCAACCGGCCTTTCCGAAAGCCCGTGTTGGTCTTGTCGGGTGGCGAGACGACGGTGACCGTGCGGGCGAAGGGCAAGGGCGGCCGTAACTCGGAATTCCTGCTCGCCTTCGCCATCGGCATCAGCGGTATTGGGGGCGTCCATGCCCTGGCCGCTGACACCGATGGCATCGACGGTTCGCAGGACAATGCCGGCGCCTTTGCCGACGGTTCGACGGTTTCGCGGATGCGGGCCGTGGGCATCGATGCCAAGGCGATGCTTGCCGGCAACAACGCCTGGACGGCATTCAAGGCCGTCGGCGATCTCTTCGTGCCCGGCCCGACCGGGACGAACGTCAATGATTTGAGGGCAATCCTGATCAGTTAGGGGTCAGGCGGCCATCAGTTTTTTCACCGCCTTCATGTCCTGCAGGAACCGCTCGCGTTCGGCCTGTTTGTCCGCCGGTTCGCGAATACGCAGGATGAAGGACGGGTGGATGGTGACGAACACAGGCAAGCCATCGTCCCGCTCTACGACCGCGCCGCGCATCTTCATGATTGGCACGACCTTGCCGAGCAGCGACTGCGCCGCCGTTGCGCCGAGCGCCACCGCCAGATTGGGCTTGATCAAATCGAGCTCCCTGTCGAGCCACCAGCGGCAGGCCTGTACCTCGCCGGCATTCGGCTTCGAGTGGATGCGCCGCTTGCCGCGCGGCTCGAACTTGAAATGCTTGACCGCATTGGTGACATAGACTTTCAGCCGGTCGACGCCGGCATCGTCGAGAATGGTGTCGAACACCTTTCCCGCCGGACCGACGAAAGGTTTACCGGCCAGATCCTCCTGGTCGCCTGGCTGTTCACCGACGAAAACCACCTTGGCCCTGTCAGGCCCTTCGCCGAACACGGTCTGCGTTGCGTTGCGCCACAGCGGGCAGCGACGACAGGCCTTCGCCACTTCGCTGAGTTCGGGAATGGTGCTTGCGCCATCGTCTTCCGCCGTCTCAGGCAATTCAGGCTTGGGCCAGCGTCTTGCCTGCACCTTGGCGTGGTGTGGAGAATTTGTCTGCATCCTGGCGATCATGGCTGATGCGGCCTTGCCCGCTGCTGCGATCAGATGCGGAATGAGCGAAGCCCCCGAAAGGTTCCTTCAAATAGGCGGGACCCGGCTTTCGCTGGGCGAATGACCGGCGATGCGATGCCTCACACCTCGTGCAGATAGAGATGATAATCCAGTTCGCTGACCGTGCGCGCCACCCGCAGATATTCGGATTGCTTGATCGCCACGAATGTTCGGTGCAGGTCTTCCCCCAGCGCCGCTTTGAGGAATGTCGAGGCCCTTGCCGCCTCGATCGCGGCGCGCCAGTCCACCGGCATGGTGGTGCGCGTGATTGCTGATTCGTAGCCATTGCCGGTGGTTTCGGGGCCTGGATCGAGGCCCTCATCGAGACCCTTGACGATGCCGGCCAGCACGGTTGCCGCCACCAGATAGGGGTTGGCGTCGACGCCCGACGGCCGGTGCTCGATGCGCCGGTTTTTCGCGTCGCCAGCCGGCACGCGCAATGCCACCGAGCGGTTGTTGACGCCCCAGGTCGGCGCCACCGGCGCATAGGATTGCGAAACGAAACGCCGCCATGAATTGGCGTGCGGTGCAAACACCAGCATCGATTCGGCCATGGTCTGGATGAGGCCGCCCAGTCCGCGCAGCAGCGGCAAGGACCAGGTCTCGCCGCTGGCTTCGGCAAAGACGTTGTTGCCGGCCTTGTCCTGCAGCGAGACATGGAAATGCATGCCGGAGCCGGCGTATTTCTCGATCGGCTTGGCCATGAAGCAGGCAGTGACGCCGTGGCGGCGCGCCTGCGCCCGCACCAGCCGCTTCAGCATGACGAGGTCGTCGGCGGCCCGCATCACGTCCTTGCGATAGTTAAGCGTCAGTTCGTACTGGCCTGGCGCATATTCGGAAATGACCGTCTCGGCCGGGATGCCTTGCACCCTGGCCGCGGCATAGATATCGGAAAACAGCGGCTCCATGCCGTGCAGATGGTCGACGGAATAGACCTCTGTCTTGGCCGAGCGGCGGCCGTCGAGCACCGCGTGCGCCGGCTGCACCTTGCCGTCGGCGTCGCGCTCGTTGGCAAGCAGGAAGAATTCGAGCTCGAAGGCGCCGGCCGGATGCAGGCCCTTGGCCGCCAGTATCTCTACCTGACGGCCCAACGCCAGGCGCGGGTCGGAGGACATCGGCTGGCCATCGAGATGGTACATCGCCATCAGCACCTGGCCGCGCGGCGGCTGTGTGCCGAACAGCGGCACCAGCGTGCCGGGGATCGGCCATGCCCGCAGGTCGCCGTCGCCCGTCGTCCAGATCAGTCCGGTCTCGTGCACGTCCTCGCCGGTGATGTCGAGGCCGAGGATCGAGATCGGCATATGCCTGCCGCCCTCGAAGATGCTCATCAACTCGTGCCGACGCACGATCTTGCCACGCCCAACGCCATTGGCGTCGGTCAGCACGATGTCGAACGCTTCGATCTCGGGATGGGCGTCGAGAAAGGTTTGCGCCTCGGCGGGTGTCGAGCCCGAAGGCGAGGCGATGATGGCGTTCAAAGTTTGCTTGTGCGCTTCTCTCATGTGCAAGCTTGTCTCATGCCGCGAGCCTTGCCGCAACCGCGCCGAAGGCGGTGATCAGGCGGTTCACCTGGGCAGCGCTGGTCGCCGGCGAGATCAGCATCATGTTGTGGAACGGCGCGATCAGCACGCCGCGATTGACCAGCGCGACATGGATAGCCGCTTCGAGCGCCGGTGCGTGCGCTGCTTCCGCCTCGCCGCCATTCCTCAGCGGGCCGGGTGCGCAGATGAACTCGACACGGGCGCCGACTCGGGCAACATGCCAAGGCAGGCGGTAACGGTCGATGACGGCGGTCAGCCCGGCGTCGAGCCGCCGCGCCAGATGGTCCATATGGCTATAGTTCTCGTCGGTCATCACCTCTTCGAGCGTGGCGCGCATCGCTGCGAACTGCAGCGGATTGGCCGAGAGCGTCGTGCCCATGCCGGAATAGCCTGGTTCCTTGGTCCTGACATAGTCGGCATAGCGGGTGGCGACGCCATCGCTCATGCCCCAGACGCTGGCCGGCACGCCGCGGCGATCGGCTTGCCGAGCACGAACAGGTCCGGCTCCAGGCCGTGTTTCCTGGTGTAGCCGCCGGGACCGGTCGAGATCGTGTGCGTCTCGTCGATCAGAAGCAGGGTGCCAGCGGCGCGGGTGAGACGCCGCAGCGCGTTGTGGAAGCCGGGATCGGGCAGCACCATGCAGGAATTGGTCAGCACCGGCTCGGTGACGACACAGGCGATTTGCTGGTCCCGGAGTGCTGTCTCAAGCGCCGGCACATCGTTGAACTCGACGACATCGGTCGCCCCGGTCAGGTCGCGGAATTCGCCGGCCAGTCCTGGCCGGTTGGCCGGTCTGCCGTCGACCAGGCGCACCATCGTCTCGTCGACCGAGCCGTGATAGCAGCCGTTGAAGACCAGGATCTTGCCCCGGCCGGTGATGGCGCGGGCGACGCGCAGCGCGAAGCGGTTGGCATCGGTCGCCGTTGTCGCAATCTGCCAGAACGGCAGGCCGAAGCGCTGTTGCAGCAGCGGGCCGATGGCGAGTGCATCTTCCGAAGGCAGCATGTAGGTCAGGCCGCGTCCGACCTGCCTACGGATCGCGCTGGCGACAGGCGGCGGCGAGTGGCCGACATCGAGCCGGTGTCGCCGAGGCAGAAATCGTCGAGCCGATTGCCGTCGATGTCAGTGATAGTGGCGCCTCTGGCGCTGTCGACCAGTATCGGGAACGGCGTCGGCCAGTCATTCATCCAGTGCATCGGCACGCCGCCGAAGAAGCCCGGCAGGCCGTTGCCGACCTTGGCTGCCGATTTCGGCCTTGCCTTGCGGAAGGCTTCGGCCTCGATCTCGCGCAGATCGGCGATGCGAGCAGTGCTGATGCCACCGATGGCCATCCTCGAATGGTCGATTATATGCATGAATGCCCCTCTCATGCGTCATAGGGGAATAGGGGAATAGGGGAATAGGGGAATAGGGGAATAGGGGAATAGGGGAATAGGGGAATAGGGCAATAGGGGAATGTGTTCCTACTCCCTTACTGCCCTACTCCCCTACGGCCCTATGCCGAAATATCGATGACGCCGCAGTCGCCGGCGGCGCTGCCGAAGGCGACGCGGCGTTCCTCCTTGTCCCACATCATCGAGGTAATGGCGCCCTTGCCCGGTCGGCGCAGAAGCACCTCCTTGGCGTCGGCGAAACGCACCGCCATCACCATGCCGTCGTCATAGCCGACGGCGACGACATCCTGGCTTGGATGGCAGGCGACCGAGGTCACCATGGCGTTGCCGCGCGTGCCGAGTTCCAGCGGCGCCTTGCCCATTGGCCCGTCCTTGCCCGAAAACGGCCAGACGATCGCCGCCGGGGCACCGGAACTGGCCAGCCATTTTCCCTTGGGCGCCCATGACAGGCTTTTGACTTTGCCGGGATAGCCGCTCATCCGCATGTGCTTGCCATCGGCGAGCTTCCAGCCATGCAGCGCGTTCTCCTGCATGGTGGTGACGAGGAAGGCGCCATCCGGCGAGAAGGTGATGCCGGTATGGGCGCCGGCCCATTCCAGCTCGACCGGCTTGCCGTTTGCCGCCGGGAAATGCAGCGTCGCGCCATTGTAGCGGGCGACGCCGAAGCGCATGCCCTTGGGCGAGAACGCCAGCCCCTCGACCGAACGCGGATGCGGGAATTCCTTGGTCTTGCCGTCGGAGAAACGCACGAAGGCGATCTTGCCCGAGGCATAGGCGACGGCGCCTTGTGGTCCGGCGGCAACGCTGGTGATCCATTTCTTCCCGGCGCTTGCCAATTCTGCCGCATTGCCGCCGGCGGTAACGGAAAAAATCTTGCCGTCCTCGCCGCTGGTGATCAGCCGGTCGTTGGCCGCATCGTGGAAGGCGGCGAGCAGCCCGTCATTGGCCTGCGCCGTCTTGTGGCCATGGTCCAGCCGATGGATTGTGCCGTCGGCCAGTGCGAAATGCGGCACGTCGCCAAGGAAAACGGCGGCGATGCAATGTCCCTGGAGATCAAGCGGGGCGACTGTGGGCATGGCTATCGTGGTTCACGGCTGGACAAGATTGCAGGGGCGGCTTAGGCGGCTTACTCGACGTTTGCGGTTCCGGCAACCATGAGGATCTGCATCGAAACCACAATTGTGGCGACAGGCGATCGTCAAAGCAGTCCCTTGGCCCGCAGACCAGTTGCGAAGGTGGCCAATGGCATCACCAAGGTCAAATCCTGGGCTTGGAGGCTCTCGGCACCATACCTGGCATACCACAGTGCTGCCCGCTCGTTATTGGCGTCGATGATGAGCAGGATGCCGCCGCCGTCACCTGCAAGCCGCAGGCAGCGCAACGCGGCGGCGGCTAGCAACTGACCTCCGAGCCCTTGCCCGGCGACGGCCCGGTCGGTTGCAAGCCGGGCAAGCTTGAAGCCGGAAACCTCGTGTCGCGCCAAGCCTCTCGTCATGGCGTCGGGCATTGCTTCATGAGCTACCGCGGAAGGGGCAATTGTATAGAAACCGAGGACCCGGTCCGAATCCACGTTGTCGATCGCACAGAAGGTCTTGGCCGCGTTCTGATCGTGGCTCTGCCGTGCGAACCGCCGCAGAAAATCGTTCATCTGCGCATCACCGCAATCGAAAGAAGCCCGATCGTGCCGTTTCGCAATCGGCTCCTCGTGCCAGAACGGAAGCGTCACAGAGTATCCGGCAAGGCGGCAATCGCCGCTCGCAGCCTGGCATTGGGTTTCGGCGGGTTCTCAAGTAGGTCAAGGATGCGTGTGAAGTCGCGGTTGGAAACCCTCATCAGCTCGGCAGCTTCGATCACGGCCTGCGCTTCGGGTACGATCTTGTCGAGGATGAAATCGGCCATGTCCTTGTGCGACAGCGCCGCAGCGCGGGCGATGATCGCCTTCTGCGCCGGTGGAATGCGCATCTGATAACGTTCGGTTTTATTGTCGGCGGATCTGGACATGACCTGTCCTCTTTTGTACCACTCACGTACACATGATATGTGTACACAAGGCAATAATCAATCCTTATTCGGTCCGTTACGCCTGGCAGGCATCAAAACTCTTCTTCAGCCGCTCGGGGTCGAGTTCGCGGCCGATGAACACCAGCCGGCTCTCGTGCTTCTCGCCGTCCTTCCAGGCGCGCTGGTGGTCGCCCTCGATGATCATGTGCACGCCCTGAATGACGTAGCGCTCGTCATCGCCTTTAAGCGCGATGATCCCTTTCAGACGCAGGATGTTAGGGCCTTCCATCTGGGTGATCTTCTCGATCCAGGGGAAGAATTTTTTCGGGTCCATCTCGCCGCCCCGCAGAGACACCGACTGCACCGTCACGTCATGGATATCGGACGGGTGCGCGTGATGATGGTGGTCCTCCCCGTCATGGTGATGATGGTGGTCATGGCCGTCGTGATCATGATGGTCGTGGTCGTCACGCGCCTCGAGGAAATGCGGATCGTTCTCCAGCGCCCGGGAAAGGTCGAAGGCGCCGCGGTCGAGCACCTCGGACAGCGCCACGCCGGCGCGCGTGGTGCGATGGATCCGGGCCGCCGGGTTGATCGCGCGGATCGTCGCCTCGACCTTGCTCAGTTCCTCCGGCGTGACGAGATCGGTCTTGTTGAGCACGACGACATCGGCAAAGGCGATCTGGTCCTCGGCTTCGCGAGAATCCTTCAGCCGCAACGGCAGGTGCTTGGCGTCCACCAGCGCCACCACCGCGTCGAGCCTGGTCTTGGAGCGCACGTCGTCGTCCATGAAGAAGGTCTGCGCCACCGGCACCGGATCGGCGAGGCCGGTCGTCTCGATCACGATGGCGTCGAAGCGGCCTGGCCGGCGCATCAAGCCCTCGACGACGCGGATCAGGTCGCCGCGTACCGTGCAGCAGACGCAACCATTGTTCATCTCATAGATTTCCTCGTCGGATTCCACGATCAACTCGTTGTCGATGCCGATCTCACCGAACTCATTGACGATGACGGCGTAGCGCTTGCCGTGGCTTTCCGAAAGGATGCGGTTTAGCAGCGTCGTCTTGCCGGCGCCAAGATAGCCGGTGAGAACGGTTACGGGGATTTGTATCGTCTGCACATCGCTCATGTTGGGCCTCGAAAAGGATTGTTGGCTCCATATAGGATGCACGCCGCGCTTTTGCACGTGGCAACCGATGGGCCAAACAGGTCGCCAACATTGCCGGGCTTTCCCAACATTGCCGGGTTTTCATTGGCGTTGGCTGGTCTCACCGACTAGATAAGACCAAGCCAGCTTGCTCGACAGAAACCAAAAAGAGGCGCCGGATGTCCGATAACCCGTCCTCCTTGCCATTGAGCCGGCGCCAGGCGCTTGGCCTCATTGCCGTTAGTGCGGGCGGCGGTGTCTTTCTGCCGGGCATCGCGCCGGCGCAGCAGGCCTCGCCCTATGCCGGGCTTGCCCTGTTCGATAGCGGCGCCGGCGTCTGCGCCATCACACCGGAAGCGACTGAGGGCCCGTTCTATTTCGACCCGAAGCTCGAACGCGCCGATATCACCGAAGGCAAAGCGGGCATTGCCCTCAATCTGCGGCTGCAGGTCATCGACGCAGGCTGCCGGCCGCTTGCCGGCGCGCGGGTCGATATCTGGCATTGCGACGCGCAAGGCCATTATTCAGGCTATCCGGGACAAGGCGACGGCCAGGATGTCGATACGTCAGGCCAGAGTTTTCTGCGCGGTTGGCAAAAGACCGATGACAGCGGCATCGTCTCGTTCGCCACCATCTATCCCGGCTGGTATCGCGGCCGCACCACCCACATCCATTTCAAAGTCTTCCCCAACGACAATTCGGTGATGACCGGCCAGCTGTTTTTCCCCGACGGCCTGAGCGAACAGATATTCACCACTGTCGCGCCCTACACCGACCGGTCCGGCAAGCGGGATACGTCGAACGCCAGGGACGGTATCGCGCGGCGCGCCGGGTTGCTTTCGCAGGCGGCGCTGCGCGAGGTGGCGGACGCTTACCAGGCCCTGATGATCGTCGCGGTGAGGGCTGATTGAGTCCCGCATCGGGTGTGTGGCGTTCCTGCCGAACGCGACCACCTGCGCTGAAAAGTCGTTTGTCATCTAACTGAAATAAACATCTGGCATTAGCCACGGCGGACACCGCATTGCTTGCCGGCAAAGCTGTTTTGCAAGCTGGATCTTTTTTGATCGTCCATTGCCAACCGGGCGGCTGCCTCTATGCTGTCCACACCGGTTCGGCCGAAGAGGGATAGCCATGGCCAAGGCGGACAAGACTGCGACAATGAGCCGGCTGCATTCGGCGGCGCGGCTGGCGCGTACGGCACTCGCAGCGCGGCTTTTGGCGCACGGCTTCTATGCCGGCCAGGACCAGATCATGCTGGCGCTCGACCGTGAGGACGGGCAGACGCCCGGCAATCTTGCCGGTCGCCTCGGTGTTCGCCCGCCGACCATCACCAAGACCATCAACCGGCTGCAGGCGCAAGGCTTTCTGGAAAAACGCGCTTCTTCCGCCGATGCTCGCCAGGCCCATATCTTTCTGACCGACACTGGCCGCGAAATCATTCATGCCATCGAGAAATCGGTGAAGAAGACCGAGAAGCAGGCGCTGAAGGGGCTCGATAAAAAGGACCAGAAGGCGCTGTTCAAGCTGCTCGCCCGCGTTGAGGCGAACCTCTCGAATGGAGAGATGGTTCTCGTCGATGACGAGATCGACGCCGACGAATGATCCGCGGCTGACGCCATTAGGCAGCGGCTGCTGACGATCCATGCACCAATGCCGACCAGCGGCCCGGCGTGACACCGAACGCCTTCTTGAAGTGCCTGCTGAAATGACTTTGGTCGTTGAAACCGGCCGCTATTGCGATCTGCGCCAATGACTCGCTCGCCTCGATCATGCGGCGTGCTCGCTGAAGCCGGCGCATCAAGAGAAAGCGGTGCGGACTGGTGGAGAAAGCGGCACGGAAATGCCGCGACAGGGCATAGCGATCGAGCCCGGTGATCGCCTCCAGTTCCTCGGAACGGACGGTACGGAAAACATTTTCTTCCAGATAGTTGCGTGCCAGGCTGACAGCCCGCCACGCTGTCCTTGGGATCGGTTTCGCCGGCAGGCCTGAATGCCGTGCCAGGCTTTGCATCAATTGCGCAACGAAGTCGGCGACAAACAGATCGTCCAGCTTCTGGTCCAACGGCCCCAGCGCCGAAAGCAGCCGCGTGCGGAAAACAGGATCCGTCACCACGGCATTCCTGACGAAAGGCAGCGATGCGCCTGTCTGATCGAGGCAGTCCAGCACGATGGACGGCTCCAGATAAAGTATCCTGTAACGCAAACCGTCTTCAGTGCCGGCGCCGCCATCGTGCAATTCGTCGGGATGGAGCACGATAATCTGGCCGGGCAGGCTGTGATGCGTCGCGCCGCGATACCGGAAAGTCTGGACGCCATGCAGCGTCACGCCGATGGCGTAGGTATCGTGACGATGGAGATCGAAGGCGCTGCCGTGGAACCGGGCCTCGATACGCTCCATTCCGACGCAATCGGGCGCCGAGATGACGCAATTCTCAGCCGCGTCAACGCACAAACGTCCAAGACCCTGAAAGGCCTCGCCATCTAGACCGTGTGACATCGCTTCATTCACAAACCTCGAATGGCAAATGTCTCATGTTCGACACGAAATTTGCAATCGTGCTGCAGGATAACCTTCCCGTCTGGCAAAAGCTCAACGTAACCGCGTTCCTGACCAGCGGCATCGTCGCGCAGTATAGCGACATCATCGGCGAACCCTATCGCGACCGCGCCGGCAATATCTACAATCCGCTCTCGATCCAGCCGATCATCGTGCTTTCGGCCGATCGCTCGACGCTAAGTGCGATCCACCGGCGGGCGCTGGAGCGCGGTGTGACGACCTCGCTCTACGTCGACGAAATGTTTTCGACCGGCCACGACGCGGCGAACCGCGCCGTCTTTGCCAAATTCGCACCCGACGATGCCAAGGTCGTCGGAATCGCGCTGCGCGCCGAAAAGAAGCTTGTCGACAAGATCACCAAAGGTGCCCGCATGCATCCCTGACGCATATCGACACTGGTTCATCCTGTTGACGCTCAGTGTCCTCGGCGCTCGTCATCGTCGCCAGCGGCTTTTGTATCGTTCATCGCGAGCACCGGCTTCGCGTGCGCAACCGCGCTACCCTCGACGTCGAGGTGGATGCGCTGGGAAAAAAACTTTGATTTGTTTCGGAAGGGTGGCATAAGGCCGCGTTTAAACTGTTTAGACCATGATCCCGAAACGGGCATCCGGTTTCGCTGGAGATCATGGATCAGCTCTGGATCGTCGGGGGAGCGCAAGGCGCTGGCACAGAAGATCAAGCTTTCGACGATCGCGGATGCGCTCGGTGTGTCCACGGCCACGGTCTCGCTGGCCCTGCGCGACAGCCCGCTGGTTGCTGGAAACACCCGCGACCGCATCAAGGAACATGCCCGCGCCATCGGCTATATCTACAATCGCCGCGCCGCCAGCCTGCGCACCTCGCGTTCGGGCATCGTCGGCGTCGTCGTCCACGACATCATGAATCCTTTCTTCGCCGAGATCCTGCGCTCGATCGAAAGCGAGCTCGACCGCAGCCGGCAGACCTTCATCCTGTCGAACCATTACGACCAGCTCGAAAAGCAGCGCACCTTCATAGACACGCTTTTGCAGCTTGGCGCCGACGGCGTCATCATGTCGCCGGCCATCGGCACGCCGCCCGAAGACATCTTCATGGCCGAGGAAAACGGCCTGCCGGCGGTGCTGATCGCACGCACCGTCGAAGGCGCTGACGTGCCGGTGTTTCGTGGCGACGATGCCTATGGCACCGGGCTAGCCACCAACCATCTGATCTCGCTCGGCCATAAACGCATCGCCATGATCGGCGGCACCGACCAGACCTCGACCGGCCGCGACCGCTACCAAGGCTATCTCAACGCCATGGAGGCGGCAGGGCTGGAGGTCAGGCCGTCCTGGCGCATCCCCGGCCCGCGCACCAAACAAGCTGGCTTCGAGGCCGCCGGGCAGTTCCTGGCGCTGAAGGACAAGCCGACCGCGGCCTGCTGCTGGAACGACCTCGTCGCCATCGGCCTGATGAACGGCATTGCACGCGCCGGGCTGGTGCCGGGCATTGACATATCCGTGACCGGCTATGACGATCTCGAGGAAGCGGCGATCGCGACGCCGGCGCTGACCACCGTGTGGAATGGCCAGCGTGAAGTCGGCCGCCGCGCCGCCAGCGCGCTGCTCGACAAGCTCAATGGGCAGATGGTGCGGCCGTCGCAGGAACTGATCAAGCCGGAACTGCATGTGCGCCAGTCGACCGGCAAACCAGTGGAACGTGCATGACAAAAGCCGAACAGCAGCAAGCAGTCGCCATTCTGGTGCCGGGCCAATTCAACGACCACGCGGTAGGCCGCATCGACCGGACGTTCAGCCGCGCCTGGATCGAACGGCCGGATGCGTCGCTGGTCACCGACGAGATGCGCCGGACGGTGCGCGGCGTTGCCGCCTTTGGCGGGATCAACGCAGCCCTCATCGACGCGCTGCCGAATCTCGAGATCATCGCCAATTTCGGCGTCGGCTATGATTCGGTCGATGCCCGTCACGCAGCGCAGCGCGGCGTCATGGTCACCAACACGCCGGATGTTCTGACCGAGGAGGTCGCCGATACGGCGATCGGGCTTTTGATCAACACCGTCCGAGAGCTGCCGCGCGCCGAGACCTGGCTGCGCGACGGCAGTTGGGCACGCAATGGCAACTATCCGCTAAGTCGGCTGACCTTGCGCGGCCGTCGTGTCGGTATTTTCGGCATGGGCCGCATCGGTCTCGCCATTGCGCGCCGGCTGGAGGCCTTTGGGCTGCCGATCGCCTATCACAACCGGCGCCAGGTCGAAGGCTTGCCCTACGAATACCACGGCACGCTGAAAGGCCTTGCCGAGGCGGTCGATACGCTGATCTCGGTGGCGCCCGGCGGCGCCTCGACGGAAAAGGCGGTCAACGCCGAGATCCTGTCGGCGCTCGGCCCGAATGGCGTCTTCGTCAACATCGGTCGCGGCAGCACGGTCGACGAGGCAGCACTTGCCGCGGCGCTTGCCGGCGACACCATCGCCGCTGCCGGGCTCGATGTCTTCGCCGACGAGCCGAACGTGCCGCCGGCGCTGCTCGCCGCCCCCAACACTTCACTTTTGCCGCATGTCGGCTCGGCTTCGGAACATACCCGCCGCGCCATGGCCGATCTGTGCGTCGACAATCTGATTTCCTGGTTTTCGAAAGGGAGGGCGTTGACGCCGGTGCCGGAAACGGAAAAGCTCAAGGCGCGCAGCTGAGCGGCACGCTTTCGTATTTGTTAACCACGGTTTAACGCTTTGAAATCATCTTTATCTATCGCCAAACACCCGGAGAACGCAGATGAAAGCACTTGCTGCATTGATAGCGGTGGTCGCGCTGTTCGGCAGCGTTCAGCTGTTTCACAGCGGCGGAGGCGAAGGCCGCACAGCCGATGAGTCAGCGCAGTCGCCCGGCGACTACCGGCTGGTGGCCAATGGCGACGAAGCGTCCTGCGCGGTCAAGCGCGGCACTGAGGTTGCGCATGGCCTGTCGCTGTTGACAGTCACTGCGAATTGCCACCGGGTCTTGCCCGGCATCGAGCGCGCGAAATTCTGGCGCGAGCAGGATGATGGCACGGTCACCTTCAGCGCGAACGGCATCGACCCGATCGTCACTTTCGGCGTCGCCGACGGCGACGGTTATGAATCCTACGCACCAGCCCTGCCGCTGCTGTCGCTGGCGGCCAGCAGCGATTGACGCTGACGTCCGACGAACTATTCCGCGGCGGCCCGCGCGCCGGATTTCGCCGCGGCGTGCAGGCGCACCGCGTCGCCGAAGGCGCGGAATATCCTTGCTGAGACGCTGTCCGACTTGACCCAGTATTCGGGATGCCACTGGACGCCGACGGCGAAAGCGCGGGCGTCGCGCACCGAAACCGCCTCGACCGTGCCGTCAGTGGCGACCGCCTCTATCTGCAGCTTCGGGCCGAGCCGGTCGATGGCCTGGCGGTGCACCGAATTGACCATGATGTCGCCTGCCCCGAACACGCCGGCGAGGCAGCTTCCGGGCTTGATCGAAATGGTCTGGCGGATGGCGAAGCGTTCGTCCTGATTGTCGCTCGCCGGTGCCCGATGGTCCAGCGATCCCTCGCGCTCCTGGATTTCTGTGGCTAGCGTGCCGCCCAGCGCCACATTCATCTCCTGGATGCCGCGGCAGATGGCGAGCAGCGGCACGCCGCGCTCCACTGCCTTGCGGATCAGCGGCAGCGTCGTGGCGTCGCGGGCCGGATCGTAGGGGCCGTTGGCCTCGCTGGCATCGCCGCCATAGATCGTGGGATGAACATTGGACTTCGAGCCGGTGATCATGACGCCGTCGACCGATGACAGGAGTTCATCGAAATCGAGCCGGTCGCCGAAGGACGGCACCAGCACCGGGAACACGCCGGCGGCCGAAAGCGCCGCCTCCAGATATTGCTGCGGAGCGGCATGCCAGGTGTAGTTGTCGAACTGGCGGACGTCGGTCGATATGGCGACTAGCGGCTGCTGCATTTTTAATCCGGGTCCATTCAGTGCAAGGATATGTTCTGCCTTTAAAATAGGCGATCCGACGGCGCTTTGCCATGACAAGTTCGGCATGTCGCATGGGCCACGGAAGGGGCGTTAGACTTAAGTTGCAGGAGGTGCGTTTGCGTCACGTTTTTCGCGAAAACGCCGCCGGCAAAACCGGCTCCAATGGCTGGACTCGACTTCTTGCCCGTGTATTGTTTGCCGCGAAGCCGATCCGGGGCACAGAGCATCTCCCGAACGTCGGTCTGTTGATCCAATAGGGAGGACTGCATGGATCGTCGATCATTCATCCGCAAGGCCGGTGTGACCGGTGTCGGCGCTGCGGCGGCTACGGCGGCGCTTGCCGCGCCGGCTATCGCCCAAACCAACCCGAAAGTGACATGGCGCCTGGCGTCGTCCTTCCCGAAGTCCCTCGATACGATCTATGGCGGCGCCGAGGTCTTTTCCAGGATGCTCTCGGAGGCGACCGACGGCAACTTCCAGGTGCAGGTCTTCGCTGCCGGTGAACTGGTGCCCGGCCTGCAGGTCGCGGATGCCACCACCGCCGGCACCGTCGAGGCCTGCCATACGGTGGCATATTATTATTGGGGCAAGGACCCGACATGGGCTTTGGGTGCCGCGGTTCCGTTCTCGCTCAACGCGCGCGGCATCAATGCCTGGCATTACCACGGCGGCGGCATCGATCTGTTCAACGAGTTTCTGGCCACGCAGGGCCTTTTTGGCTTGCCGGGTGGCAATACCGGCGTGCAGATGGGCGGCTGGTTCCGCAAGGAAATCAACACCGTCGCCGACCTTTCCGGCCTCAAGATGCGCATCGGTGGCTTTGCCGGCAAAGTGGTGCAAAGGCTCGGCGTCGTGCCGCAGCAGATCGCCGGCGGCGATATCTATCCAGCGCTGGAAAAAGGCACCATCGACGCCGCCGAATGGGTCGGCCCTTATGACGATGAGAAACTCGGCTTCTACAAGGTCGCGCCCAATTATTATTATCCTGGCTGGTGGGAAGGCGGGCCGACCGTCCATCTGATGTTCAACAAGGCGAAATACGAGGAGCTTTCGCCGGCCTACAAGGCGCTGGTGCACACCGCCGCGCACGCCGCCGACGCCAACATGCTGCAGAAATACGACTTTCTGAATCCGGCGGCCGTGAGGCGGCTGGTGTCGGGGGGCGCCAAATTGCGACCGTTCAGCCAGGAGATCTTGGCAGCCTGCTTCGAAAAGGCAAACGAGGTCTATGGCGAGATGGAAGCCTCGAACGCGCCGTTCAAGAAGATATGGGACTCGATCAAGGCGTTCCGCAAGGAGCACTATCTCTGGGCGCAGGTGGCCGAATACAACTACGACACCTTCATGATGGTCCAGCAGCGCTCCGGCAAACTCTGACAATAGTCTAGTTTCGGCACCACGCGTTCTTCGGACGCGTGGCGCCGAAACGCTTTGATTTGCCGATCAGAGGGGCAGCACCAGCACCTTGACCTCGCCTGGCGCAGGCGGATTGGCGATCACCGCAGCCGCCTCCTCAAGCGTCACCTGCCGGGAGATGAGCTTGTCGATCTCGATCGCACCCGAGGCGATGAGATCGGCAGCCCGGCGATGCGTAAACGGATTGAGGAAAGAGCCCAATACCCTCAATTCCCGGAACAACAGGTCGAAAGGTTCGAATTCTGCTTTCATGCCTTGAGGCATCACGCCGACAACGACAACCGTGCCGCCGGCCCTGGCAAGCCGCATCGATTGCTCGACCGTCTCTCTTACGCCAGCACATTCGAACACCACATCGACGCCGCCCGGCATGAGGCCCGACGGACCGACGACCGTGTCGATGATATCGCAAGCGATTGGATCGACCGTTACCGTCGCGCCCAATTCTTTGGCAAGGGCACGCCGCGAGGTCTGGCGCGTCGACAGGATGATTGTCGTCGCGCCGGCAAGCCTCGCCAGTTGCACGGTGAGCAGGCCGATCACGCCGCCGCCAAGCACGGCGACCGAGGAGCCGGGTCTGACCTGCGCCAGGTCCAAGCCATGCAAGCAGCAGCCAAGCGGCTCGCAGAACGCGCCATGCGTCGGCTTCAGGTCGTTCGGGAGGAGGAAGGCCTGCTTGTGAGGCAGCACGACATATTCGGCGAAGCCGCCATCGCGGCGGATGCCGATGGCAACCAGATTATGACAGAGATTGGTGCGACCGGCGTGGCAGTGCGGACAGCGCCCGCAGGCGATGTTGGGATCGCCGGTTACGCGATCGCCGACAGAAAAGCCGGACACGGCGGTTCCAATCGCCTCGACGATCCCGGAGAATTCATGTCCGAGCGTCACCGGCGGCGTACAGGGAAATTCGCCATGGAAAAGATGCCGGTCTGTGCCGCAGACGCCGCATGCCTCGATCCGCACTAGTAGATCGTCCGGCCCGGCCACCGGCTTGTTGACGTCCCGAAGGACGATGCTGCCGACGCCCTCCAGCCGCACCGCTCTCATGTCTGTGGAGCCTCCGGCGTCAATTGAAACTCGGTGGTTGGGACAGATCGGGCGCTGGCGCTGCCGGCTTGGCAGCCGGCGTTTCACCGAAATTCGGCGGCTGCGACAGATCCGGTGCAGGCGCAGTCGGTGCCGTGCCGCCATCCGCTGGCGGAACGCCAAGCGGCGACAGGCTCGGCGTTTCCGGCACCTGGTAGTCGATCGTGCCCGGGTCCGCTGCCGTGCCCTTGTAGTGCATCACCATTTGCGGGAAGGCGATGGTCAAGCCGATCATAATGACCTGGATGCAAACGAAGGGCACCGCCCCCCAATAGATCTGGCCGGTGGTTACCGGCGCGATCTGTTTGCCGGTAAGGCGATCCAGATAGGGCACCCGGGCGGCGACCGAACGCAGGTAGAACAGCGCGAAGCCGAAGGGTGGATGCATGAAGCTGGTCTGCATGTTGACGCCGAGCAGTACGCCGAACCAGATCAGGTCGATACCGAGCTTGTCGGCGGCCGGCGCCAAAAGCGGCACGATGATGAAGGCGAGCTCGAAGAAATCGAGGAAGAAGGCGAGCAGGAAGACGAGGATGTTGACGCCGATCAGGAAGCCGATCTCGCCGCCCGGCAGCGATGTCAGGAGGTGTTCGACCCAGATATGGCCATTGACACCATAAAAAGTGAGCGAGAACACTCGCGCGCCGATCAGGATGAACAGCACGAACGACGACAGCCGCGTCGTCGACGCCAGCGCCTGCTTGATCACGTCCAGCGACAGCCGCCCCTTCATCGCCGCCATGATCAGCGCGCCGACAGCGCCCATGGCGCCGCCTTCGGTCGGCGTGGCGATGCCGAGGAAGATGGTGCCCAGCACCAGGAAGATCAGCGCCAGTGGCGGGATCAGCACGATGATCACCTGCTGCGCCAGCCGCGACATCATGTTGATCTTCAGGCGCTGATCGGCGATTGCCACGACATAGATGAGGATCACGCCGATGGTGGCGCCGAGGATGTCGGCGTTTTGGCCCTGCGTGGGCGCCAGATAGCGATACGCCGCGTAGGAAACCACGACGGCCGCCAGCACCGCGACCAGCAGCGACAGGACACCGTGGCCGAGGGTGCGGGCCTCAAGCGGCAGGGCCGGCATCGACTTCGGCCTGACGATCGACATGATCACGATATACGACGTGTAAAGGCCGGTCAGAACCAGCCCCGGGATCAGCGCACCCGCATACATATCTCCAACCGAGCGGCCGAGCTGGTCGGCCAGAACGATCAGCACCAGCGAGGGCGGGATGATCTGGGCGAGGGTACCCGACGCGGCAATGACGCCGGACGCCACACGGCGGTCATAGCCGTTGCGCAGCATGATCGGCAGCGAGATCAGGCCCATGGCGATGACGGAGGCAGCCACCACACCCGTGGTTGCGGCAAGCAGCGCGCCGACGAAGATCACGGCATAGGCGAGGCCGCCGCGGATCGGCCCGAACAATTGGCCGATCGTGTCGAGAAGGTCCTCGGCCATGCCCGATCGTTCGAGCACGATGCCCATGAAAGTGAAGAACGGGATGGCCAGCAGCGTGTCGTTCGACATCACCCTGCTGCCGTAGAAATTATCCGGCAGCGCGTGCAGAAGCGGCCAGGCGAGATTGATCGAGCCGCCCGAATAGGGTGACAGCACAACACCGATGAAGAAGAACAGCAGGCCGTTGGCGGCGAGCGAAAATGCCACCGGATAGCCGATCAGCAGGAAGATGACCAGCGAGGCGAACATGATCGGCGCCATGTTCTGGGCGATGAACTCGATCACGAGCGCACCTCTTCGGCGAGCGCCTTCGCTTCGAGTTCGGCCTGCTCATGCACCGATATGAACGGGGTGGGATCGTCCATGTCGCCGCGCATGATGGCGACCTTCTTGATGATCTCGGAAATGCCCTGAAGCGCTAGCAGGAAAAAGCCGGCCAGCAGGATCGCCTTCGCCGGCCAGATGATCAGCCCGCCGGAATTGTTCGACATTTCCCCGCTGCGAAACGACAGCGACACATAGGGAACGAAATAGATCACCATCAGCGTGACGAACGGCATCAGGAAAAACAGGTGACCGAGAAGGTCGATCCAGTGCTGCACGCGGCGCGAGAACATGCCGTAGACGACGTCGATGCGGATATGGTCGTTCTGCTTCAGCGTGTAGGCGGCCGCCAGCATGAAGGCGGCGCCGAACAAATACCACTGCAGTTCCAGCCAGGCGTTCGACGACATGTCGAACGTCTTTCGGATGACCGCATTGGCGGCACTGACCAGGACTGCCAGCAGGATCAGCCACGACACCCATTTGCCGATGAACTCGTTCACACGGTCAATGGTTCTGGATAGAGTGAGAAGCCCTGCCATACATTCCTCCCTTTACGCATCAGCCCGAAAATCGGTGTCGATTTTCGGAAAGCATGGTGCGTGCCTCAAAGAATTAGCGGCGCGCCGATTCCCGCTTGTTTTCCGCCGCTTCGATGTGGCCCAACGGTATGCCGTGCGTGGCCCGGCGGGTCAACACAGGGCAGACCGAGTAAAACAATCTTGTGGGATGGGGAAGGGGCGAAACAGCCGCGGAAGGGATCATGCGCAAAAATCAAAGTGACGTCTGCAGCCAACGCTACCCAGGTTGGCGCAGTCAGACGATCTTGCTCTGCTCTCGCCCGGCGCCGATCAGCACCAGCATGGCGACGAGGAACAGATACATCCAGGCGTCGCGCCACTCGACCGGAAAATAGCCGGCCCACAGCGATTCGGCCATGCCGAAAGCGGCAGCGCCAAGTGCTGCCCGCAACGGCGAGAGATAGCCGCCCACCGCCGTCACGAACAGGATTTTCAGCCCGTAGACCAGGCCGGAGCCGAAGCTGATGTTGCCATAGTAGAGGCCGGCGAGGACACCGGCCAGCGCCGCGCAAAGGCCGCCGGCGAGCACCGCGTGCCGAAACACCGCGCGCACGTCGACGCCGCACATGGCGGCGGCTTTGGGGTCGTCGGACACGGCGCGCCAGCGCCGGCCGAAACTCGAGCGGGCGAACGCCCAGGAGGCGAGCACTATGGTTGCCACGACGATCCCGCAGTCGAGCAATTGGATAAGCGTCAGGGTGGCATTGAAGTTGGCCCCGTTCGCAAAAATGATGGGCTGGGCCAGCATTGGCGGCAGCCACAGATCATGCGTGTCAGCGGCGATGCGGCTGGCCTCCGACAGCAGCAGCAATATGCCCAGCGTCGTCACCACGATCGCATTGGGCGTGCGGTCGGCCAGCGGCTCGAAGATGCTGCGCGACAGGACATGGCTGATCAGCCCCGCATACAGGAACGCCGCGACAATTCCGAGCGCGACGGCCGCAAACAGGGTCAGCCACAGGGCCTGATAGCCGAAGGCCGCGGTGAGGATCATCGTCTGTCCGCAAAAGGCGAACAGCGCCCCATAGGCGAGGTTCGTCCGGTGCAGGATGCCGTTGGTCAGCACATAGCCGAAGGCGAGCAGGGCATAGAGCGCGCCGGAATGCAGCCCGTTCAGCACCTGCTGGAAGAAATAGAGCATGCGAATGTCCTTGGATCGCGGAGAACCGCGTCCGTGCGGAGCAGATTTGCATCGGCAATCTAACTTGTCAAATGCAGCTTATCGGTTAGAAATGGCGCCCATGACGGTTTCCTGGACCCCGCACCGCTTCACTGGCGGCCTTCTTGCGCTCGACACGGCGAACACCGTCGTGCTGCGCGGCGATCCCCGGGAAACCTTCGACCGGTTCAAAGATTCGGCGGAGATCGCCCGTTTCGCCGACGCGGCGAGCGTCTTTCGCGCCGCCGAGCTTGGCGGCAGGCGGCTCGAAGCGCCGTTCCCGGACAAGATCGCGCCGGTCGTGCTGGCGATCCGCGAGACGACCGACCGGCTGTTTCGTCGTGCGGTCTCGAAGGGCGCGGTCACCACAGGCGATCTGTCTGGCTTCCTGAAGGCCTGCGCCGAGGGTCTCACGGACGGCCGCACCGAGATCGGTGCGCCGGGACGGCCGTTCGGCGAGCCGGCGACGCCCATCGCCTTCGAGGCGGCACTGGCGGTTTCCGCACTGTCGCTGCTGCAGGCTGACACCGTCGCAAGGCTGAGGATCTGCCCCAATTGCAGCTGGTTGTTTCTCGACCGAAGCCGCAATTCCAGCCGTCGTTGGTGCGACATGGCGGTGTGCGGCAACCGCCAGAAGGCAAGTCGCCACTATCGCCGCCGAACGGCAGCCAGAGGGACCGCCAATGTCTAGGAAAATCTTGCGCCTGATCGTTGTCGGCGCCATGCTCGTGGCCGCGGCAACGCTCGGCGCCTGCCGCGATACCGGCAAGGACGGCGAAGGCAGATTGTTCGAGATTTCCGGCAGGCTGGTCGTCTTCAATTATCGCTTCGCAAGGGCAACCTTTGTCGTCACGCTGAGACCGCTGCAGCCGATGGGAGAAGGACAGGCGGCGGTCGCCAGCTTCCAGAACCCAGCAGGCGGCGAGCCGCTGATCGTCGAACAGAAAATCTGGCCGAAGCTCGGCAAGGTGTCGCTGGAGAGCCCGGCGCTTTCCTGCATCGTCAAGGACAAGCCCTATGCGATCTCGATCAGCATCAAGGATGCCAACGGTGCAATCCTCCAGAAGATCGACACCACGCTGATGTCGACGCAGGACCAATCGGTCCTGCCCGACCGGCCGCTGGTAATCGATCAGCTCTATACGCCCAATCCAGAGCTTGCCGGCCATCCGGACGGCAAGCTGCCGGGCGCGCCCAAGCCCGACTGTTCGAAGGCCGGCTGACGCGACATCGCCGGTATCGGTCGCGGCCGGAATTTTCTTGGCGCTGACGGACCAATTGGTGCGCGTTTCTTACAGAATCGGGCGTGGACCGGATCGTTTGTTGCGCCTCGCCTGGCATCTTCGATTTTGTTTGACCTGCCCGGCAAGGGGAGAAACACTGCAGCCTCCAACTCCGACGTTGGCTGCGCTCGAACTGCGGCCTCCGCAGAGGAAATGCCTGATGACGCTGCATGATGTCGCGCTCGACGACAAGTTCGACCTGCGAAAGGAGCGCATCTTCCTTTCCGGCGCGCAGGCGGTCATCCGCATGCTTTTGATGCAGCGCGAGCGCGACCGCCGGGCTGGCCTGAACACCGCTGGCTTCGTCTCCGGCTATCGCGGCTCGCCGCTCGGCGGCCTCGACATGCAGCTTTGGAAGGCCAGGAAGCAGCTCGCCCAGTCGGACATCGTCTTCCAGCCCGGCCTCAACGAGGAACTCGCGGCCACCGCCTGCTGGGGATCGCAGCAGGCCGAATTGCTGGGCGAGGGCACGCATGACGGCGTCTTTTCGGTCTGGTACGGCAAGGGACCGGGCGTCGACCGCTCCGGCGACGTCTTCCGCCATGCCAATCTCGCCGGCTCGTCAAGACATGGCGGCGTGCTCGCCCTGATGGGCGACGACCACATGGCCGAATCCTCGACCAACGCGCACGCGACCGAGTTCCTGTTTGTCGACACCATGGTGCCGATCCTCAATCCGGCCGGGGTCCAGGAGATCATCGACTATGGGCTCTATGGCATTGCCATGTCGCGCTTCGCCGGCACTTGGGCGGCGATCAAATGCGTCAAGGACAACATCGAATCGACGGCTTCGGTCGATGCCGCGCTCGAACGGCTTGATATCGTCAACCCGGACTTCGACATGCCGCCCGGCGGCCTCAACATCCGCAACGAGATCGACATGCTCGGCCAGGAGGAGCGACTGCATGAATACAAACGCGCCGCCGCTTCGGCCTTTATCCACGCCAACGGGCTGAACCGGATCGTCTATTCCGGCGGCAGTGGCCCGAAGCTTGGCATCGTCACCATCGGCAAGAGTTATCTCGACGTTCGCCAGGCGCTGGAAGACATCGGTGTCGACGAAGCCGCCGCCAACCGCATCGGTATCAGGCTGTTCAAGGTTGGCTGCCCGTGGCCGCTCGACCTGCAGCACATCGCCGACTTCGCTCGCGGCCTCGACACCATTGTCGTCGTCGAGGAGAAACGCTCGCTGATCGAGGTGCAACTGCGCGAGAACCTTTACGGCACTGCCATGCAGCCGGTCATCGTCGGCAAGAGGGACGAGCGCGGCGACGGGCTGTTCCCGGCCAAGGGCGCGCTCGATCCCAACGACATCGCCATCGCGCTCGGCGAGAGAATCTTGCGGACGATCGGTCCGTCGGACGAGATCGCCGCGCGGGTGGCGAAACTTCGCCAGTTCCAGGCGATGCTCGCCGACACAACAGACATCGCCTCGCGCACGCCCTTCTTCTGCTCCGGCTGCCCGCACAATTCCTCGACCAAGGTGCCAGACGGCTCGCTCGCCGCCGCTGGCATCGGCTGCCATTTCATGGCGCTGTGGATGGATCGCAATACCGTTGGTTTCACCGCCATGGGCGGTGAGGGCGCGCAATGGGTCGGCCAGGCGCCGTTCTCGAAGCGCGACCACATCTTCCAGAATCTCGGCGACGGCACCTACAACCACTCCGGCGCGCTGGCGATCCGCTTCGCGCTGTCGACCGACGCCAACATCACCTACAAGATCCTCTACAACGACGCCGTCGCCATGACCGGCGGCCAGCCGCACGAGGGTGGCCTGACCGTGGACATGATTGCCAGGCAGGTGCGGGCCGAGGGCGTCGGGCGGATCGCCATCGTCACCGACGAACCGGCCAAATATACCGGCAAGGTCGAATTCCCCGCCGGCGCCAGCATCCATCACCGCGACGACCTCGACCTCGTGCAGCGCGAATTGCGCGCGGTCAGGGGCACATCCGTGCTGATCTACGACCAGACCTGCGCCGCCGAAAAGCGCCGCCGCCGCAAGCGCGGCACCTTCCCCGATCCCGACAAGCGCGTCTTCATCAACGAACTGGTCTGCGAAGGCTGCGGCGATTGTGGGGTGCAGTCGAACTGTGTGTCGATCCAGCCGGTCGAGACCGAATTCGGCCGCAAGCGCAAGATCGATCAGTCGAGCTGCAACAAGGATTTCTCCTGCATCAACGGCTTCTGTCCGTCCTTCGTCACCGTGCATGGCGCCAAGATCAGGAAGGCCGAGGGTATGGCCGGCACCACCGATCCGCTCGACGGCGTGCCCACGCCCGCGGAATTCCCGCTCGGTGACCAAGGCTGGGCGGCGATCATCAACGGCGTCGGCGGCACCGGCGTCGTCACCATCGGCGCGGTGCTTGGCATGGCGGCTCATCTCGAAGACAAGGGCTGCGGCATGATCGACATGGCCGGGCTTGCCCAGAAGGGCGGCTCGGTGTTCACCCACGTCCGCATCGCGCGCAGCCCGCGCGATATCCATGCCATCCGCGTTTCGGCCGGCAAGGCAGACCTTGTGCTTGGCTGCGACCTCGTCGTGTCGGGCGCCCAAAAGGTGCTCGCCGCGGTGCGCGAAGGCCACACGATCTTCCTCGCCAACACCGCGGAGATCATGCCCGGCGAGTTTACCCGGTCGGCCGATTTCTCGCTGCCGGTTGAGCGGCTGAAAAAGGCGATCCGCACTGCCGCCGGCGACGACAAGGCGCATTTTTTCGATGCCACCCGCACCGCCACCGCGCTGTTCGGCAGCTCGCTCGGCGCCAACATGTTCATGCTCGGCTTCGCCTTTCAGCACGGCGGCTTGCCGCTGTCTGCCGAGGCAGTCGAAAAGGCGATCGAGCTCAACGGGCAGTCGGTGGCGATGAACGTCTCAGCCTTCCGCTGGGGCCGCCGCGCCGCCCACCAGCCGGATTTCGTGCGCGCCCTCGTCGTCCAGCCGGGCACGGCTGCACAGAACACCGCTGTCGCCGAAACGCTCGATGACGTCATCACCCGCCGCGTCGCCTTCCTCACCGCCTATCAGAACGCCGCCTATGGCAAGCGCTATGCCGACAGAGTGGCTGCGCTGCGCAAGGCCGAAGCCAGCGTGGCGCCCGGTTCGACTGATGTGACCGAGGCCGCCGCGAGGAACCTGTTCAAGCTGATGGCGATCAAGGACGAATACGAGGTGGCAAGGCTCTACACCGATGGCTCCTTTGCCGCTGAACTGGGCAAGCAGTTCCAGAGCTACGACAAACTCGAATTCCATCTCGCCCCGCCGATCTTGGCCAGGCGCGGCAAGGACGGCAAGCCGAGGAAGTCGAGCTTCGGTCCCTGGATGATGAAGGGGTTCCGCCTGCTGGCAGCGATGAAAGGCTTGCGCGGCACGGTGTTTGATGTGTTCGGCTACAGCTCCGAAAGGCGTATGGAACGGCAGCTTCTTGTGCAGTACGAGGCCGACCTGGAGCTTGTCGCCGGCGCGCTGGCGCCAGGCAAGGTCGAGGCCGCGGCAGCGCTTGCCTCGGTGCCGGCACTCATTCGCGGCTATGGTCACGTCAGGCGGGCCAGCGCCGAAAAGGCGGCCGGCGAGCGCCTGAGGCTGCTCGATCGCCTGGCGAAGACACCGGCTCGGCCGAAACTCCAGGCCGCCGAGTGAATGCCTTATCTGAAGAAGCTCAACAGGCTTGACGCAGGCCCCGAGATGGCCCCTCTAAACCTTTCTTAATGCGGTTATGACATGACTGCGGTTCGCGCGACACCGCAAGGTCATGAACATAGATCGACCCGACGACATATCCGAGGACGTATACGTTGGCTTCGTTCGCTCGCTGTTTCGCGACGCGGGCATCTTGCTCGTTGGCGCCTTCACGCAAGGCGCTATGGCCCTGCTCGTGTATTGGAAAACGTCTGCGGCAATCTATCTCGCGCTCGCCATCCTGATGGTTGCCGCTAGTATCGGCCGTTATCTTGCGATCCGGAGGGTCAGTCCCGACACCATCGTCACCTACGAATCCGCGCTTGCCTGGGAACGCTACTACATTGTTGCCGGGACGATTCATGGGTCCGCGGTCGGACTTTTCGCGTTCGTATGCCTCTACGTGGTTCCGGACCTGTTTGGCGAGATTGCGGCGGTGTCGCTGGTGTTGGCAAGCACCATCACCATCGCCGGCCGCAATTTCGGCTCCCGAAAGATGGTCGCCATCCTGTCCGTGTCCGTGGTCGCGCCGATTGCGGTCGGCCTGATGCTGAAGGGCGACGTGTACAATGTCATTTTGGGCCTCTTCGTCATCCCCTTCATGTTCACCATCAACAAGATGGCGCATCTTGTGCGAAAGGTGCTGTTTACAGCAATCAGCGAAGAGAAGAAGGCGAACCGCCTCGCCCAGCGCTTCAATCGGGCGCTGAACACCATGTCGCACGGGCTTGTCATGCTCGGCCCTGATGGCCGGGTGGTGGTGGCCAATGCCGAAGCGGCGCACCTGATGTCGCTCAAGTCGCCCGACGCGCTGCTCGGGCGATCGATCCACGGCCTGCTGATGCGCGGCGTTGCCGGCGGCATGTTGGCGCCGAAGGACTGCCGCTACATCGAAGCCCAGCTTACGCGCGCCCTGCGCGAGGGCCGCGACCGCAAGGTTCTCGTCTCGCTAGCGAATGGGCAGCACTATGAGTTCTCGGCGCGTGAGGGCAGCCAGCAACTGGGCGTCATCACATTCGAGGATGTGACGGCCCGCGTCGAGGCAGAAAGCAAGATCCGCTTCATGGCGCGCTACGACAGCCTCACCGGCCTGCCCAACCGCGCCTATTTCCAGGAGTTGATCGGAGAGGCGATGGCATCCGGCGATCTCGAGCGTCTCTGCGGGCTCGCCGTGCTCGACCTCGACGACTTCAAGAACGTCAACGACACGCTTGGCCACCCGGTCGGCGACGGATTGATCTACGCCGTCGCGGAGCGGCTGGCAGCGATCGCCGGACCAGGCGTCACCGTCAGCCGTTTCGGCGGCGACGAGTTCATGATCTTTTTCGATCGCGTTGAGGATGAGAGCCACCTGACCAGCCAAATCGACGGGATTTTCGATGAACTGCAGGGCGAGGTCGACGTCGCCGGCCATGGGCTGCGCATCCAGGCCAGCGGTGGCGCGGTGCTTTCGCGGGTCAGGGACACCGATGTCGACGCCATGATCGTCAAGGCGGACCTCGCGCTCTACAAGGCCAAGGAACTCGGCAAGAACACTTGGCGGTTGTTCCAGGCCTCGATGGATGCGGCATTTCGCGATCGTCAGCTGATGAAGGCGGATCTGCGCACCGCAGTGGAAAGCAAGGCGCTGCGGGTGGTCTATCAGCCGATCGTCGCGATGAGCACGATGCGCATAGCCAGTTGCGAGGCGCTGTGTCGTTGGGATCACCCCGATCTCGGACCGATCTCGCCCAGCATCTTCATTCCGCTGGCCGAAGAAATGGGCATCATTTCCGAGATCAGCACATTTGTCCTGCAGGCGGCATGTGCCGAATGCGTCAAATGGCCCGACCCGACCAGCGTCTCGGTCAACCTTTCGGCCAAGGATTTCCGCAGCAGTGGCATCGTCCAGAAAGTCCGTGATGCGCTCGCCAACTCCGGCCTCTCCGCTGGCCGCTTGGAAATCGAGGTCACCGAGACCGCGCTTCTCGACGACAAATCGCTGACGCGTCAGTATATCGAGGAGCTGAAACGGCTTGGCGTGCGCATTGCGCTAGACGACTTCGGCACAGGCTATTCGAGCTTGAGCTATCTCCACAAGCTGCCGCTCGACAAGGTCAAGATTGACCGCTCGTTCCTGATGGACGTCACCCACAACCCGAGTTCGCTCGCGCTGTTGAAGGGCGTAGTCGAACTGATCAGGGTTCTCGGTCTCAACGTGACTATCGAGGGCGTTGAGACATACGAGCAGCTCAACATTCTGACGCATTCTATCAAACCGGATATGGTCCAGGGCTTTTTGTTTGGTTCAGCGCTGACAGCGTCCGGCATCGGAACGATGGCTACCACGGTCTGGCCATTCGCCATCGATAAAAAGCCGGCGGGCAAACGTGCGCTTAGCTGATTTCCGCGCTTCATTTTCGACCAACTTGACCAGACGTGCCGCGGCGGCAAGTTAAGGTTAATATTAGGTAAACGACTTCGATTGGATTTCCATCTTTTATGCCACGACCGCACACGATAGGTTTTCAGGGAAGATGGCAGAAGGGAATTGTATTGTGGCGGTATCCGATGGGGTTGTTCATGTGGATGACCGACCGACCGACCTCAGCGGGATGTCTTCCTTCTCGCGCAATGTTTCGACCCTTCTTGAGCGCGTGGAATACAGGCGCTGCGAAAGCGGTGAAGACATGGAGGCGATTTACCGGCTTCGCTACAAGGCTTACCGGCTGAACGGCTTTCTGCCTGAATCCAGCGACCAGATGATGATGGATGCGCTCGACGACACGCCGAACTGTTATCGCTTTGGTGTCTTCGTCGACAATTCCCTCGTGTGTACGCTCCGTCTTCATCATCTGACACCGAGCGAACCTTACGCGCCCGCAATGACCAGATTTGGCGATCTGCTTCATCCGCGGCTGCTTCGCGGCGAATCCTTCGTCAATCCGACGCTTCTGGCAGCCGACCCGGACTTCATATCGATGCATCGTGCCCTGCCTTACGTTACGTTGCGGCTAGCACTAATTGCCAGCGTCCACTTCCAGGTGACGGCCTGTCTCGGCGTGATCCGCAAGGAACACACGGCTTTCTACCAGCGGACTTTCGGTGCCGTGCAAGTGGGGCAACCGAGAGACTATCCTCCATTCACCGTTCCCGTGGTGCTCTATGACGCGAACTACGAGATCAATTTGGAGCGGGTACTCCAGCGTTTCCCATTCTTTCGGTCGACGCCGATGGAGCAGCGCATGCTGTTTGAGACACCTGGTGCCGGTGAACTCGCGCCGCTGACCATTCTGCCGACCGCCAAATACTACCGCGAAGCCGCCTGACAATTGGCAAATTTAGAGCGCGGCTGGAGCTTTCAGGCCGCTTCGGCGTTCTGGGAGGCGCGCCGGTGGTGCGCGGACGACGTCAATCTGCGTCGCTTCGGCGGAAATTCTACCGAAGGAACCCGACATGACCATTCCCACGCTCGCACTCACTCCGTTGATCTCGCTGATTGCCGGCGTGCTGATCCTGGTGATGCCGCGACTCCTCAACTACATCGTCGCGCTCTACCTGATCGTCGTCGGCCTGCTTGGGCTGTTTCCGCAGCTCGCCGGCTGAAAATGCCGGCAGGCGCGGCGGCGCGTTAGCCGGAAAGCAAGTGCGAGGCGGCAGCCGCGAGCGCCTCCGAAACGACATCCTGCATCTGGCGGCTCCAATTTTCTTTTGAGGCTGTTGTCTCCAGCGATGCGGCAATAGCGCCATTGCCCTTGCCCTGGCTTTTCGCTATGTGCCTGAAAGATGTCTTCGAAGGGGTATTCCTATGGCTGATCACTCGCCGACCGGTCCTGTCGAACTAGGCGCGAAGATGGACTATACCGAGCACGACCGCACCTATGCCGGTTTTCTCATGCTCGCCAAATACGGATCGCTGTTTTGCGCCGCCGTGCTTCTGGCAATGGCTTTCGGCTTCTTTGCGGGCGGCTTCTTCTCTGCCTTTGTCCTGTTCGTTCTGATCCTCGCCGTCGGCGCTTTCATTCTCCGGTAAATTCTTCAAAATCCCTTGCCCGCGACATCGCCGGAAGTTCGGCCGGCGTCCTGCGCAGACAGGTTCCAGCCGAAAGGATCATGCGGTGGGACAGACGGTTTTCATCCCTCGTGAGCTCGATGCGAACGAGCCGCGTGTTGCTGCCTCGCCCGACACTGTGAAGCGGCTGGCGGGGCTGGGCTTCGACGTCATCGTGGAAAGCGGCGCCGGCACGGCATCGCGCATTCCCGACGAGGAGTTCGCCAAGGCCGGCGCTGTGATCGGTAAGGCCGGCGATGTCGCCAAAGCCGATGTGGTGCTGAAGGTGCGCCGGCCTGATGAGACGGAGCTGAAGGCCTATCGCCCGGGCACCGCCGTTATCGCCATCATCGATCCCTATGGCAACGATGCTGCGGTCGATGCTCTGGCAAGGGCCGGCGTCACCGCCTTCTCGATGGAGTTCATGCCGCGCATCACGCGCGCCCAATCGATGGACGTCCTGTCCAGCCAGGCCAACCTCGCCGGCTACCAGGCGGTGATCGACGCGGCTGCCGAATATGACCGGGCGCTGCCGATGATGATGACGGCGGCGGGCACGGTGCCGGCGGCGAAAGCTTTCGTCATGGGCGTCGGCGTCGCCGGCCTGCAGGCGATCGCTACTGCGCGTCGTCTCGGTGCCGTGGTCACCGCCACCGACGTGCGTCCCGCCGCCAAGGAACAGGTCGCCTCGCTCGGCGCAAAGTTCTTGGCGGTCGAGGATGAGGAGTTCAAGGCGGCCGAAACGGCTGGCGGCTACGCCAAGGAAATGTCTAGGGAATACCAGGCCAAGCAAGCCGCGCTGACTGCCGAGCACATCGCCAAGCAGGACATCGTCATCACCACGGCGCTGATTCCCGGCCGTCCGGCGCCGAAGCTCGTTTCGGCCGCGATGGTCGCCTCGATGAAGCCGGGCTCGGTGATCGTCGACTTGGCGGTCGAGCGCGGCGGCAATGTCGAGGGCGCCGTGCCCGGGCAGGTGGTGACCACGGCCAACGGCGTGAAAATCGTCGGCCATCTCAACGTGCCGGGCCGCGTCGCTGCCTCCGCCTCGCTGCTCTATGCCAGGAACCTCTTTGCGTTCCTCGAGACGCTGGTCGACAAGACCGCGAAGACGCTTGCCATCAACCGCGACGACGAATTGGTCAAGGCGACGATGCTGACCGATGGTGGCCAGGTCGTGCATCCGGGCTTCGCCGGCAAGCCGGCGGTGATGATCGCCTCGGCTGAGCCTGCGAAGCCCGCCGCTGCAAAAAATCCAGCCCTGCCAAAGAAAGCTGCCGCATCCAAGAAAGCTGCCGCACCCAAATCGCCCGCTAATAAGTCGAAAGGGATCGCGTGATGGACCAGACCTTGCAGAAAGCCCTCGACCAGCTCGACCAGGCTACCGCCGCCGTCCGGCTCGCTGTGCAGGATCTGGCCACAGCTCCAGGCGACGCCGCGCACGCGCTGTCCGGCGGGGCAATCGATCCGTTCGTCTTCCGCTTCGCCATTTTCGTGCTGGCGATCTTTGTCGGCTATTACGTCGTCTGGTCGGTGACGCCGGCGCTGCACACGCCGCTGATGGCCGTCACCAACGCCATTTCCTCGGTCATCGTCGTCGGCGCGCTGCTTGCCGTCGGCATCTCGGCGTCCGGCATCGCCACCGGCTTCGGTTTCGTCGCGCTGATGCTGGTCTCGGTCAACATCTTCGGCGGCTTTCTCGTCACCCAGCGCATGCTGGCGATGTACAAGAAGAAGGACAAGTAGAGCGCCATGAACGCCAACTTCGCCTCCTTCCTCTATCTGGTCTCCGGCATCCTGTTCATCCTGGCATTGCGCGGCCTGTCGCACCCGACCACGAGCCGCCAGGGAAACATGTACGGCATGATCGGCATGGGCATCGCCATTGCCACCACGCTGGCGCTGGCGACCCCTTCGGCGGGAGGCTTCGGCCTCATCGTGCTCGGTCTTTTGATCGGCGGCTCGGTCGGCGCGGTCACCGCACGGCGCATCGCCATGACCTCGATGCCGCAGCTGGTCGCCGCCTTCCATTCGCTGGTTGGCCTTGCCGCCGTCATGGTGGCGGCTGCCGCCGTCTATGCGCCGGAAAGTTTTGACATCGGCACGGTCGCCGACATCCACGCCCAGGCGCTGATCGAGATGAGCCTCGGCGTCGCCATCGGCGCCATCACCTTCACCGGCTCGGTCATCGCCTTCCTCAAGCTCGACGGCCGCATGTCGGGCAAGCCGATCATGATCGGCGGCCGTCATTTCATCAACGCCGCCCTCGGCATCGGACTGATCGTGCTGATCGTGCTGCTCGTCACCACCGAGTCCAAGTTGGTGTTCTGGTTGATCGTGGCGGCATCGCTTGTCCTTGGCGTCCTGCTTATCATCCCGATCGGCGGCGCCGACATGCCGGTGGTCGTCTCGATGCTGAATTCCTATTCGGGCTGGGCGGCTGCGGCACTCGGCTTCACGCTTGGCAATCTGGCGCTGATCATCACCGGCGCGCTGGTCGGCTCGTCCGGCGCGATCCTGTCCTACATCATGTGCAAGGGCATGAACCGGTCGTTCATCTCGGTCATCCTCGGCGGCTTCGGCGGCGAGACGTCCGCCACTGCCGACGACGGCATCGAGCGCACGGTCAAGCAGGGCTCGGCCGACGATGCCGCCTATCTGATGATGAACGCGCAGAAGGTCATCATCGTGCCTGGTTACGGCATGGCGGTCGCCCAGGCGCAGCACGCGCTGCGCGAGATGGCCGACAAGCTCAAGGCCAATGGCGTCGACGTGAAGTACGCCATTCATCCGGTCGCCGGCCGCATGCCCGGCCACATGAACGTGCTCCTGGCCGAAGCCAACGTGCCCTATGACGAGGTGTTCGAACTCGAGGACATCAACTCCGAATTCGCGCAGGCCGATGTCGCCTATGTCATCGGCGCCAACGACGTCACCAATCCGTCCGCCCGCGACGACAAGAGTTCACCGATCTACGGCATGCCGATCCTCGACGTCGACAAGGCCCGCACCTGCCTGTTCGTCAAGCGCTCGCTCGGCTCCGGCTATGCCGGCATTGACAACACGCTGTTCTACAAGGACGGCACCATGATGCTGCTCGGCGACGCCAAGAAGATGACCGAAGAGATCGTCAAGGCCATGGATCACTGATCCGGGTTGGCGACCCCGATACATCGCTAGTTGCTCGAAACAGAAACCCGGTTCCGCCCAAGAGGCCGAAGCTTTCCGAGCGGCAACAATCAGCGATCTTGCAGAGCTGTTTTCGATTTCACGCCCGACCGTCTACCGACCGGCAGGCGGCCAAAGCCGTCTGGCAGACGGCGTGAGCTTCCGGAATCGTCCAACTGCGAGCGTTGCCTTTCACCGGAGCGCCACCGTTCCATAGTCTGAATCGGCGATTGAACTGCAAAGGTCAAACCACTCGCACCCGCCGCAAGCACCCCGGGTACGGCCCGAAGAGAACGCATCGCGCATAGTTCGCAGAAGCGAGGGATGGAGCTGAAGTTCCATGTCCTCGGCAATCGAGTACCCCAGAAGCGTACCAACACTGGCCGCCGCCTGACGGTCGCGCTCCGTCACGCTGTCGCGAAGGCAGTGCGGCTCCGCCTCACCGAGCAGGGGCGCGCAAATATCGTCAGGCCCGGAGACGATCCGGATGTGTTCGCCTGCGGAGAGCCGAGCCGCGATCGCGTCGAAATTGGCGACGAACGCAGCGCTGTAACCCTTGCCTCCGTAAGTCAGCAGGCAAAGGAGATGGTGCGGCCGCAGCCGGACGGTCATTTTTGCGCGCGGGTCATGAGCTTGAGCGTCACCGCGGCCAATGCCGACTTGAGCGCCCCGCCGATCAGGAACGGCGTGACGCCGTGGACAACTGCCTGTTCGATGCCAATGGCGACGGAAAGCCATGCTGCGCCCAGCACGAGGCAAAGCGCGTTGCCCAGGAGCATGGAGACGAACGCCAGCCAGGGGCGGTTGCCGTTCCAGCCGCGCTCCGCCAACCATCCCGTGAGCGCGCCGACCACGGGGAAGGCAAAGAGGTATCCGGCGGTCGGGCCGACAAAGTGATGCGCACCGGCAGCGCCCCCAGATAGAACCGGCAACCCGATCGCGCCTTCGACCAACCATGCAACGATCGTGGCCGCGCCGAGTCTCCAGCCATAGACCGCGCCGATCAGGGTGACCGCAAAGGTCTGCATGGTCACGGGCACCGGAACCATAGGCACTTCGATGTAAGACGCCAATGCCAGAAATACGGTTCCCAGGCCGACCGCCCCGATCTGCCAGGACAGCGACCAGTCGCGGATGCGCGGCGCGCTTGAAGCCGCGTGGCTGGCTGGGGTGGGGTTATGAGGCATATGTGTTCTCTTTCGTAGTGGCTGTGAAGCAGGCGCTATGCCTGACTTGCGGGATTGAACGACGTGCCGCCCGGGAGGACGGAGTAGCGGATCAGGCGGCTGTCGGCAACGCCGGCTTGCCGATGCTTCATGGCGGCGCGACAAACGGGGTCGGAAGTCACAGTCCTGGGTTTCGCGACAAAATCGCCAGCGTTGAACTCTTCAACAAATTCCTGTCGCAAAACCCACGCGCAAAAAGTCGCCGATTTGCGACAGATATCTGCGACGCTTTTTGTACTTGCTTTGGATTCAGCACTACGATGGGCAAGTTCTGTTCCGATGGACGGATTTGTCACCAACGGAGGCACCGGTGTCTGGCCCCCAGCCTGTCGCTTCGCCGACCAAGACCGGCTCGCCCACGAAGGCCAGCCTGCCGGCCCCCGGAAAGGCGCCGCGCAAGCTCAGCCAGGCAGTGGTGATCGTGCATGGCATGGGAGAACAACGGCCGATGGGCACGCTGAGGGAATTTGTTCAGGCTGTTTGGAGTCATGACCCCGCCCGCGCGCCGTTTTATGCCCAAGTCGCCGATCCGGGCGGTCCCGCCGGCTCGAAGATCAACCGGAGCTGGATCACGCCCGACAGCCGGACGAATTCGCACGAGCTTCGCCGGATCACCACCCCTTACGATGTCGATGGCCGCCGCACTGATTTCTACGAGCTTTACTGGGCCGACATCACGCAAGGCACGACGCGGGGCCGGCTTGCGGCCTGGGTGACAAATCTGCTCTGGCGCAAGCCCGCCGACATTCCGCGCGACGCCCGCGGGCTCTATGTCGTTACGCTTCTGGCAGTCATAACAGTCTTGGTCGCGGCGTTCGTGCTCGCGACGTCGGCCCTGCAAGGGTATATTTCCTGGATCACGGGCATGCTCGCCACGATCCTGGCCTCGTTCGTCGTCTGGGCGGTGGACCGGTTTGGTCTTCCTTATTTCGGTGATGTGGCCGCCTATGTGCGGGCTGAAGCGGCAACGGTCGAGAAGCGCGCGCTTGTCCGCGACCGTGGCCTGACACTGTTGAGGCGCCTCATGCTGGACGACGGCTACGACCGCATCGTGCTGGTCTCGCACAGCTTGGGATCGATTATCGCCTACGATCTGCTGCAGATATTATGGGCCGATTTCAGGCCCCGAAAGCTGGAAGCCGCCCGCGACAAGGCGAGACTGAAAGCGATCCGCGCCGTCGACAAGGCTACGCTCAAGTCAGATGGTTCTGCGTGGCCCGACAAATTGGATGATTTTGCCGGATTCCGGCGCGCCCAATGGGAGCTCTACCGCCACCTCCGCGCCGGCGACGCCGATCATCCATTGCCTTGGAAGATCAGCGATTTCGTCACGCTCGGCAGTCCGCTGACCCACAGCGAATTTCTGGTGACCTTCAATCTCGCCGAATTCAGGCGCGGCGTCGCTGAGCGGCTGTTCTCGGCATGTCCGCCGATCGCCGAGACGGCGGCCGGTGGAACCGTCCTCTATCAGGAAGGGCGCAGCCGTTCGGGCAAGCCGCAGCGGGCGGTGCATCACGGTGCGGTGTTTGCCGCGACGCGCTGGACCAATATCTTCGACAGGGGCAATGGCTGGCTGACCGGCGACCCGATCTCAGGACCGATGGCGGAAAATTTCGGCCCCGGCGTGGAGAACATTCAGGTCGAACTGCGCAGTTCGCTTGGCCGCATCTTCACGCACAGGCTCTACTGGTCGCTGAAGGCGACCGGCGTCGAGGTCGCGGCAGCCGCCGGCACCCCGCCGCGCTCGCATATCGGCGTGCTGCGTGACGCCGTCGATCTCCGCCGCAAACTGGAACGACCCGAAGTATAAAGCGGATAGCGCGCCGGAGCATGCCAATACCGCAAATATCCGGTGCGCAGTCTCACAAAAAACCGAAAAGAGTTCTCAATAACCTCGATAAGTTGGTGCGATCAATGTCAAGCGGCTTTCGAAAATTGCCTCACCGCAAATCGAAAATTGCGACGGTTCTGTCGCTGAAAAGCGGAAACGTTTGGCAGCACGCATGCGAATCCTGATCCTGGGCGGATACGGCGTTTTCGGCGGGCGCCTGGCGGAACTTCTATCCGACATACCGGAGATTGAACTCATCATCTGCGGCCGCGACTTCTCTCGTGCCGACGCGTTCTGCGCGCGTTACAGAGGGCAGGCCCGGGTTCGGTCGCTTGCGCTTGATCGCGTAGAAATTGTGGCCGGCCTGCGCGCGCAACGGCCCAATCTGGTCGTCGACGCGTCCGGGCCGTTCCAAGATTATGGGACCAATCGCTATCGTGTGATTTCGGCCTGCATCGACGCTAGCATCGACTATCTCGACTTTGCCGACGCCGCCGACTTTGTGTTCGGCGTGCCTCAGTTCGACGCGCAAGCAAAGGACGCAGGCATATTCATTCTATCGGGCATCAGCAGCTTTCCTGTGCTGACCGCCGCCGTCCTGCGCGAGATGGCGAAGACGATGGACATCGTCTCTGTGAAAGGCGGCATCGCCCCTTCGCCCTATGCCGGAATCGGCCTCAACGTCATGCGTGCGGTGGTGGGCTATGCCGGCGCTCCGGTGAAGCTGCGACGACATGGGGTGCAATCGCATGGCATCGCTCTGGCTGAAAGCATGCGCTTCACCATCGCGGTGCCGGGCCGGCTGCCGCTCCGGAACATCCGTTTCTCGCTGGTGGACGTGCCGGACTTGCAGGTCATCCCGCCCGAGCATCCCTCAATGACCGATATCTGGATGGGAGCCGGGCCAGTCCCGGAAATCTTGCACCGGACACTCAACCTCCTGGCGAAGGCGCGCGCGAGGTTCAGGCTCTCGTCGCTGGAACCCTTCTCGCGTCTCTTCTACGCGGTGCTCAACCGAATGCGTTTTGGCGAGCATCGCGGCGGTATGTTCGTCAGCGCGTACGGCACCACGGATGGGCAGGACGCCGAACGGAGCTGGCATCTTTTGGCCGAAGGGGATGACGGGCCATACATCCCATCGATGGCCATCGAAGCGATCCTCCGTAAATTGCTGGCGGGCACTCGTCCGGAGGCCGGAGCACGGTCCGGGGTTCGCGCCCTTGAGCTTGCAGACTATGAGGCGCTGTTCCAAAGCCGGAAGATATTCACCGGGTTTCGGGAACACGAGATCGTTGCGCCCCTGTACTGCGGGATTCTCGGATCCGCCTTCTTCTCACTTGCTCCGCGCCTTCAGGATCTGCATGGCAGCACCGCCACCCGCCAATGGACGGGCTTCGCGGAGGTACGACGCGGTCGCCGCCCGGCGGCCGCTTTCGTGGCGGCGCTTGTCGGCTTCCCGAAAGCTGCGCCACGGGTGCCGGTCACGGTGACACTTTCGCCCGAGAACCGCTCTGAACACTGGATCCGTAGTTTCGACGGCAAGTGTTTTTCTTCGATTCAGTCGGCCGGCACTGGGAGGGACCAGCATCTTCTGGTGGAACGGTTTGGGATCGCGTCCTTCGCGTTGGCTCTGGTGGTGGACGGCGATCGTCTGACCTTGGTTCCGAGACGATGGTCGCTGCTGGGTATTCCAATGCCCGGCTTCCTCCTTCCCAAAGGATCGAGCTTCGAAACGGAACGGGACGGGCAATTCTGCTTCGATGTGGAAATTTCGATGCCGTTGATCGGCCTGATCGTGGCGTATCGGGGGACGCTCAGCCCAACCTGAATAGGTTGAGCCAAAGACAGGTAACGGTAACGGTGTGACACCCGCACCTGGGCAAAAAATCCTGGATTCGGTGTGGAGGACCAGCAGCCTGCCGCCGGTACCCCGCCGCGCTCGCATATCGGCGTGTTGCGTGACGCCGTCGATCTCGGCCGCAAACTGGAGCCAAGCCAGCCGGCACCGACGACTTCTGCCGGAAGATAGGGCACGCTCGTTTGGGCGAACCGGCGTGCAGTTCATGGCGATGACGTCGTCAAAACCGGTCGATGCCGGGGAAAGTCTCGGCGTCGATAGAGCCCCTCAAGCACCGATCAACGGTTGGTCAGGAAGACCGCCTCCTCGTCGTCGCGCTGCCGGCCCCCAAGTGCTGCCGCGGCGCTTGCGATGAAAGCGCCGACGACCAGGGACAGCGCGCCAAGCAGCGCGAAGGTAGCACCGGCTTTCCTGGCCGTATCGGCAGCCTGCTGGGCCTGGACCTTCGCCTCTTCGACCCTGGCAAGCACTGCATCGACACGGGCCCTGGCATCGGGTTCCGACAGCCCGGTGCGGGCGGCTACCAACTGCGACAGATAGGTCTTGTCGTCGGCTGACACTTCGCCTGCTGCTGCGCTCGCGATCAAAATGCGCGAGGCCTGCGCCGTCGCCGCTGCATCGCTCTCCGGGTTGGCGGCAGCAAGCCTGGCCGCATCGGCCGGGCGGAACAACGCATCGACGAAGTACGACGTTGCGTTGTCGGTCGCGGCGCCTCCGGCGTTTGCAGTAGCACCTGCCGAAGCGCCCATTGCCGCGCCCGACGCGACTGTCGAAGCGGCGTGGACGCCGGTTCCGACAGCTGCGGAGAGCGCCGAGCCGAGCACACCGGCGACGAGCAACGTTGCAAGCGCCCAGGCGAGGAAGCCGTGTGCGGTATCGCGGAAAAAGACCTCATCGGTGTGGACGCCGACCCATTTGGTGCGTAGGCGCCCGGCAAGATAACCGCCTACGGCCGACGACAGCCACTGCACGATGATCAGCCACGCAGCCGTGGAGGCCGCGAAAGTTGTGACTGAGGTGCTCAAGCCGGACCACGGCGAAACCATCGTCAGCCCGAGCCCGGAGCCGAGCAGCATCAGGATCAATGTTAGCGTCGAGGCAGCAAAGGCGCCGGCCACGATTGGCCCCCAGCTGACAGCGGTAGAAGAGGATTCCGTCGGTGCGGAAACGTCGACAGTCGTTAGGGTTGACTGCATGTCGGCCCCCTAACGTGCGAAAAGCATGATGAGAATAATGATCGGAATCGGGACTCCGAGAAGCCAGAGCAAAATGCCACGTCCCATGAGTGCCTCCTGCGGCGATTGTGATCGATTACAATGCCTTGGATGCTCTTCCGTTCCGACCGGCCCTCATGATCCTTTGTTGCGACGCAGCAGGGATCGTTGATGGGCCTGGGCCTACCAATACCTTAAGTGTCCGAAGCTGAGCAGCTGCTTGGGCTTTAAATATCCAGGTTGGCGACCGACAGCGCGTTTTCTTGGATGAACTCGCGCCTGGGCTCGACTTCGTCGCCCATCAGCCGCGAGAACAGACTGTCCGCATCGGTGGCGTCATTGACCTTGACTTGTAAAAGCGAGCGCACATTCGGGTCGAGCGTGGTCTCCCAGAGCTGCTCGGCGTTCATTTCGCCGAGGCCCTTGTAGCGCTGCATGGTCAGGCCCTTGCGGCCGGTGGCAAACACGGCATTGAGCAGCGCCAGCGGTCCCGAGATGGTTTCGGATACATCCTTGCGGCGCAGCACCGGCGGCTCGCCATAGACTTCTGCGAGGCGCGGCGCATAGCGGTCGAGTTGGCGGGCGTCGGCCGAATTGATCAGCGCGAGATCGAGATGCGCGAACTCCTTGACGCTGCGCACCGTGCGCTCGAACACATAGCCGCCAACCCCTTCGTTTGAGGTCGACATGCGGCCGGTCCAGCCGCGTTCGGTGTCCTCGGCGATGATGTCGAGGCGCCGGGCGACACGCTCGGCCATAGCGTTGGCCCGGCCGAGATCGACGAAGACGTCCGGATTGAGCGCGCCGGCGATCGCCGCCTGCTCGACCACGCCTCTGTTATAGCGGGTGTGCAGCCCGTTGATGAGCTGGCGCACTGCCAGCGCATCGTCGATGGCGCTGCGCAGGTCCTGCCCGGCCCGCACCTCGCCGGTGCTGAGCGCAAGCGACGCCTCTTCCAGTCCTGAGCCGATCAGGAATTCCTCGAAGGCGCTTTCGTCCTTGATGTATTGCGAGCTCTTGCCGCGCGTCACTTTGTAGAGCGGCGGCTGGGCGATGTAGAGATGCCCGCGCTCGATCAGCTCCGGCATCTGCCGGAAGAAGAAGGTCAGCAGCAAGGTGCGGATGTGGGCGCCGTCGACGTCGGCGTCGGTCATCAGGATGATCTTGTGGTAGCGCAATTTGTCTGCGTTGAACTCGTCCTTGCCGATCGAGGTGCCGAGCGCGGTGATCAGCGTGCCGATCATGTCGGAGCCGAGCATACGGTCGAATCGGGCCCGCTCGACGTTGAGGATCTTGCCGCGCAGCGGAAGAATGGCCTGGTTCTGGCGCGAACGGCCGCCCTTGGCCGAGCCGCCGGCGCTGTCGCCCTCGACGATGAAGATTTCGGACTTCGCCGGGTCGCGTTCCTGGCAGTCGGCCAGCTTGCCGGGCAGCGAAGTGACGCCGAGCGAGCTCTTGCGGGTGATGTCGCGCGCCTTGCGCGCGGCTTCGCGCGCCGCTGCCGCCTGGATGACCTTCTCGATGACCACCTTGCCCTCGGTCGGGTGCTCTTCGAGCCAGGTGCCGAGGGCCTCGTTGACGAGCCCTTCCACCACCGGGCGGACTTCGGACGAGACCAGCTTGTCCTTGGTCTGCGAGGAGAATTTCGGGTCGGGAACCTTGACCGACAGCACGGCCGTCAGCCCTTCGCGGCAATCGTCGCCGATCAGCGCCACCTTCTCCTTTTTGGTGAGGCCCGTGGATTCGCCATAGCCGGTAATCTGGCGCGTCAGCGCGCCGCGGAAACCGGCAAGATGCGTGCCGCCGTCCCGCTGCGGAATGTTGTTGGTGAAGGCCAGCACGTTCTCGTGGTAGCTGTCGTTCCACCACATGGCGACTTCGACGGTGATACCGTCGCGCTCGGCCTTGATGGCAATCGGCTTGTCGATCAGTGGCTTCTTGACGCGGTCGAGATATCTGACGAACTCCTCGAGTCCGCCATCGTAGTGCAGCTCATGGCGCACGACGTCGGCATGGCGGGCATCTGTCAAAATGATGCGCACGCCGGAATTCAGGAAGGCGAGTTCGCGCAGCCGGTGCTCCAGCGTGCCGAGGTCGAACTCGACCATGGTGAAGGTCTCGGTCGACGGAAAGAAGGTGATCTCGCTGCCGCTGCGCCCCTCATAGGTGCCGGCAACCTTGCGCTGCTCATAGCTGCCGGTGACCCTCAGCGGTCCGTCGGCATTGCCATGCGAGAAGCTCATCTCGTAGATCTGGCCGTTGCGGCGGATTTTCAGCTTCAGCCAGGCCGACAGCGCGTTGACGACGGAGACGCCGACGCCGTGGAGGCCACCAGACACCTTGTAGGAGTTCTGGTCGAACTTGCCGCCGGCATGCAGCTGCGTCATGATCACTTCGGCCGCCGAAATGCCTTCGCCCGTGTGGATATCGGTCGGAATGCCGCGGCCATTGTCGATGACCGTCACCGAACCGTCGGGGTTGAGCGTCACCGTGACCAGGTCGGCATGGCCGGCCAGCGCCTCGTCGATGGCGTTGTCGACGACCTCATAGACCATGTGATGCAGGCCCGAGCCGTCGTCGGTATCGCCGATATACATGCCGGGCCGCTTGCGGACGGCGTCCAAGCCCTTCAAAACCTTGATAGAATCGGCGCCGTACTCGGCCTCAGCGCCGTTGGCGTTGTCGATCTGATCGCTCATGAAAACCTGTCTGATTGATGCCGCACATCCAGCGCAAAAAATCGGCTCCGAATCGCGCGTCCTTGATGGCCCAGATATAGGTGCAAAAGGCGGTTTTTCCAAGGTTTGCAAGCATTTCCGAATGGAAGAAGAGCACGCCTGGCGGACCACGGCATCGGACCCAAAAAGTGGAACCGGTTTTGGGAACAGAGCGGCCGCACAAGAGCGGGCCGACCTGTTCCCGACGATCATCTACTCTGCCGTGCCCCGGTGACATTTCCGGAGAGCGGGAGCTTCGCCCTTGCCGTTCAGCAACATGGACGCTTGGCTTGCCAGCCACTACATTGAGTTCACCAGCGGAGCACGCCATGGACAGTCAGCCCGCCCCCTTTGTCCCGCCGGCGCCGAAGCCGCGCACGTCGCCGCCTTCGACGCTGGAGATGATCCGCATCGTCTATCGCAATCCGCTCGAACTGTGGGGCGAGCCGACCTACAACCAGCCTTGGATTTCGGTGACCGGCATCGGCGGGCCGCTGGTCATCGCCAACGATCCCGGCCTCATTCGCCACGTGCTGGTCGACAATGCCAAAAACTACAAGATGGCGACGGTGCGCCAGATGATCCTGCGGCCGATCCTGCGCGACGGCCTGCTGACCGCCGAGGGTGAGGTCTGGCGGCGTTCACGCAAGGCGATGGCGCCGGTGTTCACGCCGCGCCACATCTTCGGTTTTGCCGAGCCGATGCTGAGGCGTACGCGGGAGTTCGTCACCCGCTACGAGGGCGGCGGCACGTCGGACATCGCCCACGACATGACGCTGCTTACCTTTGACATCCTGGCCGAGACACTGTTTTCCGGTGAGATATCGGGTGAGCCGGGCAGCTTCGCCAAGGAGATCGACCGGCTGTTCGAAACCATGGGCCGCGTCGATCCGCTCGACCTGTTGCGGGCGCCAGACTGGCTGCCGCGCCTGACCCGCATCCGCGGCCGCAAAACCATGGCCTATTTCCGCAAGATCGTCACCGACACTGTCAAGATGCGCGAAGAGCGGGTCAAGCACGATCCGGACAAGGTGCCGCAGGATTTCCTCACGCTTTTGCTCAAGGCGGAGGGACCGGACGGGCTGACGCGCGCCGAGGTCGAGGACAACATCATCACCTTCATCGGCGCCGGTCACGAGACCACGGCGCGTGCGCTTGGCTGGACACTCTATTGCCTGGCTGAAGCGCCTTGGGAGCGCGAAAAGGTCGAGCGCGAGATCGACGCGGTGCTGGCGCGCGAGCCCGACCCGACAAAGTGGCTCGACGCCATGCCGTTCACCCGCGCCGCCTTCGAGGAGGGGCTCAGGCTTTATCCGCCGGCGCCGTCGATCAACCGCGAGCCGATCGAGCCTGAAACCTGGAACGGCCTCTACATACCGAGGCGTGCTGCGGTGCTGGTCATGCCCTGGGTCGTCCACCGCCATCGCAAGCTATGGGACCGGCCCGACGCCTTCATGCCCGAACGTTTCCATCCGGGAAATCGCGAGAAGATCGACCGTTTTCAGTATTTGCCGTTCGGCGCCGGTCCTCGCGTCTGCATCGGCGCCAGCTTTGCCATGCAGGAGGCGATCATCGCTCTTGCGATCATGCTGTCGCGCTTCCGCTTCGATACCACCGCCGAGACCAAACCATGGCCGGTGCAGAAACTGACGACGCAACCGCAGGGCGGCTTGCCGATGCAGGTCACGCGGCGCCTTTGAACTGCCTGATTGGCTATTCCGCCGTCTTGCGCTGGAACTGGCCGGCGGGCCGGTAGCGCCAGAGATAGCTCGGCAGGATGCTGCCGATCGACTGTGGCTGGATATCGAGACCGGCGAGCGTCCGGTTTTCCCTGATGGCCGCTTCCGAGACGATGTTGTCCCCGCGCAGCTGCAGGACCTGATCCTTGGTCAGCAGCGGATTGGGCAAAAGCCCGAGGATCGATGCCTGCATGTTCGCCACCCACCACGGCACCGACACCAGGAACCGCTTGCGATCGATCATGGCAAGCATTTCCTGCATGCATTGCTTGAAGGTGAGCACCTGCGGTCCGCCAAGTTCATAGATCCGGCCACCCTGGACTTTGCCGTCGACCGAGCGCGCCACCGCTTCGGCGACATCGCCGACATAGACCGGCTGGAATTTGGTCCGCCCGCCGCCGATCAGAGGCAGGACCGGCGAATAGCGCGCCATGCTGGCGAAGCGGTTGAAGAAGCTGTCCTCCGGGCCGAAATTGATCGAGGGCCGCAAGATGACCGCATCCTCGATCGTCTCCAGGACCGCTTTTTCACCGAGCGCCTTGGTGCGCGCATACTCGGATTGCGCGTTCAGATCGGCGCCCAGCGCTGAGATATGGGTGAGCCCGGCGCCGACGGCGCGCGCCGCTTCGGCGATCGCGCGTGCGCCGAACTCGTGGACGGGCGTGAACTTCTGCCGGCCGCTTTCATGCAGGATGGCTACCAAATTGACGACATGGTCGGCGCCCTGCACGGCGCGGGCGACCGACCAGCGCACGCGAATATTGGCCTGCACCGGCTGGATCTGGCCGACATTGCCGAGCGGTTGCAGATGGCCGGCGAGATCGGGCCGGCGGCAGGCGACCCTGATGCGATAGCCGCGCCGGGCCAGCGCCCGCACCACATGGCGGCCGACAAAGCCGGAGCCGCCGAACACGACGACGAGCTTTGGGGTCTGCAGGATTTCGGTCATGGCTGGCTCCGGCGCGCTTTCCAGATCTACTGGGCTTGGCTGAAGCCGTTCATAATCCGTTTCGCGCCGAAGGCAAAGGGCGATCCTTTGTCGCCGTTTGCCGCGGTGTCGGCTGGTTCAGAACGCCTTGCCGATACGCGCGTCGACCGATTGGCGGTTGCCGCCGCGGATCACGAAGAAGAACAGGATCGCCCCCCACAGCAGCGATTTTTCGGCACCCGAAAAGCCCTCGCCCAGGGTGACCCAGTGGAACCAGACGGTGACCAGAAGCACGAACATTCCGGCGAACGCGGCCGGGCGGGTCAAGAGACCGATGGCGATGAAAATGCCGCCGAAGAACTCGGTGCAGGCCAGCAGCACCGACCAGAACGCGCCAGGATAGAAGCCGAGGCCTTCGACCATCTCGGCGGCGCCAAGCGGGTCGATGATCTTGCCAGAGCCATGGATGGTGAGGAAGATGCCGGCCACGGCGCGCAGGATGGTTTCAGAGGTAGTGTTCAGCGCCGCATAGAGGCTGCCAAGGGCCGGAACGACAAGATTGGTGCTGGGATTGTGGGTGCTTGCGGCCATTGGGGTTCCTCTTCTGCTGCTCCGCGCAAACAGCCGCCACCCCAGCCAAAGTCAAATGAACAAAAGTTGACCGGGAAATGCATGTTACTGGTCAGATGCGGGAGAGCGCGGAAAAACCCAGCCGACGCGAGGGTTTCCGGCTGTTTCCGAAACGTGGTTCGACGAGGCAGCCTGGGCGTAACGGCAAGTACGCCCGCTGTCGACGATCCGAAAGGTGTGGCCGTCTTCAGGAAGAATACCGGGCGGCGAATTGGGAGATGCGCTGCACCACGGCTTTCGGAGCCGTTATGCCCCGTGCCGCTGCCTTCTCCGCCGCTTCGGCCCGGGCACGGCCGGGGACATGCACGCCGTAGCGGCGGCGCAACCGGTCGAGTTGATCTTTCATGCGCTTCTCGAAATTTGGATCGAGCAGCTTGGGTTCCACGGCCAGCACGAAGAGGCCGGTTCCGGGACTGTCCGGTCCGCCACTGAACCATGGCGCATCGAGCGACCAGTTGGCGCCCGACAGGCCCGCCGCCAGCACTTCGACCATCAGTGCGATGTTGGCGCCGCGCTGGCCGCCGAAGGCAAGCATCGCGCCTTTCATGGCGGCGGCGGGATCGGTGGTCGGGTTGCCGCTCGCGTCCAGTGCCCAGCCTTCTGGAATTCTCTTGCCGTCCTCGGCCGCCTTGCGGATGTTGACAAAGGCGGTGGCGCTCGACGACTGGTCGATCACCAGCGGCGCTCCGTCGGCGGCGGGCGCGGCGAAGGACATCGGGTTGGTGCAATAGACCGGCTTGACCGAGCCGGAGCCGGCAAGCACGGCCGGTCCATTGGTCGCGGCGAAGGACACCAGCCCCTGCGCGGCCAGCCGTCCGGTGAAATAGCCGAGCGCGCCGCATGTATAGGCGTTCTTCTGCGAAAAGATGGCAACGCCGAACAGGCGCGCCGCCTTGGCGAGATCGTCGATGGTGCGGTCGAAGCCGGTATGCGCCAGACCGCCGCGCGCGTCGGAGAGATAGATCGCCAAAGCCGGCCTGGTGATGACCGGCTCGGCCTTGCCATCGATGCGGCCGGCCTCCAGCGCTTCGAGATAGTCGATGAAATGCGACAGTCCGACCGTCGACAGACCTTCTGCCTCGGCCGCCACGACGGAGGCTGCAAGCGACTGCGCCGCTTCCTCATTGGCGCCGGCGCCGAGCGCCGCCATCCGGCACAGCCCTGTCGCCTGGTCGAGACTGAGTTGCATCTTTAGCTGCCATGAAGCTCTAGCGAGTAGCGAATAGGGAGTAGAGGAAACCAGCGAACTATTCGCTATTCGCTACTCCTATTCGCGCCTCACTAACCAATCTTGTTCGGGATCCGCGCCTCGATCTTGCCGAGTGCGAAGACCAGGATGCCGGTGATCGCCATATAGATCAACGCCAGGAGCAGCAAGGGTTCATAGGTGAGGAAAGTGCTCTGCCGCACCTTTGACGAGACGGCGAATATGTCGATCACGCTGATGGTCGCCACCAGCGGCGTCGATTTCAGTTGCAGCACGGTTTCGCCGGTCAGCGTCGGCAGCGCCCGGTAGAAGGCTTGTGGCAGCCAGACCCGCCGCAGGATCTTCCAGCGGCTCATGCCGAAGGCGCGCGCCGCTTCCAACTGCCCTTTCGGCACCCCGGCAAAGGCACCCCGCATGACTTCCCCCTCGTAACCGGCGAAGGACAAGGTCAGCGCCAGGACGCCGTAGGGCCAGGCCTGCCTGAGATACGGCCACATCCAGGACTCGCGTACCCATGGGTACTGCGGAAACAGCGAGCCGAGCCCATAATAGAGCAGCCAGAGCTGCAGCAGCAGCGGCGTTCCTCTGATGACGGTGCAGAAGGCCCTTGCAGGCGCCGCGAGCCAGAACGGGCCGGCAGCCTGCGCCAGCCCGAGCGGCACGGCGAGCAGGAAGCCCAGTGTGCAGGTGACGGCGAGGATCCAGAGCGTACGCCAGAGGCCGACAAGCGCCATTTCGTAATATTGCGGCAGCCAGTCCCAGCGCATGAAAAAAGCGGCCGCGAAAACCAGCGCCAGTCCAGTTACAATCAGCACGATTCGGTGCGGCTGCAACCACAGCGACGCGCGGGCGGCTACGTTGACGATGGTCGCTTCGACAGCCATCAACGCGCCTCCTTGAGCGAGCGCATGCCGCGCCGAGCCCAGACCTCGATGCGGCCGATGATCAGATTGGAGACCAGCGTCAACAGAAGATAGATCACGCCCGCTGCGAGGAAGAAGGTAAGATAGGCTTTGGTCACGCCCGCCGCTTGCCGCGTCGCCAATGTCAGTTCGAAGAAGCCGACGACCGCCAGCAGGGCGGTGTCCTTGGTGGCGATCAGCCAGAGATTGGCAAGGCCCGGTATGGCGAAAGGCAGCATCGCCGGCAGCGTGATGCGTCGCAGCAGCAGGCTGGGAGACATGCCATAGGCGCGCGCGGCTTCGATCTGTCCCTGCGGGATGGCAAGGATCGCGCCGCGCATCACCTCGGTCGAATAAGCGCCCTGGACGAAGCCGAGCACGGCAATGCCGGCCACCAGCCCGCTGATATCGATGCGCTGATATCCCATTGCCGTCAGCAACTGGTTGATCAAATCGGTGCCGGCATAATAGAGCAGCAGGATCAGCACCAACTCCGGCACGGCGCGGACGATCGTCGTATAGACTGCCAGCAGATCGCGCACCACAGGCCCGCTATAGAGCTTGCCATACGCACCGCAAATGCCGATGACGAGGCCGAGACCGAACGCACCGGCAGCGATCTCGACCGAGTGGAGCAGTCCGACCAGAAGCGTTCCGCCCCAGCCGGGTGGCGTCGGCGAAAGCAGTTCGATGATGCGGGCCACAGAGGCCGGAAGAAATGCGTCGATCAGCGTCGCCCCCGAATTGCTGGCGCCAAAACCACCGGCGATGCCGTCAGCGGAAAGCTTGCATAGGTAGAGTTCGACGAAGCCACACGGCGCGCTGTCTGCGCCGCGTGGTTGTTCGCTCGGGGATGCACGCCGTCAGTTCGACTGTGGGTCGGCGCCATAGATGTCGAAATCGAAGTATTTCTTCGAAATCTCGTCATATTTGCCGTTGGCGCGGATCGCCTTGATGCCGGCGTTGATCTTCTCCTTCAACTCGGTGTCCTCCTTGCGGACACCGGCGCCGACGCCGGGCCCGAGGATCGCCAGATCCGGCGCGACCGTGCCCTTCAGATCGCAGCATTGCTTGCCCTGATCCGATTTCAGGAAGGCATCGAGCGCGATGGAATCGGCCTGCACGGCATCGACACGGCCGGCGGCAAGATCCTGATTGGCTTCGTCCTGGGTCTGATATTCCTTGATTTCCGCGGCTTCGGTGAAGTGCTTCTTGACGTAGTCGGCATGCACGGTCGAAACTTGCACGCCGATGATCTTGCCCTTGAGATCTTCCGGGGCAGCGCCGAACTTCTGGTCCTTCGGTCCGATAATGGCTGTCGGGGTGTTGTAATATTTGTCGGAGAAGTCGATCGTCTTCTTGCGCTCGTCGGTGATCGACATGGAACTGGCGATGACGTCGATCTTCTTGGTCGTCAGCGCCGGGATGATTCCGTCCCAGGCGACGGGGGTGATGACGCAATCGAGTTTCTGCTCGGCGCAGACCGCGTCGATGAATTCGATCTCCCAGCCAACCCATTTGCCGGAAGCATCCGGCGAGGTGAACGGCGGATAGGGTTCGGCAGCGACGCCGATCTTGACCGGCTCGGCCTTTGCCATGCTCATCGCGGCGACGCCGAGCAGAAGTGCTGCGGCAAATGTTTTCAGAACGGTCTTCATGCCAAAAACTCCCAGTTTGTTGTTGTTCCCGTTTTTCGTCCGCCTCGGCTTAACCGATGTTGCGGATGAATTGCTTCAGCCTTTCGGATTTCGGTGCGCCGAAGATCTGCTCCGGCGGCCCTTCTTCCTCGACCAGCCCGTTGTAGAGGTAGACGACATGCGTCGCGACCTCGCGGGCGAACTTCATCTCATGGGTGACCAGCACCATGGTGCGGCCTTCGCGCGCCAGGTCGCCGATCACCTTCAGCACCTCGCCGATCAGTTCCGGGTCGAGCGCCGAGGTCGGCTCGTCGAACAGCATGACGCGCGGATTGATGGCCAGCGCCCGGGCGATGGCCGCACGCTGCTGCTGGCCGCCTGACAGATAGGCCGGATAGACATCGCGCTTTTCGGCCAGGCCGACGCGGGCAAGCAGCTTTTCCGCCTCGGCGATGGCCACATCGCGCTTGACGCCCAGAACATGCACCGGAACCTCGATGACGTTCTCGATCAGCGTCATGTGGCTCCACAGATTGAAATTCTGGAAGACCATGCCGAGCTTGGAGCGGATGCGCTCGATCTGCTTGCGGTCGGCGGGAACGGTGTGGCCGTGACTGTCGGCCTTCATCCGGATCTCCTCGCCATTGACGCGAACGATCCCGCTGGTCGGGTTCTCTAGGCAATTGATGCAGCGCAGCAGGGTCGATTTTCCCGAGCCGCTGCCGCCAATGATGGCGATGACCTCGCCGTCGCGCGCCGACAGCGAAACGCCTTTCAGCACATGCAGTTCGCCGAATCGTTTATGCAGGTTCTCGACATGGATGGCTTCGGCGGCGTCGTTCTGCGCCGTGTACTTCAGGGCGGGGGCGGTGCCTTGTGCTATCACCTTTGCGGTGCCTCACGAAGTGGCCGGACCCGTCGCTGCTGGAATTTTTTACCCATTACCATCACTGGACAGACTTCTCATTCTCAAGATGTACCGTTCCGCTTGCCTCCGTCAACCATGCTTTTTGGACCATTGATCACTGCTCGCTGAGTGGCTATTGGCTGGATGGGATGGTTCAGGAGCACTTGGTGGGTAAAGCATACGGGTCGCAGTCCATGGCCGGGCCCCTGCAGCGCGTGCTGATGCGGTCCGCCGCAAGCGCCATGGCCCGCGCCAAAGCATCGGAATGGCACTATGGCGCGGGGTTCGATCCGCAAAAGGCCGCCGCCCAGCATGAGGCGCTGACGACGCTGGTTCTGGCATCCGGCGCCGGGATCGAATGGCTGACCGACGCCGATGACGGGCTTGCCGATTCGGTCTTCACGCATGATCCTTCGTTGATGACCGACCACGGCGCCATCATCCTTGCCATGGGCAAGGCGCTGCGCCGGGCCGAGCCCGGCCTGCACGAGGCTGCCTACAAGCGCATGGGCGTGCCTATCCTCGGCCGCATCGAGCCTCCCGGACAGGTCGAGGGCGGCGATTGCGTCTGGGTGGATTCACGGACCCTGGCCGTCGGCCGCGCCGTGCGCACCAATCAGGACGGCATCCAGCAACTCGCCAACCTGCTCACCCCCAAGGGTATCCAGGTCTATGGCTACGACCTGCCGCTCTGGCATGGCGAGGACGCCTGCCTGCATCTGATGTCGGTGATCAGTCCGCTCGCCGACGATCTGGCGCTGGTCTATGCGCCGCTTTTGCCGGCTGCCTTCTACCAGATGCTGCGGGCGCGAGGCATTCGCCTGGTCGAAGGCGACGCCGGGGAATTCTTCGCCTCCAACGGCCTCAGCCTCAATGTGCTGCCGACCGCGCCGCGCGAGGTGATCGCCGTTGCCGGCTTCCCGAAGACGGCGGCGGCCATGGCGGCCGCCGGCTGCAGGGTTTCAACCTTCGAGGCGGACGCGCTGTGCATCGCCTGCGAGGGCGGACCGACCTGCCTCACACGTCCGGTGCTCAGGCAATGACGACAGTCGGCGAAGCGCTCATCACTTTGCTCGAAGCCCATGATGTCGACACGGTCTTCGGCATTCCGGGTGTGCATACAGTCGAACTCTATCGCGGCTTGGCGCGCTCGAAGATTCGCCACGTCACCCCGCGTCATGAACAGGGCGCCGGGTTCATGGCCGACGGCTATGCGCGCGCCGGCGGCAGGCCCGGCATCGCCTTCGTCATCACCGGGCCGGGGCTGACAAACACCATCACCGCCATGGGCCAGGCGCGTGCCGATTCGGTTCCGATGTTGGTGATCTCGGGCGTCAACGCCACGCCGACACTGGGCAAGGGCCTTGGCCATCTGCACGAACTGCCCGACCAGCGCGGCATGATGGAAAAGGTCGCGCTGTTTTCGCACCGTGTCACCGACGCCGACGAACTGCCGGGCGTTCTTGCCCGCGCTTTCGCCCTGTTTTCGTCGTCGCGTCCGGGCCCGGTCCATATCGAGATCCCGACCGATGTCATGGTCAAGCCGGCCAACGGCATCGCCGCCTTGCTGACGAATGTCGCGCCGCCCGAGCCGGATCCGGCGGCGATAGCAGAGGCGGCAAAACTTTGCGCGGCTGCCCGCCGCCCGCTGATCCTTGCCGGCGGCGGCGCCAAGAGAGCCGAAGCGCCGTTACAGCGCCTTGCCGAAAGCCTGGGAGCGCCGGTTGTCCAGACGGCCAATGCCCGCGGCCTGCTGCACCGCCATCCGCTCGGCGTGCCGGCCAGCCCCAGTCTGAAGGCGGTGCGTGCATTGATGGCCGAGGCCGATCTGGTCATTGCCGCCGGCACCGAATTCGGCCCGACCGACTACGACGGATATGGCGACGGTGGCTTTGTCCTGCCGTCCAATCTGATCCGCATCGACATCGGCGCCGACCAGCTTGCCCGCCGGCCCGCCCGGATTTCGATCCAGGCCGATTGCGGCGCGGCACTCGAGGCGCTGCTTGTCGCGATTGGTACGGGCCAGCCGCCAGCGGGCGACGGTCAGACTCGCGCCGCTGCGACAAGGCAATCAGCCTTTGCCGAAATGGCCCCGGCCCTCCAGGCGCAAACCCGCGCCGTCGAGAAGATCCGCGATGCATTGCCAGGCTCGATCATCGTCGGCGATTCGACCCAGCCGGTCTATGCCGCCAACCTCTATTACGATCACGACCGTCCGGGCGGCTGGTTCAACGCCGCCACCGGCTTCGGCGCGCTGGGCTATGGTCCGCCGGCGGCGATCGGCGCGGCCCTTGCCGTGCCTGATGGGCCGGTCGTCTGTCTCACCGGTGACGGTGGTTTCCAGTTCACGCTGCCGGAGCTTGGCGCCGCGCTCGACGCTGCGGCGCCGGTGATCTTCGTCGTCTGGAACAATCTCGGCTATCGCGAAATCGAAACCTCGATGCTTGATGTCGGCGTGGAGCCAGTCGGCGTCTCGCCGGCACCGCCGGATTTCTGCAAGCTGGCCGAAGCCTATGGCATCGCCGCCGAGCGGCTCGCCGGCATCGGTCATCTGGCAGACGCACTCAAGCGCGCGCGGGCGACCGGACTGCCGTATGTCATCGAGATCACCGTCGATTGAGTGCTGTGGCCAGCGTCTGCCTGGGGATGCGATCCGCGTCGGATGGCCGCCGGCTTGACGCTCGCAAACGACGCTGCGTCATCGAGATTTCTGTTGAGTGATCGCGCGAAAGGCGCGACCTTCGGCGGCGGTGCGTGGCATAAGAGTGACTGGAGCGAAGATGACGGATACACTGGACGGCAGGCATGTTGTGGTGACCGGCGGCACCGGAGCGCTCGGTGGCGCGGTTGTCGGCAAACTGCTGGAGCAGGGCGCGATCTGCCATGTGCCGAACGCCCATGCCGCCGCGCCCGCGCATTTTCCTTTCCCGGCACATGAGCGCGTCAGGCTGGCGCACAATGTCGATCTCGCCGACCCCGCCAAGGTCGATGCGTTCTACGCCAGCGTTACCGATTTGTGGGCATCGATCCATCTGGCCGGCGGCTTCACCGCCGCGCCGGTCGAGAAGATCGAGCCCGCGTCCTTTGCCGAAATGATGGACACCAACGCCCGCACCACCTTCCTGTGCTGCCGCGCGGCGATCCGCTCGATGCTGGAATCTTCCGTGTCGGGCCGCATCGTCAATGTCACGGCGCGCGCCGGGCTCGACCTGCGGCGCGGTTCCGGCATGGTCGCCTATGCCGCCAGCAAGGCGGCGGTCGCGGCAATGACGGTGGCGATGGCGGAAGAACTCAAGGGCAAAGGCATTCTGGTCAACGCGGTCGCGCCTTCGACCCTCGACACGCCGGCCACCCGGGCTGACATGCCGGCCGCCGATTTCGGCAAATGGGTTAGCCTCGAAGCGGCGGCGGAGGCCATTGCCTACCTCGCTTCGCCGGCCAATCTGGCGATGAGCGGCACGCTGGTGCCGCTTTACGGCAGGGCCTGATTTATCTCTTTGTTTTAGAGCGGACCCACAATCGGTTCCCACTCATGGGTCAGGCCCGAGGACAGGTTTTTGGGTCCGATCCCTATGACTATGACCACGGTCAAAACAAAAACCCCGCCGGAGCGATCCGGCGGGGTTTGTTTACAGGCCGCGCGCGAGGCGTGGCGTTGTAGAGTTAGCTGCCCTGCTTCTTCAGCGCGGCACCCAGGATGTCGCCCAGCGAAGCGCCGGAGTCGGTCGAGCCGTATTGGGCAACCGCTTCCTTCTCTTCGGCGATCTCCAGCGCCTTGATTGAGACCTGCAACTTGCGGGTCTTCTTGTCGAAGGCGATGACGCGGGCGTCGACCTTCTGGCCGACCGTGAAGCGCTCGGGGCGCTGCTCGTCGCGGTCACGGCTGAGGTCGGAGCGCTTGATGAAGGTCTCGATGCCGCTGTCGACCAGCCGCACTTCCAGGCCGCCATCCTTGACGCCGGTGACCTCGCAGGTGACGACCGCGTTCTTGCGCAGTTCGCCCGAAGTCGCCGCCTCGCCGGCCGTGTCCTTGGCCAGCTGCTTGATGCCGAGCGAGATGCGCTCCTTGTCGATGTCGACGTCGAGCACCTGCGCCTTGACGATGTCGCCGCGATTGTACTCCTCGATCACCTGCTCGCCCGGACGGGTCCAGTCGAGGTCGGAAAGATGGACCATGCCGTCGACATCGCCTTCGAGGCCGATGAACAGGCCGAACTCGGTCTTGTTCTTGACCTCGCCCTCGACCTGGCTGCCGACCGGATGGCTGCTGGCGAAAGCCTGCCACGGGTTCTCGAGCGTCTGCTTGAGGCCGAGCGAGATGCGGCGCTTGGCCGGATCGACCTCGAGCACCACCACGTCGACTTCCTGCGTCGTCGACAGGATCTTGCCGGGATGCACGTTCTTCTTCGTCCACGACATTTCCGAAACGTGGATAAGACCCTCGATACCCGGCTCCAGCTCGACGAACGCGCCGTAGTCGGTGATGTTGGTGACGGTGCCCTTGATCTTCTTGCCGATCGGGAATTTCGTTCCGATCTCGGACCACGGATCGCTCTCGAGCTGCTTCATGCCGAGCGAGATGCGGTGGGTTTCCTGGTTGATGCGGATGATCTGCACCTTGACCGTCTGGCCGATGTTGAGGATTTCGGTCGGATGGTTGACGCGGCGCCATGCCATATCGGTGACATGCAACAGGCCGTCGATGCCGCCGAGGTCGACGAACGCACCATAGTCGGTGATGTTCTTGACGACGCCTTCGACCACCTGGCCCTCTTCGAGGTTCTGCACGATTTCCGAACGCTGTTCGGCGCGGCTCTCCTCGAGCACGGTGCGGCGCGACACCACGATGTTGCCGCGGCGGCGATCCATCTTGAGGATCTCGAAAGGCTGCGGATTGTGCATCAGCGGCGAGACGTCGCGGATCGGACGGATGTCGACCTGGCTGCGCGGCAGGAAGGCCACGGCGCCGTCGAGATCGACGGTGAAGCCGCCCTTGACCTGGTTGAAGATGACGCCTTCGACGCGCTCGCCCTTGGTGAACTTCTCTTCGAGACGGACCCAGCTCTCTTCGCGGCGGGCCTTCTCACGCGAAAGCATCGCTTCGCCAAGCGCGTTCTCGATGCGCTCGACATAGACCTCGACCGTGTCGCCGACCTTAAGCGTCGAATCCTTGCCCTTGACGCCGAATTCCTTCAGCGGCACGCGACCTTCGACCTTGAGGCCGACGTCGATGATTGCCATGTCCTTTTCGATCGCAGTGATCGTGCCCTTGACGACTTGGCCTTCGCCGGAATGGCCGGCGGAAAAAGATTCTTCGAGCAGGCTCGCGAAATCATCGCGAGTGGGATTTGCAACTGACATAGTTTCTCCTGGAATGCCCCGCATCTCAAGCGGGGCGGGCGCCGTGGGTTAGCGTTGCGTTGGCCTGCCGGCGTTCCGGGCCTCAAAAAAGCCCTTGGCCGCCTAAGCGGCAATTCCGGCGCATGAAGAATGCTGGCAGGCTGGTTCGTGCCCGATATGGGTATCTTTTCGCCGCCGGCAATCGGCAACGGCAGGAAACCCGGCTCAGGCTTTGTTTCTCTTGGCCAGAACGTCGTCGATGATCGCCTTGGCCGCCAGGAACGCGGCTTCTATAGCCATTTCCGACGTGTCGAGCAAGTGCGCGTCGGCGGCCGGCTTCAGCGGCGAGTCGGCGCGACCCATGTCGCGCTCGTCGCGGCGCAGGATATCGGCGAGGATATCGTCGAAATCGGCGGTGCCGCCGATGCTCTCGATCTCGGCCAGCCTGCGTTGTGCCCGCACCTCGGCGCTCGCCGTCACATAGAGTTTTATGTCGGCGTCGGGACAGACCACGGTGCCAATGTCGCGGCCGTCGAGCACGGCGCCCGGCGGCGCCTTGGCGAATTCGCGCTGCTTTTCGACCAGTATGCGCCGCACCGAAGGGATGACAGCCACTTTCGAAGCCGCTTCGCCGACCGCATGCGCCGTCAGCACCGACCGGTCGAGCTTGGCCAGGTCGACCTGCCGGGCAGCGGTCTCGGCGGCCGAGACATTGTCGAGCGGCAGGCCGAGCCGAAGCAGCGCATGGGCCACCGCGCGATAGGTGAGGCCGGTGTCGAGCAGGTTCAGCCGGTAATGGTCGGCCAGACGCCGGGCAAGTGTTCCCTTGCCGGCGCCTGCCGGCCCGTCGATGGCGATGGTGAAGGTCGAAGTCATTCGCCGCCCACCGTAACCGAAAATTGCAATGATCCAGACAGGCGTGGCGATCCTTCTCGCCCCCCTCTGTCCTGCCGGACATCTCCCCCACTTGGGGGGAGATCGGCCGTCATCGCGGCTTTCGCCAATTGTCTAAGTTGCAGGATTGAGCGGAGCGGCCAAGTCGCCAATCTCCCCCCTTGTGGGGGAGATGTCCGGCAGGACAGAGGGGGGCGCTGTCCCGCCGCCGTTCCAATTTGGTCCCACGCTCCAAGGCTATTGATTGCCATCAACTGTCACTCGATCTCCGCCCCCAGCCCCTTCATAAGCCCCATGAACTCCGGAAAGCTGGTCGCGATCATCGCCTGGTCGTCGATGGTGACAGGCTTTTCCGTTGCCAGTCCCATGACCAGAAAGCTCATGGCAATGCGGTGGTCGAGATGGGTCTGGACGATGGTGCTCTTTCCGTTCGGATGTTGGCCAAGCCCCTTGCCGCCGGGTTTTCCACGCACGGCCAGTGTGGCTTCGCCCTCGGTACAGTCGACGCCGTTGAGCTTCAGCCCTTCGGCGACCGCCGACAGCCGGTCCGATTCCTTCACCCGCAGCTCTTCCAGTCCCTGCATCAGCGTCTCGCCCTCGGCAAAGCTCGCCGCGACAGCAAGCACCGGATATTCATCGATCATCGTCGGCGCCCGTTCGGGCGGCACGGTGACGCCCTTCAGCTCGGAATAGCGCACGCGCAGATCGGCGACATCCTCGCCGCCTTCATTGCGCGGCTCGAGAACGTCGATCCGGGCGCCCATTTCCTGTAGCGTCAACAAAAGACCGGTGCGGGTCGGGTTCATCAGCACGTTTTCGATTGTAATGTCCGAGCCCGGCACGATCAGCGCCGCCACCAGCGGGAATCCGGCCGATGACGGGTCGCCCGGCACAGCGATTGTCTGGCCGGTGAGCTTGCCCTGGCCCTCGATGAAGATGTGGCGCACGCCGCGCTCGTCGGTCTCGACCGACAGATTGGCGCCGAATCCCTGCAGCATCTTTTCGGTATGGTCGCGCGTCATCACCGGCTCGATGACGGTGGTGATGCCGGGCGTGTTCAGCCCGGCGAGCAGCACCGCCGACTTCACCTGGGCCGAGGCCATCGGCACGCGGTAGGTGATCGGCGCGGCGTGTTTGGGGCCGCGCAGCGTGATCGGCATGCGGTCGCCGGGCGTCGCCTTCAGCACCTGCACGCCCATCTGGCGCAGCGGCTCGAGCACGCGGCCCATCGGCCGGCCGGACAGCGAGGCGTCGCCGATGAAGGTCGTCTCCATATCGTAGGTGCCGACCAGGCCCATGGTGAGGCGCGAACCGGTGCCGGCGTTGCCGAAATCGAGCGGGCCTTCCGGCTGCAGCAGCGCGCCGTTGCCGGTGCCGCGGATCACCCATTCAGCGCCGCGCTTCTCTATATGCGCGCCCATTGCCTTCATAGCGGCGCCCGTGCGCATCACGTCCTCGCCTTCCAGCAGGCCGGTGATGCGGGTTTCGCCGGAGGCGAGGCCGCCGAACATCAACGAGCGGTGCGAGATCGACTTGTCGCCGGGCACCCGTGCTGTGCCTGAAAGCGCTGGCGATTTGCGGGCGGTGGCCGGTTTCGGGGCGGCAGTATGCGACATGGGTTTTCCTTGGGTGAAAAACGCCGGTGGCCGGCCTTTTTCTTCTGGTTTGCGCGGTCTCGTATCACGGCGGGCGGAAATGGTCATCCCCTTGCAAGAGGTCGCTCAACGCGGGGATTTGTGACGCTGGCTTTAGGCTTTGACAGCGCCGTAAACTGTGGTTATGGGGACCAAACTTTCATCGACGAGGCTTGCTGTGGCAAAACCCGAACTTGGCACCAAACGCATCGACCCCGAGACGGGTCAAAAATTCTACGATCTGAACAAGGATCCGATCGTCTCGCCCTATACCGGCAAGAACTATCCCCGCTCTTATTTCGAGGAAGGCAAGATTGCCGCCCTTGAGGAGGAAGAGGAAGTTGCCGAGAAGGAAGTCGACGCCGAGGAGGAAGAGGGCGTCGAGGTCGTCTCGCTCGAAGAGGCGGACGAGGATGCGAAGCCCGACGATCTTCCCGATCTCGGCGATGACGAGGACGATGTGGACCTCGGCGACGACGACGATACCTTCCTCGCCGACGAAGAGGAAGAGGACGACGATGTCGCCGACATGATCGGCGTCGGCGACGACGACGACGAAGTCTGATCCGGCCTCTCGCACAGCGCCCGCCGACTTTCGCGGGTTCTTGATAAAAAGCGGCTCTTAAAGGCTTGATATTGACGGAAGGCGGGGTTAGAAGCCGCCTGCACTAACGGCGCGGTCTCAACCCGCGCCGGATCTCTTCGCCGGCAACGGCGCCGGTTGACTGCCGGAGTGGGGCCATAGCTCAGTTGGGAGAGCGCTTGAATGGCATTCAAGAGGTCGTCGGTTCGATTCCGATTGGCTCCACCAAATGTTCCACAGTGTTTTTAACTAGTTAACCTCCAGCCCTTCGGGGCCATCTTCCCTTGCAGGCTCTCTGGGCACCGCCGGGGCACCGCCAGACGCTTTCTCGACCTAAAAAAATGCTTTGCCCGGTGGCCGAGTGGTTTAAGGCAAAGGTCTTGAAATTTGAGCTTCGCAAGTCGCTCACCGATTCATCCCCGGAACGGGTTGCGGTCTGTTTTTGGTTGGCACAGCAGGTCCGCGGGTACGCGTCAGGCCTGTCGCATGAAATGTGCGGTATCGCCCCCCCCGCCGCAGCGACAGCCTTCCGTTATTCCTTCTTGTCGACCAGCGCCCGTAGTGCCGAGACGTCATGCAGCAACAACCGGCTGCCGTGCTTTTCGATCAGCCCTCTCTTGGCGAGGTCGCTCATTTCGCGCGAGACCGCCTCCCTGTGCGTGCTCATCGTTCCCGCCAGCTCGGAGTGCGTCGGTGCCGGGCTTATGGACACCTCGCCGTCCACGGGTGCGGCTTTCTCCGCCCGATGCAGGAGTTCGACGATCAGCCGTTTTCGCACGACCAGAGTGCTGTATTCGAATACCCGCTCGGTCATGCGCCGGAGCTGGGCAGACAGATGCTCAAGCAGCATCCAGGCGAAAGTCGGATGGGTCATCACGATATCCCGGAATGCTGTGCCGGACAGCCGTGCAGCGCGGGTTGCCTCCAGCGCGACGACGCTAGCAGAGCGTGCAATCCCGTCAATGCCTCCGAGCTCCCCGAAAATGTCACCCGGTTCGACATCGCGATACGCTATCTCCCTGCCGTCCGCTGAAACCAGTGTCACGCGAGCCCGTCCTTCCAGCAGGAAGTAGACTTCGCGACCAGTGTCGCCGTGGGAAATGATCAGCTCGTTGTGTCGATAGCTGCGCTCGTGCCACCGTTTGGTCAGCGCGGCGAGGTCGGCATCGCAAAGTCTTGAGATGAAGGCCGGAGAGCCTGTCACAACAGCCTCTTGTTCAATCAGGTGTACTTCATCTTACTCCCTATCCAAGGAAATTTGATGGCCGCAGGCCCCGCTTTCCGGAAAGCAAAACTGGGAGCGGATTTTTCCAATGTTTTCCCCGGTGTGGGAATTCCCACAGCCGAGCCTGGTCCGACTGGCATATGCTTGTTTGCAACATCCAGGCCCGCCGGCTCGTGTTCAAGCAGGCGAAGGGAAAGGGAACGGTCATGAAATTCTTGGCTCCCTTCACAAAACTTGCTGCGGCGTTTCGCAAATTCGCCGCGCGGCGCTACCGGCCGGAGCTTTATTATATGCGTGGCCCGGGGCCAGCCACCGCCCGCCGTGCGGGCACGCCACAGCAAAACCGGTCCATCGACCACTACGCGTAACCTGCTTCGCGGACGGCTGGCGCTCTTGCCCGGAGTGCCAGCCGCGCCGTTCCGTACCGGTCAATTCAGATCAGTGAAGGGACGATCTGATCATGGTTGCAATTCATGCTGTCGCGGTTGGTCCATTTCGCAGGTGGTTACGCCTCCACGCCGAGCGAAAGGCTCTGTTATCGGCAACGGACCAGTTGAGCCGTTTACCCGATGGCGTCCTTGGCGACATCGGCATCTCTCGTGACGAAATCATGTGCGCTTTGCAAAGCCGCGCCACCCGCCCTGCGGAGGCAGGTGCGGCCAGCACGATCGAGCGCACCAGGATCGCTTCAGCCTCGATCCACTCGTTTAGTTTGCGGTCCAACTCGTCGAGCAATGATCGATGCTCCGGGGGATGTCCTGGTCTACCGGCATGTTCAGCAAGTGGCGAAGGTGGTGGCGGTTCGTATCCGTTGTGATCCACTGACGGATAAGGCGGGCCATGGCCTGCTGCCGCGCTTTGTCGAGTTCTTCCATGGCACAGGCCTGCGTGAGTGGCAGAGAAACGAACTCTCGTGGTGCCTGGAGGTTCCTCAGCAGGGCCGGAATGTTTGGTAGAAATTTGTGAGCGCCTGATCGGATAACTGGCTCGCGCGCAAAAGCCCCGTGCCCCCTCAGGCAACCTAGTTCCGGGAACCGAACGGGCGATCCGGTACATGGTAGGCGAAGGGGTCGGTGAGCGGGCGCTATAGAAAATACGAACCGGCCAGCGCGTACCCTGCCCAGGCCAACATTGAGAGCAGACACAGGACTAGGAGCCAAGGAACCCCGGACGGTTGGTTGTCGAGGGCGGCGTTGGCTTCTTCCTTTTTTTCGACCAGATTGTCGTCCCGCCCGCCTTTAGTGAGCACCATACCGGAGAGCCCATTTTTCCCATCGGTCTCTCTCGAAATCCTTGTCCGAATATCTGCACGGATCACCGGATCCTCGGGCAGGCGGCTCGCAAACCATTCAGGAAGATTGTCGCCATCGTTCTTGTCCATGGCGCCAACAATGTTTTCTGCCGCCTTATGTTCCAAGTTTATTAGGGCCTTCATTCTAGCGCCCGTCCTTTGCCTCGCGATGGCGCATCAGGGCCGAACCGATCGCGCAGCTTTACCAGATCGAGCGTGTCACGGTGGTGACACGGCGCATGATGGCAGTGCGCCGTCACCGTCATCTTCGCGTCGTTCAGAGATTGGAACGTCCGGGTTAGAAAGCCCGGCAGATGAAAACGATGGCTCTGTGCAAGACGGTGACGATGCAAAGGCCGGAGCGTTGTCGACCGCCTGCTGACACAAGCTCGGTACTATCCAAAGGCGGCGGACCCCAACCCGCCCGGCTGGCGCCCTATTCAAACAATCTACCCCGCCCTCCAAAGCGGCGCCGGCCATTCTTGCAAACTTGGATAGGCGCCTGTTCCGAACGTCGACCGCAAATGTTGGCGAGGCATATCTCTAGGTTATTATGTGTTTGACAGACCAGACTAGCGTTTTCGAGTTAGGAATCGGGCTTCCCGCATAAGTGACGGCCAGTCGGACCCCAGAAGAGCGATAAGGTCGCGAGCCTGCTCTTCGGTTATATTCGCCTCTCTGACCAAGCGCCGGACGACAGCGTTGTCAGATGCGCTGGGTGTTCTGTCCTGCTCGTCAGTCACTTGCAGAGTCCACACTAGCGGGGGGTAACGCAACCATCCGGCTATAGTTCCGTCGCGAAATGACTCACTAATGTTCATCAACTCAGGTGCTACCGCTTATCTAAGCGGGAGACTGAAATGGCTCATCTGGTGAGCGAGTTGACACGACCACGAGCTACTTGCGCACGATCCATTCCAGCAAGTCAGGATCGACGTCATCGCTCCCGGTAAAGTCGCTGATCAAAAGCGCGGCTACCCGCGCGTCCACTGAGACACTACGCATTGACCTCTATAGCATGGCGCTCACCAGTCCCGGAATTACCCTCCCCAATAGGGGGTAATGGCCGCGATTACCACGCTATAGCAACGGGCGGTGTCTCAGTTTGAAATTTAGAAATCGTCGGTCAGCTTCGCGCAGCTCGCGCCTTGGCCGACATGGGACCAAGGGACGCTGGCAAAGCGAGCCGGGAACCAAGGGCCTCCTGCCAAGGGTGCAGCGGAGGCATGGCGATCTCCGTTAAAGGGCTCGCCGCAACGGAGAGGATTATATTCCTGAGATCTATGTGAAACGCAAGCGGGCCTGCCCATCAGACAGTTCCTCCGGGGTCTCCCAAGCGTGTGTCCGCAACCACTGGTGCGTCGGCCCATCGGCTTCTCGGCGATCGGCAGCGCCTGGTCACATGTTGCGGAAGCCGCTGTTCAGCTATGCGAAGCTAAAAGCAATCGATCTAGTGGTCGTGGCGAAAACTGCTCTCACCATTACCGAGGCTCTCGTATCAAGTTCAAGTAAGTCGGGTCAAAATCCGCCAACTCGCGAAGGCGATCGATATCGAGAACGGTCACCATTTTGCGATCCCATCTGATCAGCCCAGATGCGCGCAACTCCTGGATCATCCGGTTAACGTGTACGACTGATAAACCAACGATATCGGCAATGTCGGACTGCGTAACGGGTAGTTGGAAGCTTTGGCCACGGACAAGCCCCACAGTTTCCAGACGTGCGTAGAGCTCGCAGATCAAGTGAGCAAGGTGAGTATTGGACGGCCGGCGGCCGAGGCAGGTGACCCAGTTCCGCTCTATGGCGGCATCTATCACAGTAGAGAGCCACAGCAGACGACCGAGATGTGGCGACGCAGCGATTATGGCTTGGAGACTGGTATGGGGCACGAACGCAGCGATGCAATCCCCAAGCGACACGACGCTGTGGTCCATGACCTTTAGCAGCATCGAGTGCAGGTCAACGAAGTCGCCCGCTATATGAACTGCCGTAAGTTGGCGCTTGCCCTCCGAGACGTATTGCTGGCGGGCCGCAAAGCCGTTCAGGACAAGACAGCTTTCGGTTGGACGGGAGCTCTCCATCACAAGTTTCTCGCCAGCAGCAAACGTCCGGATTCGGAACGGCAGCTGCTCCAATAACCTCTTCTCTTCCTCGCTGATGTGGTCTCGGCGCTCGAGAGCCAGGATCAGCGCTGTGAAAGTGCCAGTCACAATATGCCGGGGGCACCGACGCCCCAGGGAGGTGGTTGGTCGCGTTGTGGCACAGCCTTCTCCTTCTGGTGCTTATGGTCGCTCATCGGGCGAGGAAACACCGATGATCAGACCAACCCCTTTTTAAGCGATTGCGGTTTGCTGGCCAATCCCCTTTGTCGGTCCGGGGCTCCGTTTCGTCCCACGCGCCGCGCCCATCAGGTCCGAATGTGCGGAACGGAGGTAACCCTCAACGGACAGCTAAATGCTTGATGAGGGCGTGTCGTCTCGCTCGCGAAGACGACCGCCAATAAGATTCGAAGCTGTCGTCCCGACCCGCACGATGCCGGAAAATTAGCATTTGTTAGTCTGCACGTAAGTAATTCCAAAACCGCGACGCCAATGTGGAACCGACCTTCTTTCGACGGGTTAGCGTGGGCTTATCAGACCGACCAAGCTTATTCGAACTCGGAGATAAACATGCCAACAGAGCGGAGCGAGTTTGTGACCCTCATCCCTGCCTTGCGGGCCTTCGCCCGCACGCTCTCTAGGGATGCCTACGATGCCGACGACCTGGTCCAGGAGACGCTGATGAAAGGTATCGCAAACATCAACCGCTTCCAGCCCGGGACCAATATGAAATCCTGGCTTTTCACCATAATGCGCAACACTTTCTATACGCGCATCAAAATGGCGAATCGCGAGGGACCCGGTCTGCTCGATTGCGCTTCGAGCCGGCCAGCGATCGCGGCGAGCCAGGAATGGTCGCTACGCAGCCAGGAGATGGCGCGGGCCATCGAAGCTTTGCCCGACGATCAGCGCCAGGTTATTGTTTTGATAGGCGTTCTCGGGACCAGTTACGACGATGCGGCAAGCATATGCGGCTGCGCCATCGGAACGATCAAGAGCCGCTTGAGCCGCGCGCGCCACCGGCTCCTAGCAACGTTTGGCGAAAAGGGTTTGGGCGATGCCGTAACCACCTCGGCCATCTCCGCCGCCGCCCTCCAGTTCGACGAGGCGCGCGTTTAGGAGTGACCCTTTCGATGCAGTCACCAGCAAGCCGAGGCAAATCATTCGAAGCGCTGGTCCCCCAGTAACTCGCCGCGACATTCAAGGAGAACAATGATGAGCGCCGCAATTTCCAACTCCGACCAAGGGGAAAATTTGGCATCCTCGACCGCCAGTGATGACGCTCACACGATCTTGCTGAACAAAGTTAGCTGGGGCGCCATTTTCGCCGGGGTGGTCGTCGCTCTCGTGGTCCAAGTCCTGCTGACTTTGCTGGGTGCGGGTATCGGCATCGCCACGCTCGATCCCGGGACCGGTGACAATCCCGAGGCATCGACCTTCTCGATTGTAGCTGGTATCTGGTATGTCCTGTCCGGCATTGTTGCTGCGTTTGTTGGCGGCTACATCGCTGCTCGGATGTCCGGCAAGACGCTCCCGACCACGGGCGCCTTCCATGGTCTGACAACGTGGGCACTCACAACCTTGCTGGTCTTATATTTCCTCACCAGCACCGTCGGCATGATTGTTGGCGGAGCTTTCAGTGGCATCGCAAGTGCCGTCGGCGGCTTGAGCGAGACTGCAGCGCAGACTGCGGCCCCGATTGTCGCAGAGGCCAATCCTCTCCAAGCTATTGAAGCTCAGGTGCGCTCGACCGGAACAGATCCGGAAGCCCTTAACAATGCGGCCATTAACGCGATGCGCGCTCTCATCATGGGCAACGAGGGGGATGCGAACGCAGCGCGTCAAAACGCGGCACAAGCACTGGCGACGGCGCGCGGCATCCCTCTCGAACAAGCCACGCAGCAGGTGGCGCAGATGGAACAACAATATCACCAAGCCGTCGAGCAGGCGAAGCAACAAGCGGCGGAAGCCGCAGATACCGCTGCTTCGGTCGCATCGACCGGCGCGCTTCTGGCATTCGTCTCCCTTGTGCTTGGCGCGATTGCTGGTTGGTTTGGCGGCCGTTCCGGGGTGGTTCACCCAGTCTTTGCAGACCGTCTCATACCTTCGCGGCGCGGTTTGTAACGTAACGAGCAGCGGGGTGCGATTCATCGGATCGATGCAGTCGGCGCCTTCAATATTTCGAAGTTCCACCTGCCGGCCGAACCGAAAGCTAGGACGCGCGGTTAGCGCGGCCGGCGTCGGACGCCGTTATGGCGACTGGACCCATTACTACGAACGCTCGACGGCAAATGTCGGCGCGTCATCTCCAAAATGCGAACGCCACCGTCCTCGATGATAATTTGCGAGCGGTAGCCGTCGAACTTGACCTCGTGGGACCACGCGTCGCCCTGGGGCGGCTTGGCAACCAAGGTAGGCATCATCGGCGGAATGAATTCGAGCCGGCCGGCGCCGGTACTTACAATTTTACGCACCCGTTCGATTCTAGGCGGCCGGCTTACATCAGCCAGTGAACGGAACGTGATTCCGCAGGGCTGCAGCAACAAAATCCCGTTTCCGACGTTGCCACCGATTCGAAACTCATCGGGAGAGCGGCGACATGGCCGACGATAAGAGCAAGCGAGACTTTCGCGATCCCAATCGCGTGTCCGCCGACGAAGATTACGAATTGGAATATTTCGCTCGCGAGAATGGCGTGACGACGAGCAGGTCCGCGAACTCATCGAAGCCAACGGCAACGATCGTGAAGCCCTGATAGAAGCCGCGAGGGTATTGCGGGAGCGGAAATGAGATATCGGACCAACAACGAAGGCACGGGATTTCGAGGCGAGGACCACGACCAGCCAATCAAGCCCGAGGCGGAGCATTTCGAGCATTGCCCCGTTTATGGACAGGACTTCGACAAGCGCGATCTTGGCCAGGTGCTTCATCATGCCGAGCCGGAGCACCAGCCGCTGCCGGTAGAACAGTAGACCCTCCTATTTGGTCAGGGAGAGGGCATATGGGTCTGGTTTTTACTGGCGAAGAGGGAATCACTGAGCGGTTCGAGTTGTTGCTTGAAGCCTTTGATGGAACAGAGCGTGTCCTCGTCGTGACATCGACCGAAGCGATCGAAGACTTCGGCTTGGATGCCGTCCGTGAAATGGCATCTAAAAAAAACGATGCAGGGCAGTTGGACGAGATGGGCCGCGTTAGAGTTCTGACTAGCGACCTGCAAGGTAGATAGCCCGCCACCGTGAGGCAGCGTGGCTTGTTCCATGGCGAGGTCGACCATGAAGGAAATCAGCTCCCTCAGGGCGCTGCTGCCTGTAAGTTAAATGAGAGAAGGAAACTCAAGCACGCCATAGAAAGTACCAACGTGCGATGGCGTACCCTACCAAGCCCAACATTGAGAGCACATACAGAACCAGGAAAAACGGAACCACGGACGGTTGGCTGTCGAGGGCGGCGTCAGCTTCTTATTCCTCAACCAGATTGCGATCCCGCCCGGCCTTCGTGACCGCCAAACCGTCCGGCCCAATTTTACCGTCGATCTCTCTTGAAATTCTTTTCTTGATATCGGCTAGGATCACTGGATCCTCGGGCAGGTTGCCCCGAAACCCCTCAGGAAGATTGTCGCCATCGTTCTTGTCCATGGCGCCAACAATGTTCTCTGCCTCACTTATGTTCCAAGTTTCTAATGTAAAATTTTGACCAAGAGCCGGTCCAACGGCGCCGGGAAGGGAAAGCGCGGCTGTCGGGGAACAACACAACCAACCCTCAACCAGCCACCCAGACAAGCAGTGCGACGCCGATGGCGTAGGGAATCAGAACAACCGCCAACGCGACCCAAAAGCCTGGATCTGCCAAAGCGGCCATTTCGCTGAGAAGTTGCTTCATGCCGAGGCAGAGGGTCCACGCCTTGTGCCAGCAAGGCCCTCTCCGGGTCCACCTTTTGAGCTGCTTAAGGGCTGCCCTCGCATTGTTGCAGCCATGCCTGACACCGTTCGTTTCAGACTTCACGAACACCGGAGGGACGAACCAAAGAGTTGCCATGGCACCTCCTACTCAGGCGAGAGATACACGCTCGCCTCCTTGGCCGCCGCCTCAAAGGCTTCACGGACCTCTTGGGGGGACACTCTGCCCTCGAACGCGTCAACGCATGATTGGACCGCTTTCGTCCACCTCGGCCCCTTTGTGTCCCACGCCATGAGTTCCTCGGCGGCTCCCTCGACGTGGCTGACCCCATGGCGAATGCCCGGACGTTTCGCCTTCACGTAGACCGGGGGAGACCAAAGGAGACTCATGAGGAGTAAATTAGGGGATGCTCACATGTTTGGTAGAGGCGGGATTACGCTGGCGGCTCGACCGATTTCTCTGACCAGCATCATTTCCGGTCATGCCAGTCGCTTACCGTCCCAACGGTTGTCTGGAACATTAGCAGCCACTAACTGTTGACTGGGCCTATCCCCCGCAAGCCCGCTGCAGTCCGGCCGGTGCTGATACCGAGTAGTCGCAATACCGGCACCGAATGTGTCCAAGCAAGGTTCAGGCTGGCAGCGGTTCGTAGAAACGGCACCAGCCGTCCGGGCTGATCTCACCAGCGACAATCTCGCATGCGTTCGGCTTAAGGAAATGCTTGCAGCCGCCGCAGCGGCGACCCTTGTTTGGAGAATCCTGATAAAGCGCAACAGGCTTCGGCGTCGTTCCCGCGCCTCGAGGCGTAGGCTGGCCCGTCATACAGGAAGCGAGTCCACCTGCACCGGCAATCGCCGCGCCGGTTATCGACACCCTCAGAAAATTCCGGCGAGACAGCGCTTGGCTTGGCTCACCTTGTGCCGACCCGCAATTTGGCGCACTTCGATCTTCTTTCATGACCTTTCCTCCCTATCCAAACTCAAAAGAAGCGCTGGCGCCGTCGAATGCCGGATCAGATCGATTTGAGGTACTCGATCAGATCACTCTTTTCCTGATCGGTCAGATCAAGGCGAAGATGGCCGTCATAATGCTTGACAACATCATTGAGGGTGGCGAACCGCCCGTCGTGGTAAAAGCCGCCTTTGTGGATCTTCTCGATGTCCCAAAGGGCTCGCAGCGATGCCGTCCGGTAACGCTCGTCTGGGGACCGCATCGCCTGGAAGTCGTCAATCCCTATCTCGTCGGCCGTATGCAGGTTCCAGCCCGGTTCCGTGAAGAGCGGCGGGACGTGGCAAGTGCCGCATTTGGCCTTATCGTTGAAAAGTGCCTCACCTTTTTCCGCGGCCGCGCTGTCGAAGGCGCCCTCCGGCGGTTTCGGTGTCGGCAGCGAGAGCTGATAGAAATGGAGCGCTGGCAACTTGGCTGTAATCCGGTCCTGCTTGTCCTGCTTGTGGCCCTGCTTCGTTCGTGCTGCGACCGGATACTTCTCGGCGTCATCAAGGCGCGGATCGTAAAACACGCCTTTCCCGTGCATTTCGAGATTGCCGACATACGCGTTCCAGTAGCTCACCGTGCCCCAGGCTCCGGTCCATGTGTGGTTGTTCACGCCGGCCAATCCGAATGCCGGCGGATTGAGCGTGGCGGCCGTCTTGCCGTCCGGCCGGAATGCCTTGCCGTCGAGGTTCAGTTCGGCATCGAATTTGCCAGGGCCCCATGCTTCCACCGCCTTCTTCACCTCGGCTTCGGATATTTGCAGCATTTCGGTGAACGCTGTGAGATCAGGCGCCAACGCGACGATCGCTCCGATATTGAGGTCGCGGTTGGGCCAGCCGTCCAGCCTATGCCCGATGCCCGGCGCATATGCATCGTCGACCGTCGAATGGCACACGGCACATTGTATGCCGACCGAGGTCAGCGTCTTTCCATCCTCGGCAAAAAAGCCGGTCACACCGACAACGGCGTTGGCCCTGAGTAGGACGAGCGTGCTGGCCGGGTCCGCGAGATCGACCTCGCCTTTGTTGAGCGCCTCGGCCACATCCGTGGGAATGGCGTTCACATCGACCTTCAGGCCGAGCTCAAGAGCCTTCTCGGGGCTGAGGCCAGGCCCCTTACCGCCCAGCTTTTCGCCCGCGACCGCTTCATGCAGCTTAAGCTTGCCGCCCCAAAAATCCTCGCTGCCGAAGGTGTCGAAGCGGAATGTCTCGCGGCCTTCCTCGAGATATCGCTTGGCCTGCTCGGCGGCAGCGTTGTCGAAATCCTTCCCGCTTGTTTTTCCTTTCGCGCTCATTTGAGCCGCGGCGGGGATCAAGGTTGAAGATAGGAAAAGAGCGAAAATTGTTGCTGTACTGTTGAAACGCAAGGGCATGTCACGTCCCTCCCAAAGACGATTGCCAGTCGGCGGTCATCTCGGGTTCGCGGGTTCTGACCGCGCGAAACGGAATGCAGCCGAATGAATATAAACGTTGCAGGCGATCAAAAAATTCCGTCACCCGGACCGCTGGGCGTCTCCAGTAACGGTTGGGATGAATTCAGACCATCCGATACCGCGCCCCAGCGTGCGCGGTCTTGTCCCGCAGAACGCGACGTCGACCCTGGCGACGAACCAGGAGCATATGAGAGCCATCTACCTGATTGCAGGTTCTTGGGCTCGCCGAGCACGTTGACGGGATCTTCTAACCCGCAGAGATGGGCTGCCGAAAACCCGAAGGGCATTTCTTCCAGAAGATCGGCCTGCGCATGGGCCGCGTTCCGAACGAAATCTTGCTCGTTGATGATACTCTTGCGAACGTCGCCGCGGCAGAAAATGCGGGCTGGAAAGCTGCTCACTGGACGGGCGAGTCGTCTCTCCCGGCTATTCTGGCCGGCTTCTCCGAGCATTCTGCGCCATCATCCCCTGTCGATTCGGCTGTTCCAGTTGGGGCCGTAAGCAGATCGGAAGCTTTCGAGCATCCAGTTGGCAAAAGTAGCCATTCAGCTAACGACCCAATCTCGGTCGTATAGGGGTGTCATAAACGTCCAAAAACCCTCAATCCTTCGCCACCGACAGGAAACCTTTTGCACGAGTTGACCGTTGTGGCCACAAGACAGAGGAGAAGGTTGAATGGCATCCGTCCGATACATCGTTGCGGACGTTAACGAGGCGGTCGCGTTCTATCGAGACAATCTCGCTTTCAAGATCGACAAGCACAATCCGGGCAAGTTCGCCGCGCTGCTGCGCGGCGACTTGACGCTGTATCTCAGCGCCCCCGGTGCGGGGAGCGGTGGTCAGGCGGGCGGCGATCCGAAGCCGGGCGGGTGGAATCGATTTATGATCGTTACGAACGAGATCGATGTCCTCATTGAGCGGTTGCGCCGGGCTGATGCAAGATTCCGCGGCGAAATCAGCGACGGTGGTGCCGGACGCGCCATCTTGCTCGAAGACCCGTCGGGCAACGTCATCGAGATATTCGAGTTCAAGAAGGACTGAGAGCCTGACGTAAAGCTGATGGTGGCGGCTGTTGGTTTTGATACGTCTGCTTTGGTCATGTGTCGCGTTCCGCCACCGACGGCAGATTTTTGGCCCGTCTTTGACCAGATCCGGACACTTGGTTTGGTGCGATTAGATGCGCGGCGTTGTTCCATACGGGAAACAAAAAGCCCGCCGCACCTTTCGGCACGGCGGGCGAGGGTCCTAGTCGTTCACCAGGCACGAGGGGGTGGGCGGGGGTGGTGTGCCCAGTGCGCAGAAATCCTACGCGCGCCGGCTGCGTGAGGTCTAGCAACCGGCGGTTGGCACCTCGCGCCACAGCGGGCTTATTCTGGCGCTTTGCCGTTAAAGAGAGTAAGGTTTCCCGGTCGCCCATACCTTCCGGCAATTGAGCGCTTGAGAGCGAGCAACGTGCTTTCGCCTAATCAGGGAGAAGCACGATGCACCAGCTTTATTCCAACCTCGTCACTCGCTATGAGAAGGCGGTGTCATTCCAAGACAGAGTTGTAGAGCATGAGCGCCGGTGCGGACATATCCTCCCGGAAAGCGAAATCCTGCTAGAGGTTCTGATCGAGAATTTGGCCGAAGCCCGCCGCGCCCTCGATCGCGAGACCCACAGTCATCACTAGCTCACCGGCCAAGCAGCTGTCTGGAAGCCGTCGGCTCGCTTCATTGATTAGTTCCGATATTAACGGATCGTTGACCGCGCTGTCCCAGAATAGGACAGCGCGGTCAAACCCAACCGGGATTGCGCAGGCGGCTCCGGCAATCAGCTCCCCCGCCTCACTGTCGGAGCCGCTTCCACACTCCTCTAAATACCAGCAATGGTTGAATCAACTGTTACCGCACGTGCTTTCCAGTGCGCTTTCTCCGTCGTTAAACTTTGATGGAACAGTCGCCTTCACAGTTGACGCTGAGACAGTCGATCCCAGCGAGGAAGGATGAACGGCCAAGATAACATCTGCAACGCGTGGGCAGCCCTCAAGCTGGTGCGCATGGCTATCGAACAGACCTGCCCCGCCGGCGTGCTGCCGAGCGAAGAAGCTGTCCTGCTGCTCTATGGTCCCGAGCCGATTCATGAGGGTGAAGCGCTGGCCAAAGCCATCATTGAGACCGTCGAGAGGCTGACCCGTTGCCTAGCGTTGATCCGTTGCCGACCGGCTAGTGGTGAAAGCCTGACGCTTAGCACCCCTCGGAACGGCAAGGTTGGGTGGAATCTTGCCGTCTGAGCTGACTACCGGAATGTGAAGCTAGCGCCATCTCCGGACGACCGCGAATACCGCCACGAAGGTCCGACTCGACGGGGAGCGGAAGTTCAGGCGAACTTTGGAGTTGTTGTTGTAGTTCGAAATGGCTTGGTTGAATCTCCAGCGTCTTCTGACCTGGACGAGAGCAATTACCAGCAGCGGGCGACCCCTTTGAGCTCTGCTCAGAGCGTCTTGCTCATCATCAGGATCGGCACCGGAGCGCCGCCACGGTCATCGACGAATTTCTCGGCGGGATGATAGCCGCAGGCTCGATACAGTGGCTCACCTGCCATTGTGGCTGCCAACTCGACACGAGCAAAGCCCTCGGCCTTGGCTGCGTTTTCACAAAGCGAAAGGATCAGACGACCGACACCGCGTCTGACAAAGGCCGGATGGGTATACATGGCTCTGACCCGCGCCGCGTCGTTGGCGGGGTCAAGCAGCGCCGAATTACGCCCGGGCGACTGATCCCCACCATACATGGTCGCGCGCCGGCTCCAGCCCCCACAACCTGCCAGGACGCCGTCGTGTTCCACGACGAAATAGGTGCCGTCATCGACAAGCTGCGTGTCCAGCCCCATGATTGCACGGCTGGATCGGATCTGGGCGTCGTCAAGAAAGGGCTTTTGGAGTTCGGCGATCGCCGCATCCATAAGCGCAGTGATGGCCGCGAGATCCTCGCGTCGCGCGATCCGATGCCGCAAGTCTCCGTTGGCCATGTCAAGCACACAGCGATGGGAACAAACGCACGATATGGCGAATTTCGTTCCGGCAGAAGACCAAATTTTGCCGCTGCGGCAGCCTTGGGGCGCCTGTCGACAGCAGGCCTGGGGTATATCCAACGCGAGTCATTCCGGAAGCCCCGCCAGGCGATAGCCCTCCACGATATGCCGCCGCACGTCCTCGGCCGGGAAAGGCTGCGAAGCCGACCAATGCCGGATTGTGAAGTGCGGATTGCTTATCATGAACATTTTTGCTTCCCAGCGCGCTTCCTCCAATCGGCCAAGTTGCGCAAGGCTTGCCGCAAGCAGGCGTCGTGAAGTCGTGCGATAAGTTTCAGGCCTGCGCAGCGTTTGAACCGCGGATTCGTAGTCGCCGATGGCATATTGGGCCTGGCCCAGCATCCAGTAATACCAACCGGGCGGGTGAGGGTTGAGCCGGAGCGCCCTGCGCACCTGCTCTATGGCCTCGGCTGGCCGGCCCTTTTCTGTCGTCAGTTCAGCCTGCATCGCCCAGGCGTCGGCGTGATTGGGATCCAGCTTGTGGGCAGCGTCGAATTCGGCATCTGATTCCGCCCAGCGACCCTCATGGCCCAATATGACGCCCAATACCCATCGGTTTCCGGCGTCGTTCGGGTCGAGTTCGACCGCCTGCTGTGCTTCGGCAAGCGCCCTCGCCCGGTTGGGATCCATCGGTTCGTCCCAGAACTCCCAGCCCAGCCAGAGATTGAGTGCCAGCCACCGGTGCGCCTCCGCATATTCCGGATCGAGCGCGATTGCCCGATTCAGCAGGAAAATGGCTTCTTTCGCGGTGATCGCCGTTTGCAGGCCCAGGCCACGCGCACGCACACAGAGATCATAGGCCTCCAGATTGCTCGGTCTGTTGCGCACTGGCGCGGCGATCAGGCGGCCCACCAGGGCCTCGACAATCTTGCCGGTCACCTCGTCCTGGACGGCGAATATGTCTTCAAGGCTCCGGTCGAATCTTTCGGCCCAAAGGTGGTCGCCCGCGATCGCGTCGATCAGTTGAGCGTTGATACGCACCCGTCCGGCGGCCCGCCGTGCACTACCTTCAAGGAGATGGCGCACTCCCAGTTCGCGCGCGATGCGACGCACATCCACGTGCCTGCCCTTGTATGCAAATGCCGAGTTGCTGGCGATGACGAACAGCTCGCTCGTCCTCGAGAGGTCCGTGATCAGGTCTTCGGTGAGGCCGTCGACAAAAGCTTCCTGCTCCGGATCGTTGCTCATGTTCGTAAAGGGAAGGACGGCTATGGAGGGCTTGGCGGGAAGCGGGAGCGGCGCTTTCTCCGCCGGCCCGCCATCTTCCGACGCGGCCGACAACCGAATCCGGTAGACGGACACCGGTTCGGCGACGTTCTTTATCGCTTGCGGACCAAGTTCGTCGAAGCCGCAATCAAGCTTCCGCTTGACTTGGTCATAAACGCTGCCGGAGATACAGATATCTCCTGCCCCGGCCATTGCCTGAAGTCGCACGGCGACAACGACGCCGTCGCCGAACAGATCGCCGTCCTCGACAACGACATCGCCCAGATTGATGCCGATATGCAGGTTGATTTGCCGGTCGACAGCCAAACCTTCGTTCGCGGCCGCCATCCGCCTCTGGAGGTCGACGGCGCATGACACGGCGTTTACCGCGCTTGCGAACTCGACAAGAACGCCATCACCCATCACTTTTACGACACGGCCTTGGCGGTCGCGGACCAGTGGCTCGAGGATCTCCTTCCGCCGCCCCCTTAATGCGGCCAACGTTCCTTGCTCGTCCATGTCCAGAAGTCGACTGTAGCCCACCACGTCGGCAGCCAAGATGGCTGCAAGACGGCGTTGGGCGCGTACTTCGGGCATTTGCATTTGCTTTCACAGAAAGCAGGGCAACGGATTGTATTGACGCCCATTTCAAAAGTCTATCAGGCTGGACTTAGAAAACGGGTTTGCCAAGCATCCAAGTCGGGTGAGCCAATGGCCGATTTCCCGCTTGATCCGGTCGTCCGTCGGCCCCAATGAGAACGTCGCAGAAGGGTCACGGATTGTCGTAGCGCTGCCCAGAAGGAAGGGCATGGAAGGGACGATTCTTGCCGTCCACCGGTACCAAGTGTCAGACTTTCACCACTAGGGCAGCTTCTGGACTCTCGCACAGAATGGCGGCATTCTCTCTTCGGGGAGAGCGGGCGTGGGCAAAGGCCACCGTTATCAAGGCGCCAATCAGGCTAACCGCTGGCGAAGGCGCGCCGGCAGAGCGTCACGGCGGCTGCCGCGACCGCTCTTGGGGCTGATCTTCCTCGGCGTCGGCACGCTTGCCGCCGCAGTCACCCAATTCGCGATCCAGAGCACCGCCGGCCAACAGAGCACCTCTGGCCTCCAAAGCACGATAACAAACTGGACAGAACCATTGCCCGGCCCCATGAAAGGCCGCGCCTCCGTGATCGATGGCGACACAGTAGAGATTGCAGGCCAAAGGATTCGTTTCAATGGCATCGACGCGCCCGAGAGCCGTCAGCACTACGACGACGCCAAGGGCTTTGACTACCCATGCGGACGCCGCGCTGCGCAAGCCCTTAGACAAGTTCCTGGCAGCTTCGCGACCGCTGCATTGCAGCTTTGTCGATCGTGATCAGTACGGGCGTCTCGTCGGGAACTGCAATCGCGCCGACGGCCGAAGCGTTCAGAAATGGCTCGTCGAACAAGGCCTCGCTCTAGATTGGCCTCGCTATTCGAACGGCGCATTTGCCGCCGAACAACGGGCCGCCAAGGCCGCGCATCGCGGAGTTTGGCAGGGCCACTTCGATCAACCATGGGACTGGCGGGATGCCAACGCCGGCAAGGTCGAGAGCGTCAGCGAGCAATCGACCGGCTTCGGCCTTCTTGGTGGCTGCAGCATCAAGGGCAACATCTCGGCCAAAGGCGAGCGCATCTATCACGTACCCGGGCAGAAATACTATTCGCAAACCCGTATCAGCCAAGTGAGTGGGGAGCGCTGGTTTTGTTCTGAGGCCGATGCTCAGGCGGCAGGATGGCGGAAGGCAAGGCGATAACCTCACTGGCGGATTGGCGAAGTCGGTTCATGCTTATATCACCGCGGCCGCAGCTCGCCGCGCATCCGCAATCAGAGCCGCAATCTCTTTGCGCTGTGCGATAGCCTCGCAAGTGAATCGTCCGTGTCGATATTGGCCGTGGCCGGCGCTTTGGGTGCTCCGCCGCCAGCACCATGAAATCGGCAAACCCGGTGCCCCCGCTTTGCAGGCGCTTTGCAGCCAACCCCGCTGCGCTTGCTGCGAGCCTGACAACGCGGTGCGCGGTTCATGGGGTTATCGATCATTTTTCTTCACCTACCCCGCCCCCATGGGCGACGTTGCCGACGATGGCTTGTCCGCCCTTTTCAACGTTCACGCGCTCGACAATCACGCGCTGCTCTCCCTTGCTGCGATAGCGCTTCAGAGCCTCAACCTGGGCCACATATGTACGGGCGAGGCGGTTTAATGCCCGTTCTTGCGATCCTTCAATTCCCACGTCTTGGCTTGTCCCATGCACATAGCGGCATTCATCGTGGCCATGTGAATGGCGGCCATCTGGACACCAAGAGTCGCTTCGATCTGGTCCTTCGGTCGGAGCCCGCATACCATGGAGAGTGCATAGTTCATTTCACCCTCACGTACGGAGCCGACCTGAGCAACCTTGGCCAGTGAATCGAGAGTGCCGGCAAGGAAGGTGCCGTTATCGGCCCCTACGGCTTCGGCCAAAAGCTCATAGCCTAGTGCCGGGTCAGGGTGGTCTACCGCGAGCGATGCGATGCGGCTGCCGCCATCTTCGCTCATCGAGACTTTTATTTGCGGAACCGGACGCTTGCTCTCGCGGCGCTTAGCGTAGGCGGCCTGTGATGCAAGTTCCCGTTGCGTCGGCTTGTATGGCGTTACTACAGCGGTTTCCGCCTTGGCCCACGCTGCCCTCGATGGCTTTCGTCCTTTCCCTCCAAAGCCTCTTGCCGACGATGAGGGAACGCCTTCGTTCGCGGTTTTGACGGTCTCAGTAAAAGTCTTCTTTTCTGTAGAATTCTCGGTTCCAGTCTCTTCTCCGTCTCGTGTAACTGTCTCCGTCTCAGTCTCCTTATGTCGACAGGGTCTCGACACAGTGTCGGGACTGTGTGGGGTCATGAGGCTCTCCTGGTCATGTAGGACGAGTTCCCAAGCCTTGAACCGTTGATGGTTTCCACGGTGCTTGGGATCAGGGCCGGTTGCAGTTCGGCTTCGGCTATTTCGCGCACGGCATCACTTTCGATGTCAGAGACTACGCGAACGATGGATTTCTGATGGCTGACGTTCATTGGCTTGTTGTGGCCAAACCAGCCAATGACGAAGTACTCGTCTGTATCGGGGTCGAAGGCGAGCAAGTCGCCCTCGATAAGATCTTGACGAGCCGTCTGCATGCGTTCAATCGGCCAACCCAGATCCGCCGCCGCATACGCGTCCGGCATTCTGAAGCAGCCCGCGCTGGTCTGATGTTCACTGGTCAGGAAGAACAGCAACAGAAAGCGAGCATCATCAGAGGGTAGTGCGCGAAACCGTTTTGAGCGCCACACCTTCGGGCTGATTTTTGAGAATTCGCGGCTCATGTCGCGCCGCTCCTCTCTGCCGAAAACTCACCGTAATGGTGTTGTTCTGTCGCGGTTCGTGCAGCTGCCGCTTCGTCAAAGCTGCCAAAGGTCCCTAGTACGCGGTTTTGTAAGTCAAGACCGATGAAGGCTTGCCAGCGACCACTAGCCGTCTGCGTAACGCCGACCCTGCCACTGCTGTTTCGCTTACCTGGACGGCGGTTGCGAGCGTTCTGGAGCGGCGTCGCCTCTCGCAGATTCTTCCATCGGTTATCGGCACGCATACCGTTCTTATGGTCGACCTGATGGGTCGGCCACTTACCAGTCATGATCAGCCAGATAACGCGGTGAGCTTTGTAGAGGCGATAGTCGATCTCGACCTGGGTATAGCCTTCACTCGTCCGCGTGCCGTCTAGCGCACCGCTGAAAGTACCGGGGCGGGCGACCCGCCAATTCAGCGCGCCGGTTTCCGGATTGTAGATCAGCAGGGCCCTTGCGCGCTCTGCTGTTAGGGCTGGGAGTTGAGGGCGAGGCGCCATTAACGCACCCCCAATCCTGCCAATCGGCAGACTTCGAATGCGGTTGCTGGCGGAACCCGAAAGCGTGCTGCAATCACGGCGATGGCGTATGAACCATCATCAATTGCAATTGCCGTTTCGGAGTGAATTTGGTAGAAAGAGGCCGCAACAGCATTCCTATCTACCGAGCCGCCGAGCCCTGCCAGGCCGGCGGCTTTGTCGTGACTGTTCATGATCGCACCTCACGCCGCTACAGACGTGGATTTGCGGCGATTGGCATTCAGCCATCTGTCGAGGTCGTCCGGGTCATAGACGACTGTTCTGCCGATAGATATGTAGATCGGACCGCTGCCATAAAGACGCAGCTTGTTGAACGTCGATTCGGTGGAACCGCAATAGCTGGCGGCTTCCTTGGTTCGCATTTTCGGGCGATGCGTGGGGGTGTCTAGCATGGCGTTGTTTGTCTCTCTCAGTATTGCCCTGCGACTTTGCAAGGGCGCCAGCGCAATTGCTGGACACGGGGAGAGCATGCCGGTCGGTATTATTGCCGTCTATTTACGCCGCCAACTTGGTGGCGGCAGGTGGAGTAAGATGGCGTAAGGCTGGCGGATGAGTGGCGGATGATTGGCGGGAGCCTGGCGGAAAAAGTGCTATGAACCCTTTCGCGCCCTGCGCGGGAACACGGGCGGCCTCTTGGCCCAAATTTTTTTTCTGAGTTGTGGAATCGAGAGGTCGGGGAACTCCGCTCGTGCCATGGCTTCAAATTTCTTCTGGGTGAATACTGGCTGTTGATTGTTTTCCACTGAATCGAACAGCGGCTTAGCCCATTCCATCAATTTTTCCGGGTTAACATCCTTCTTTGTTGTTCTATCGACATCTGGCTTTGCCGCATTCTCCAGCGAACGCAAAAGGGCGTCGAAACTTTTCCTGCCGAAATAGAGGTAATGAAAGGCGTCCCCGCCAACGGAGTTTGAAAACGCCTTTTGCGGGTCAGGGTGCATTTCGCCCCTCACGAACCGCCGCCGCCTTCTCAGTATGCCATGCATCAACGGGCAGCGGGTCGCTCATCCTGCCGCCGGGCCTGGGGCGCAAAGCAGCAAGGAGAGAACCGTTCGCGCATGCTTCCACTATGATGGAAACCACGGTATTGAAGTGCCGATGCATGGCCGTCAGGTCCATGTCCACATCTTCGGCCAGATCCAAGCCGGCCTCCCACTCGTCATCAGAGAAAATCAGAGGCTTAGGACCGTAAGGGCCATACTCGCGCAGGGGGCGGCCCATCTCTGGCCTGTGCTGCCGCAGCAGCATGTTAATCCGCTCTTTGTCCGATGGCGTCACTTGCGATTGCGACTGGCGTAAGACCTTTCCACCAAGCAAGGGGATTCTGCGAAAGTTGAACGGCTCGGCCGCGAGAGGCTCTGTGCCTGTCCATAGATCGCCAAAAGCCACCGGGCCCACTTCCAAGACAGCCCGAGCTGCAAACACATAGCCGGGAATCTGGACAGGCCACCGCCCCTGGTTACTCCAAAACGGAACGCGTACGTTCATCGCTGCACCTTTCGCGCGATGCACCTGAGGGCCGCAGGGAAGCCGGTGGTGCTAACCGGCTTGTCGGATGCCTCCTATCCCTGCGGGTCTGTCAGACCTTTTGAACCTTTTGAGTGTTCCGGTTCTGGGGCATTTGAGAATTTTTCATCCTCTGAGTTTCACAACATTTTCCGCCGATGGTGGCTCTGCATCGCCCATCGCTTCGGCAATGCGCTTGCCTATCGCGTTGGACGCCTTGCGCAGCGGATCGGCTTCAAGATGCGCATAGCGTTCGGTGGTGCGCGATTGGGCATGGCCTAGAAGCTTGCCCACGATCGGCAGTCCAAGATTGGCACCGACGCCTATTGATGCATGGGTGTGCCGCAAATCATGGATGCGCACCCTAAAGCCGGGATTATCAGACTGTGCAGCCAGGCCGGCGCGCTTGCGGATCATCTGCCATGGCCGCTTAAGGTCGGAGCGCGGCCGGCTTTCCATCTTGCCGCCCTTGAGGGCGCGCGGTTTGCCGGGGATAACGTGACGATCGATCCGGGGCAGATCGGCCAGAACCATTTGAGCCGGGGCGTTTAGAATGATGGTTTTCTGCCCTGTCTTGCTGTCAGGCAGCAGCAGCAATCCACGCTCAAGGTCCACCATGTCCCATGTCAGATGCAGGATTTCCCGCAACCTGGCACCGGTCAGGATAAACAGCCGAAGCGCCGCGGCCGATGCAGGATCTAGCTTGACCAGCCGATTGCCGGCCTTAGGGGCGTGCTTGGTTTTTTTGTCGGGGTCTGGCTCCCATGCAATGCCAACGGTTTCAGCCTCACGGATGGCAGAGCCGAGCCGCAAGATTTCTTCCGACGACAGAAACCGCTCCCGTTTGGACTCTCGATATTTGGCGATGCCGGCAGCGGGGTTTTCCATCTTGGGCAGAATCTTGCCCTTAATGGCCCATCCGTACATCGAACTAATCACGTCCCGAACCCGGTTCGCGGTCGTCGGCTTTGCCTTCAGGCTTATGTGTAGGCCGGCGATATCGCTCGGGGTGACGGCAGCCGCCTTGCGCGTTCCGAACTGCGGCACCGCGTAGGCGTTCAGCATGTGGGCATATTGCGCGTGAGTGTTCGCCTTCTTGAGCGCTTCGACATGGTGGAGGAAGGCATCGGCCAGTTTCGCGAACGTGACGGCGCCGCGTTCCTCGGCTCTATCCCGTGAGGGGTCTTGCCCTTGGACGACAGAGGCCAGGAGGTCTTTCGCCACGTCGCGGGCTTGGTCGGGCGTGACCTTGCCAACCTTGGCAATCGTCACTCGCTTGACGGGAGCATTCTTTCCCGAGCCGGCGCGATAGCGGACGATATAGGACATGCCGCCAGTAGCGCGGACGCGAAGGCCAAACCCGATCAGCTCGCTATCGAACACATAGAAGTCTGTGCCGTTGGGCTTGGTGGCATCGACCACGCGCTTTGTGATTTTGACCGTTCTGCCGCCTTCTGACATTTCCGCTACCAGTTTGAGCCTCGGGGCACCGCCGGGGCACCGCGAAAACGGAAAGCCGACGACTCCTACGGACACACCATAGCTGATTTGCCTTAGAAACAATAGCATTGCGGAAATATGACGCCACGAACGGAAACAGAACGAAAGTCAGGCCCCATGAATGGCATTCAAGAGGTCGTCGGTTCGATTCCGATTGGCTCCATCAGTTTTCTCTTTGGGAAAATCAGTCTGATTTAGGCCTGCCTATAACTGGCAGGCCCGACAACTCGCGCGGGTCCCTGAAAAATTCGCCGTATTTGGCTAGTCTGAGGCTGAAAACCCCGGCAACCACGGGGTTTTCAGCACACTAACTGCTACTAATACCAGGCCCAGACCCAAACACGCCTGCGAAAGCACCGTCTGCGCAGACGGCCATATCGCCAGGCACGACGACAGGCCCTTCTCCAAGCCCGCCGCCGGCGCCGCCGCCTGCGGTGCCAGCTCCGATGTCGGACCGGCTCCGCCTGAGTATCTTCATCTTCGAAGGGCTCTGTCTCCAGCGCGTCGAGTTCATCGAGGATGCCACTTCTGGCCCCCGGCACGCCGGCTACTGCGTTGATAGGTCGAACTGCGCTTACAAGGGCTGCTGCCCCAGCAACGCAAAACATTCCTGTCAAAAATGATCGCCGATCCATGGAAACCTCCAATCTTCTAGCCAGCGAGACAAGGGTCGCAAACTGAAAAATAGCGCAGTCGAAACAAAAGCAAAGCAGACGCTATGAATCGTATTTAGAGAAGCTTAGCGGGTCAGCTCCGCGAACATCGGGCAGTTCCCGAAGCGGTAACTGGGCCAATTCTCACCCTGCCGCATTGCACAATCGCGCGCCGTGCGCAAAATGCGGCATGATCCGGAAATCCCTCACCGTCCTGGTGATCGACGAAAACCACATTCGCGCCTCCATCATCCAGGCGGGATTGCGGGAGGCCGGGCATGAGCAGGTCACGGTCGTTCACGATGTTGCGGGAATAGCGCGCCGCATTGCCGAGATCGAACCGGACGTAATCGTCATCGATCTCGAAAATCCCAACCGCGATATGCTTGAAAACATGTTCCAGCTTTCGCGCGTGGTGAAGCGGCCGATCGCCATGTTCGTGGACCGGTCGGATCAGGCTTCAATCGAAGCTGCGGTGGAAGCGGGGGTCTCCGCCTATGTCGTCGACGGGCTGCGCCAGGAGCGCGTCAAGCCGATACTCGACATGGCGATCAGCCGCTTCAACGCATTCTCGCGGATGGCGCGCGAACTTGAGGAAGCCCGCAGTGAATTGGAGGACCGCAAGGTCATCGACCGCGCCAAGGGCATCCTGATGCGATCACGCGGCCTGTCGGAGGACGCGGCCTATACGCTTCTGCGCAAGACCGCCATGAACCAGAACCGCAAGATCAGCGAAATCGCGCAGAGCCTGGTGACGGCGGCAGGCCTTCTGGATCCCGGAGAGAGTTGAGCATGGCGGCCGAACACCAGATCAATGCCGGTTTCATGCCGCTCTTCGACAGCGCCGTTCTTGTCGCAGCGAAGGAGATCGGCTTTGCCGCGCGCGAAGGCGTCGACCTGACGCTCAGCCGCGAAACCTCTTGGGCCAACATCCGCGACCGCATCGCGATCGGGCATTTCGATCTGGCGCATATGCTGGGGCCGATGCCGATCGCCTGCAATCTGGGGCTCACCCCGCTCGCCTCCGACACGATCGTGCCGTTCTCGCTGGGACTGGGCGGTAACTGCGTAACGGTTTCGAACACGCTCTGGGCGGGCATGGCCGCGCACGGCGCCTTGCCCGATCTCAATCCGGCGCGGGCCGGCAAGGCCCTGGGAGCGCTGATCCGTGAACGGGCAAATGCCGGTCGCGACCCACTGCGCTTTGCGATCGTGCATCCGCACTCCGGACACAATTACGAACTGCGCTACTGGCTCGCCGCCTGCGGCATCGATCCGTCGCGCGAAATAGAAATCGTCATCGTGCCGCCGCCCTTCATGGCCGACGCACTCGCCGCCGGCAGGATCGACGGCTACTGCGCCGGCGAACCGTGGAACAGCGCCTCGGTCGTCGCCGGCACCGGCCATATCGCCACGGTCAAGGCCACCATCTGGAAGACCAGCCCCGAGAAAGTCGTCGGCGTGCGCAAGGCCTGGGCCGAAAAACACCCGGAAGCGCTTTCGGCGCTGCTGCGCGCGCTCCATCACGCCGCGCGCTGGTGCCAGGATCCGGCAAACCGCGGCGAACTGGCCGCCCTGATGGCGCAGCCTTCCTTCCTCGGCCTTTCGCCGGCGCTGCAGATGCCGATCCTGACCGGACATCTTGCGCTGGGCGGCGGCGCGGAACTGACCGTCGAGGACTTCTTTCTGCCTTTCGGCAAGGCGGCAAATTTTCCGTGGAAAAGCCACGCGCTGTGGTTCTACACGCAGATGGTCCGTTGGGGGCAGGTCAAGCACAGCGCTGCCCACATGGCGCTCGCGCGGGACACCTACCGGCCCGACCTCTATCGCGCAGCGCTGAAGCCGCTCGGCGTCGCACTTCCCGGCGCCAATTCTAAGGTGGAGGGCGCGCTGGCGTCTGCCACACCTGTCGGCTCCGCCGGCGCCAGTCTGGTGCTCGGCCCCGATGGTTTCTTCGATGGCCAGATATTCGATCCCGACGAGATCGACGCCTACATTGTCGGGCAGAAATTGGCGCGCGCCGAAGCCTGATCATTTTCGCGCCATTCTTGTGCATTGCACAAAAATTATGCGTGCAACTGCGCTAAATGAACAATCTTTGGCTTGCTCGCCCAACGGGCCAGCGCGCCGATGATTGTGGCATGCCGTTGATCTCATTGATGTTTGTCATCCATTCCGAAACTGGCACGGTTCCTGCATTGCAATAAGCAGACTCTTTTCGGGTCACGGAACAGGCGTCCAATGGCGGGCGCTACAGGCAAAGCTGCCGCTCAGGTCAACACGCGATCCCGGATGGACGGACGCGCGCGGCCTGGCCGGCGGCTTTTTTTGTTTTGACCGAGCACGGCAATCGACGGCGCTGATCCCAAGCAGTGCCCAACGGGAGACGACGATGACGAAACGCATCAAGACTGAAGCCCCTCTCGAGGGCATGACCCGCCGCAATTTTCTGATGGCAAGTGCTGCCACCGCGGCAACCCTGGCAGCGGCGCGCGCGCTGCTGCCGTCTGGCGCCTATGCGGCGCCCGCGGCACCGGAAGTCACCGGCGCCAAGCTCGGCTTCATCGCGCTGACCGACGCGGCGCCGCTGATGATCGCCAAGGAGAAGGGCCTGTTCGAGAAATTCGGCATGCCCGATGTCGAGGTGCTCAAGCAGGCCTCCTGGGGCGCGACGCGCGACAATCTGATGCTCGGCGGCGAAGCCAACGGCATCGACGGCGCCCATATCCTGACGCCGATGCCTTACCTGATGCATACCGGCAAGGTGACGCAGAACAACCAGCCGATGCCGATGGCGATCGTCGCGCGGCTGAATTACGACTGCCAGGCGATTTCCGTCGCGCAGGAATATGCCGGCACCGGCGTCGGCCTCGACGCCTCCAAGCTGAAGGACGCCTTCGCGGCCAAGAAGGCCGAAGGCAAGGAGGTGAAGGCCGCCATGACCTTCCCGGGCGGCACTCATGATCTCTGGTTGCGCTATTGGCTGGCCGCCGGCGGCATCGATCCCAACAAGGATGTCTCGACCATCGTCGTGCCGCCACCGCAGATGGTCGCCAACATGAAGGTCGGCAACATGGACGTGTTCTGCGTCGGCGAGCCATGGAACGAGCAACTCGTCCATCAGGGAGTCGGCTTCACGGCCGCCACCACGGGCGAGTTGTGGAAAGGCCATCCGGAAAAGGCGCTCGGCCTGCGCGCCGCCTTCATCGACAAAAACCCGAATGCCACCAAGGCGATCCTGATGGCCGTCATGGAAGCCCAGCAATGGTGCGAATCCTTGGAAAACAAGGACGAGATGGCGGCCATCATCGGCAAGCGGCAATGGATGAACGTGCCGACCGCCGACATCATCGGCCGCCTCAAGGGCGACATCAACTATGGCAATGACCGCATTGCCACCGGCACCGACCTCTACATGAAGTTCTGGAAGGGCGGCGTGTCCTATCCGTTCAAGAGCCACGACAGCTGGTTCCTCGCCGAGAACATCCGCTGGGGCAAATTCGCGGCGACCACCGACATCAAGGCGCTGGTCGATCAAGTCAACCGCGAAGATCTATGGCGCGAGGCGGCCAAGGATCTCGGCGTTCCTGCGGCCGATATCCCGGCGTCTCCATCGCGCGGCGTCGAGACCTTCTTCGACGGCAAGATTTTCGATCCAGCCAACCCGTCCGCCTATCTCGACAGCCTCAAGATCAAGGCATCGGCCTGACGTCGACGGCAAGCGCCGCCGCTGGCGCCGCTTGCCAGTGCTCAAGGAGCTTATTGCGAAAATGTCTATTCAAGCCATCGAGGACACCAAGGTGAAGGCGTTCCCCGCGCCTGCCAAGCCTGCAGAGGTCATAGCTTTCACCGCCAAGGTGAGGCGCCGCTTCGATCCCGCCGCGATCGCCGGCAAGCTGGCGAGCACCCTGGTGCCGCCGGCCGTAGTCATCATCGTCATGCTCGTCGTCTGGCAGGTCGCCTGCTCGTCGCCCAATGCGAGCTTGCCGCCACCTAGCCAGGTATGGAACGAGGCCTACGATCTGATCGCCCATCCGTTCTTCGACTATGGTCCGCAGGATATCGGACTGGCCTGGCGGGTGCTGATCTCGCTGCAGCGCGTCGCCATCGGCTTCGGCCTGGCTGCCATCGTCGGCGTCGCGCTCGGCGCTCTGGTCGGCCAGTCGATCTGGGCGATGCGCGGCCTCGATCCTGTGTTCCAGATTCTGCGCACCGTGCCGCCGCTCGCCTGGCTGCCGCTGTCGCTGGCTGCCTTCCGCGATTCCAGCCCGTCGGCGATCTTCGTCATCTTCATCACCTCGATCTGGCCGGTGATCATCAACACCGCCGTTGGCGTCCGCAACATCCCCGAGGACTACCGCAACGTCGCCCGCATCCTCCGGCTCAACCAGATCGAGTTCTTCGTAAAGATCATGGTGCCGGCCGCAGCGCCCTACATCTTCACCGGCTTGAGGATCGGCATCGGCCTGTCCTGGCTCGCCATCGTCGCCGCCGAAATGCTGACCGGAGGCGTCGGCATAGGCTTCTTCATCTGGGATGCCTGGAACTCGTCGCGGCTGCCCGACATCATCGTCGCGCTCGCCTATATCGGCGTCACCGGCTTCTGCCTCGACCGTCTGGTCGCGGCGGTCGGCGTCTTCGTCACCCGCGGCACAACGGCAAAGTGAGGAGAGGGGCGATGACGGCCTACCTGAAACTCGACCATATCGACAAATCCTTTGCCCGCGGCGGCCTGGTCAGCGAGGTGCTGAAAGACATCCGGCTGACCATCGACAAAGGCGAATTCGTCTCCATCATCGGCCATTCCGGCTGCGGCAAGTCGACCTTGCTCAACCTGATCGCCGGGCTGACGAGAGTCTCCGCCGGCGCCGTCCTGCTCGAAGACAAGGAGGTCGACAGCCCCGGTCCCGAGCGCGCCGTGGTGTTCCAGAACCACAGCCTTTTGCCGTGGCTCACCGTCTACGAGAACATCAATCTGGCGGTGTCGAAGGTGTTCGGTTCGATCAGGACCAAGGCCGAGCGGCATGACTGGATCATGCGCAATCTCGACCTCGTGCAGATGGCGCATGCCAGGGACAAGCGGCCCGCCGAGATATCGGGCGGCATGAAGCAGCGCGTCGGCATCGCCCGCGCGCTGGCCATGGAACCGAAGATCCTGCTGCTCGACGAGCCCTTCGGTGCGCTGGACGCTCTGACGCGCGCCCATCTGCAGGATGCGGTGATGGATATCCATTCGAGGCTTGGCTCGACGACGATCATGATCACGCATGATGTCGACGAGGCGGTGCTGTTGTCCGATCGCATCGTCATGATGACCAACGGTCCAGCGGCGACCATCGGCGAGGTGCTTGCGGTGCCGCTGGCCCGGCCGCGCCGGCGCATCGAGCTTTCCTCCGACCGGACCTTCCTGCGCTGCCGCGAGGCGGTGCTGAAGTTCCTCTACGAACGCCACCGCTTCGTGGAAGCCGCGGAGTAAGGCCATGACCGAAAAACGCGTCATCATCTACAATTCGCAATCTGCATCGGCAATGGGCAATCTACCGCATTGCACAAATATTATGCTGCTGTGCAAGGCATTCTGACTAATCTTTGATCCGCTGCCGGGCTTGGTCAAAAATCGCGCGGCTGCGGTTCACATTGATATCATTCGATAATCTGGAGCGCTGTCGAATTGGCACGCTTCCTGCTTTTCAGATTGCAGGTCCGAAAGGGCCAAGTGACACGGCGTCCAATGGCGGGCGCCACAGGCAAAGCTGCCGCTCAGGTCAATACGCGATCCCGGATGGACGGACGCGCAAAGACCTGACCGGCGGCTTTTTTGTTTTTACGCGATCGACGGCGCTGGTCCCAAGCGGCGCCCAACCGGAGACGACGATGACGAAACGGATCGGAACTGGCGCGTCCCTCGCGGACTTCACGCGCCGCGATTTTCTGGCCAGCAGCGCGCTGACGGCGGCACTGTTCACCGCCGCGCTCCTGCTGTTTCCCGTCGGCGCCAAGACGCAAAGCAAGGACCTGACCGTGGCGAGCCCGGTCTCGTTGCACGCACCGATACCGCGCCGCTGATCATTCACCCACAAACATGCGCGGTGCCTCCCACGCCGCAAACCGGAGCCAGACGTTGACCGCAAATCTCCCAGCCGCGCCCAGCCAGGACAATGCTCCCCGCCAGGCGCTTGTGATGTCCACCATCGCCTTCACCGTCTGCTTCGCGGTGTGGACGATATTTTCAATCATCGGCGTGCGCATAAAGCAGGACCTTGGGCTGAACGAGACGGAGTTCGGCCTGCTGGTCGGCACGCCGATCCTCACCGGTTCGCTCGTGCGCATGGTGCTCGGTGTCTGGACCGACCGTTTTGGCGGGCGGCTGGTATACACCGCGACCATGCTTGCGGCGGCGGTCGCGACCTTCCTGCTCGCTTTTGCGCATACCTACGGACAGATGCTGGTCGCCGCGTTAGGCGTTGGGCTCGCCGGTGGTTCCTTCGCCGTCGGTGTCGCCTATGTCTCGCGCTTCTTCCCGGCCGGCAAGCAGGGCACGGCGCTTGGCATTTTCGGTGTCGGCAATGTCGGCGCCGCGGTCACCAAGTTCCTGGCACCGTTCGTGCTTCTCTCCTGGGGCTGGCAGTCGGTCGCGCTGATCTGGGCGGCAGCGCTCGTCGTCATGGCGGCCGTCTTCTGGTTCACGACCGGCGACGATCCGGTCATCCGCGAGCGCCGCGCCGGCAAGGCAGCGCCCGCGAGAAGCTTCTTGCAGGAATTCGCGCCGCTCAAGAACCTGCAGGTCTGGCGCTTCGCCTTCTATTATTTCTTCGCCTTCGGAGCATTCGTGGCGCTGTCGCTGTGGTTGCCGCGCTACCTGATCGGCGTCTACGGCTTTGGCATCGCGACCGCCGGCATGATCGGCGCGGCCTATTCGATCCCTGCAAGTATCTTCCGCGCCTATGGCGGCGTGCTTTCCGACCGGATCGGCGCCCGCACCGTGCTCTACTGGACCTTCGCGGTCAGTGCCGTCGCGACTCTCGTTCTGTCTCTCCCCTCGGCAGACTACGTCGTGCACGGCATCAGCGGGCCGATCGCCTTCCATTTCGAGATCGGCCCGCTCGCCTTCATAGCCGTTGCCTGCGTGCTCGGCTTCTTCATGAGTCTTGGCAAGGCCGCCGTCTACAAGCACATCCCGGCTTACTATCCGCAGAGTGTCGGCGCGGTCGGCGGCGTCGTCGGCATGATTGGTGGGCTCGGCGGCTTTATCCTGCCAATCGCCTTCGGCGCACTCAACGACCTCACCGGCGTCTGGTCGAGCTGCTTCATGCTGCTCTTCGTCATCGTCGCCACCTGCTTTGCCTGGATGCACTTCAGCATCCGGCGGATGGAGCGCGCGGCCGCCGCCGAAGCTTCAGGCCTTTCCTATGCGGCTGAGTGAGACCGGAGTGGATCAGGACATGACCGAAAAACTCGTCATCATCGGCAACGGCATGGCCCCCGGGCGCATGCTGGAGCACCTGCTGGAAAAGGCGCCGGACCTCTACCAGGTCACCATCTTCAATGCCGAGCCGCGCGTGAACTACGACCGCATCATGCTGTCGCCGGTTCTGTCAGGCGAAAAGGATTATGAGGAGATCATCATTCATGGCGATGGCTGGTACATCAAGCACGGGATCACCCTCTACAAGGGCCACAAGATCGTCGCCATCGACCGGCAGGCAAAGACCGTCACCTCCGACCACGGCGTCACCGAGCCCTACGACAAGCTCGTCATCGCCACCGGCTCGGTGCCGTTCATCATCCCGGTGCCCGGCCACGATCTGCCGGGCGTGCTGACCTATCGCGATCTCGACGACGTTCGGGCGATGATGCTGGCCGCGCAGTCACGGGCCAAGGCCGTGGTCATCGGCGGCGGCCTGCTAGGGCTGGAGGCGGCTGCGGGCCTGAACGCGCAGGGCATGGACGTCACCGTGCTGCATGTCATGCCGACGCTGATGGAACGACAGCTCGATCCGGCCGCCGGCTATCTCCTGCAGCGGGCCGTCGAGCAGCGCGGCATCAAGGTCATCACCAAGGCCAACACCCAGGCGATCACAGGCAAGGGTAAGGTCGAGCAGGTGGAACTCGCCGACGGAACCATCATCCCGGCGACGCTGGTGGTGATGGCGGTCGGCATCAGGCCGAACGCCGCTCTCGCCAAAGAGGCCGGTATTGCCGTCAATCGCGGCATCGTCGTCGATGCCGGCATGCGCAGCAACGACCCCGACATCTTCGCGCTCGGCGAATGCGCCGAGGTCAACGGCATGGTCTACGGCCTGGTCGCACCGCTCTATGAGATGGCGCGTGTCGCCGCCAGCCAGTTGGCCGGCGACGAGGCCGCCGCCTTCGTCCATTCGGACACGCCGACCAAGCTCAAGGTCACCGGCATCGAGCTGTTCTCGCTTGGCGACTTTGCCGAGGGCGAGGACCGCCAGGAGATCGTGCTGCGCGATGCCGCGGCCGGCGTCTACAAGCGCCTGGTGCTCAGGGATGACCGCATCATCGGCACCGTGCTTTACGGCGAGACGGCGGACGGCGCCTGGTTCAACGACCTCAAGAAGAAGCAGACCGACATATCGGAAATGCGCGACACGCTTATCTTCGGCCAGTCATACCAGGGAGGCGCCTCCCTGGACCCTATGGCGGCCGTTGCAGCCTTGCCGGATGATGCGGAAATCTGCGGCTGCAACGGCGTTTGCAAGGGAAAGATCACTGGCGCGATCACGGCCAAAAGCCTGACCTCGCTCGACGACGTGCGCGCTCACACCAAGGCGTCGGCCTCCTGCGGCTCCTGCACTGGGCTGGTCGAGAAGCTGATGGTACTTACCATCGGCGACAAATATAATCCGGCGGCGGTGCAGCCGATGTGCGGCTGCACCACGCTCGGCCATGATGAGGTCCGCCGGCTGATCAAGGCCAAGGGCCTGAAGACCATTCCCGCCGTCATGCAGGAACTGGAATGGACCACCTCCTGCGGCTGTGCCAAATGCCGGCCGGCGCTCAATTACTATCTCGTCTGCGACTGGCCGGACGAGTATGCCGACGACTACCAGTCGCGCTTCATCAACGAACGCGTACACGCCAACATCCAGAAGGACGGCACCTATTCGGTGGTGCCGCGCATGTGGGGCGGCGTCACCAATGCCGCCGAACTGCGCGCCATTGCCGACGTCGTCGACAAATTCGAAATTCCAATGGTCAAGGTCACCGGTGGCCAGCGCATCGACATGCTGGGCATCCGCAAGGAGGATCTGCCGGCGGTGTGGGCCGATCTCGGCCAGGCCGGCTTCGTCTCCGGCCACGCCTATGCCAAGGGACTGCGCACCGTAAAGACCTGCGTCGGTTCGGACTGGTGCCGCTTCGGCACGCAGGATTCGACGGGGTTCGGCGTCCGCATCGAGAAATTCATGTGGGGCTCGTGGACGCCGGCCAAGGTCAAGATGGCGGTGTCGGGCTGCCCGAGGAACTGCGCCGAGGCAACCTGCAAGGATGTCGGCGTGATCTGCGTCGATTCAGGCTATGAGATCCATTTCGCCGGGGCAGCCGGCCTCGACATCAAGGGAACCGAGGTGCTCGGCCTGGTCAAGACCGAGGACGAGGCACTGGAGCATATCGTGGCGCTGACGCAGATGTATCGCGAGCAGGGCCGCTATCTCGAGCGCATCTACAAATGGGCCAAGCGCATCGGCATCGCCGAGATCAAGCGCCAGATCATGGACGATGGCGAGAAGCGCAAGGCCTATTTCGACCGCTTCGTCTTTTCGCAGAAATTCGCTCAGGTCGACCCATGGTCGGAACGCGTTTCCGGCAAGGACAAGCACGAATTCCGGCCGATGGCTTCGGTCGGCTTCGCGCAGGCGGCGGAGTGATGATGATGAACTGGATATCAATAGGCACGCTCTCAGACATTCCGCGCCGCGGCGCGCGCTGCGTCGCCACGCTTCAAGGCAAGATCGCCGTCTTCCGCACGGCAGACGACCAGGTCTTTGCCATCGAGGACCATTGCCCGCACAAGGGCGGGCCGCTCTCGCAGGGGATCGTCCATGGCGCGGCGGTGACCTGTCCTCTGCACAATTGGGTGATCTCGCTGGAAACCGGCAAGGCGCTTGGCGCTGACGAAGGTGCGGTGCGCACCATTCCGGTGCGGATCGAGGGCGAGCGCCTGTTCATTGCGCTGGAAGCGCTGGCCAGTCGCGCGGCTTGAGCATGAAGATCGACGAAGCGCGCGAGGTGAGGACCACCTGCCCCTATTGCGGGGTGGGCTGCGGCGCGCTGGCGAAGGTCGCCGCGAACGGAGAGGTAACCGTTCGCGGCGACCCTGACCATCCGGCGAATTTCGGCCGGCTCTGTTCCAAGGGCTCAGCGCTGGCCGAGACGATCGACCTAGACGGACGGCTGCTCTATCCGGAGATCCACGGTCGCCGCACGGACTGGGACGAAGCGCTCGACCTCGTCGCCTCGACTTTTTCGCGGACCATCGCCGAGCACGGTCGCGACGCGGTCGCCTTCTACGTCTCCGGTCAGTTGCTGACCGAGGATTATTATGTCGCCAACAAGCTGATGAAAGGCTTCATCGGCTCGGCCAATATCGATACCAATTCGCGCCTGTGCATGGCCTCGTCGGTTGCCGGCCACCGGCGCGCCTTCGGCTCTGACACGGTGCCGGGCAGCTACGAGGATCTGGAACTCGCCGACCTGATCGTGCTGGTCGGCTCCAATCTCGCCTGGTGCCATCCGGTGCTCTACCAGCGCATTGCCGCCGCCCGGGAAAAACGTCCCGACATGAAGGTGGTGCTGGTCGACCCACGCCGCACGATGACCGCCGATATTGCCGACATGCACCTGGCGATCGCGGCGGATGGCGACGTCGCGCTGTTCACAGGGCTGCTCGCCTATCTCGGCCAGCACAACGCGCTGGACCGCACCTATATCACGGCGCACACGACCGGCTTCGGGCAAGCCCTTTTTGCCGCCTCCGCGCTCGACCTTGCCGGCGTTGCCGCTGCCACGGGCCTCGGCGAGGACGAGCTTGTCCGCTTCTACAGCCTGTTCGCCGCGACGGCGAATACGGTGACCGTCTACAGCCAGGGCGTGAACCAGTCGTCCTCGGGCACCGACAAGGTCAACGCCATCATCAACTGTCATCTCGCTACCGGCCGCATCGGCAAGCCCGGCGCCGGACCGTTTTCGGTGACCGGCCAGCCCAACGCCATGGGCGGTCGCGAGGTCGGCGGCCTGGCCAACATGCTGGCCGCCCATATGGAGATCGAAAATCCCGAGCACCGCGACCGCGTGCAGCGGTTCTGGAGTGCGCCGACCGTCGCCGAAAAGCCCGGCCTGAAGGCGGTCGAGATGTTTCAGGCGGTAGCCGACGGGCGCATCAAGGCGCTGTGGATCATGGCGACCAACCCAGTCGATTCGATGCCGGACGCCGATGCCGTCGAGGCGGCGATCAAGGCCTGCCCGTTTGTCGTGGTGTCGGACGTGTTGGCCAAGACCGACACGGTCCGCCACGCCCACGTCCGGCTGCCCGCCGCCGCATGGGGTGAGAAGGACGGCTCGGTCACCAATTCGGAGCGCCGCATCTCGCGCCAGCGCGCCTTTTTGGCCACGCCCGGAGAGGCAAGGGCCGACTGGTGGATCGTCGCCGAAGTCGCCAAGCGGATGGGTTTTGACGAAGCGTTTTCGCATCCGTCGCCAGCCGATATCTTCGCCGAGCACGCCGCGCTGTCGGCGTTCGAGAATGACGGCGCCCGCGATTTCGACATCGGTGCGTATGCCGGGGTCGGTGCAGAGACCTATGAGGAGTTGGCGCCATTCCAATGGCCGGCGCCGAGCCAAGGCACCCCCCTCTGGCCTGCCGGCCATCTCCCCCTCAGAGGGGGAGATCAGCCGTCATCGTGGCCTTCACCAGTTGTGAACGTCGCAGAAAGAGCGCCGTCGGTGGAACTGCCAATCTCCCCCCTTGGGGGGGAGATGGCCGGCAGGCCAGAGGGGGGTGTTCAAGCTGGACATAGCTCAGCCAGCATCCGCTTCTTCGCCAACGGCAACTTCTACACACCCGACGGCAAGGCGCGCTTCATCCCGATCCGTCCAGTTCCGCAAACCCGCACGAACGAAAAATTCCCGCTGGTGCTCAACACCGGGCGGGTTCGCGACCACTGGCACACCATGACGCGGACGGGAAAAAGCCAGCGGCTGTCGCAGCACCTGGCCGAGCCGTTCGCCGAAATCCACCCGGCGGACGCGCAGCACTTCGGCATCGGCGATGCCGACATCGTGAGCGTCTCGACCGAGCATGGCGAGGTGCTGCTTCGTGCGCTGGTGACGGCGCGGCAGCGGCCAGGCTCGGTCTTCGTGCCGATGCATTGGACGGACCAGTTTTCCGCGCGGGCTCGTGTCGATGCGCTGGTGGCGCCCATCACCGATCCGATTTCAGGACAGCCGGCCTCGAAGAATGTTGCGGCCCGGGTGGAACGCTTCGCTGCCGTCGCGTTCGGCTTCGCGGTGCTTGCCGAACGGCCAGCCTCGATCGACGCCGACTATTGGAGCCTCGCCCGCTGCGCTGCCGGCTGGCGTCTCGAGCTTGCGCTGGAAGCCGACCGGGACTGGCCGGGTTTCGCGGCCTCGCTTTTCGGGGCGGACGCGCCAGGCGAGACGCTCGCCTATCATGATGTCGCCGGCGGGCACTATCGCTTCGCCCGCTTTGCCGGCAGCCGGCTGACTGGCGCGCTCTATCTTGCGCCCAGGCCGGTCGCGGTGTCGCGCAGCTGGGCGGTGGAGCAGTTGAGCGCGGACCATGCCGATCGGCGCGGGCGACTGGCGATCGTGGCGGGACGGCCGGGCGGCAACAGCGTCGATCGTGGCGCCATCGTCTGCTCCTGTTTCGGGGTCGGCGCCAATCAGATCGCCGAAGCGGTGCGCGGAGGCTGCGTAAGCGTCGAAGCGATCGGCGCCACCTTGCATGCCGGCACCAACTGCGGCTCCTGCCGCGCCGAGATCAGGACCATCATCGAGGCGCGACGCCTTCACGCGGCGGAGTGAGGGCGTCCAAAGCGCGTCGCGTTTGACGGGCCTCATGCGACGCGCTTCAGGGTGTTGTTTTATGCATGTCGTTATCGCAAACCGCTGCACACCCCCGGGTCAGGCCCGAGGGCATGCTTTTGCGCGACATGCATGAGAACTCTGTCTCGCCGGGCCACGGCGCTTACCAGCAATTTACAAACGGTGGGCTACCAACGTCCTTATTCGATTCGTTCCGAGCAGGATCCTTATGAGCAAAGCCCTCACTTCATTCGCATTGGTGGCCATATTGACGGCTTTGCTGATGGCTCTCAGCCTGGCAGTGGCCAGGCATGGCTATCCCTTTGGTGCGATCGGCGCAGAACGCCTGGACGACGTCGCCGATGCGGGGACGTTTATCCCGCTCGCGGCCGTGTACTTCTTCAGCGCGCTGCTGATGATGATCCTGCCGATCAGGGTCGCCGGCATCGTCCTGACACATGCTGCGGATGCGATCTTCTGGACAGTCATCGTGTTGTTCGCGGCCATCATTGGCGGCCTCGCCGCCAGATGGGCTTTCGATCGAAGCAATGTCTTGCCGGCACTGCTGAATTGGCGGTTCCTGTTTGTCGTGGCCGTCGTCGGCTGCCATCTCTTCATGAACGAGCTGCGCCGCAATATCCTGCTGAGAAGCCTGTTCTTTGTCGTCTTCGCCGCAGCGACGCTCGCCTGCCTGTTCTGGTCGTTCACCATCTGAGAAACCTCGCAGCCGCTGGGCCTGACGGCTCAGTTCTTGTCGACCGGCTTCGAGCGCATGCGCGAAACGGTCTCGCGTTCGGCCCGCTTCGAACGCATTGGCGGCAGGCCGCGGTCGATCAGGTCCATGTCTTCCAGCACCATGTCGCCCATGCGCTTGAAAGCGATGTCGAGCGCGCCGGCCCGGTGGGCGGAGCGCAGGAAGCCGGGCAGCGTGCGGACAGGATGGTCCTGCGCCAGCGGCTCTTGCGGAAACACATCGCTGGCGGCGACGATGTGGCCGCTGCGAACTGCATCCATCAGCGCCGGAAAATCGACCACGCCGGCACGGCTGAGCAGGATGAAGGCGGCTCCTTTGCGCATGCTGGCAAAGGCCTCAGTGCCGAGAAAACCCTGGTTTTCGCTGGTCACCGAAGCGACGACGAAGACGAAATCGCTACTCGACAAAACCGTGTCGAGGGAAGCCGGCTCGACGCCGTTCTCGATCAGGATCGAGGGCGGCAGCCACGGATCGAAGACCTTGGTCCGCGTGCGAAAGCCCGACAGCAACCGGTTGAGCGCACGGCCGAGATCGCCGAAGCCGATGATACCGACATCCGCGCCGGAGAGAAGCCGCGCCGCCCGGTTGCCCTCGCCGCCCCACAGCTCCTTGCCCTGACGAAACGCAAGATCGGCGTCGACGATGTCGCGGGCAAGGTTGAGCGCCATGGCAAGACCGAGCTCGGCCACCGGCTCGGCAAACACCATGCCCGTGGTGACGACATGGATGCCGCGCGAAAACAGCGTTTCATACGGCATGTTGTTGATGAGGTTGCTCTCGACATTGAAGACACAGCGCAGCGCCGTCATCCTTTCCAGCGTCTCCGGCGCGATCGGCGGCTGGCCGACGATGTAGCGCGCCTCGGCGAGCACATCGTGTGCCAGGGCCGCAACGCCTTCTGGCGACGTTTCGACGATACGGTATCTAGCGCGGAATCTCGCCAGTGCCTCGGGCGTGAAAATTAGGTCGAGCGTGCGTGGCTCGGGCGCGCTGATCACCAGCGGCAACGCGCTGTCGGACATGGCAGCCTCCTCCTGGCGCGATCCGCGTCGCGCCGCACTAGAATCATGGTTTACCACCTCGACACCCAAGCAGGCTTGCCGGGCTTCGCCCTGCCGGGTTTGTGTTTGTCGCAGGTTTTTATCGGAAAACCATCGAACACTTTTCCGAAACCTGCTTAGCACATGCCTGTCGAGGAGCAGAACTTTGCCTCCGGCGGCCTTGCGGTGTGGCGGCCGGTGGTCCAGATAGACGGCAATCGAAGGACAAGGAAGACAGCGACATGATCCCGTTTCGAAAGAACCTCATCGATGGCGAGTGGGTGGGCGATGCCGGCTCCCGCAACATCAACCCTTCCAACCTCGACGACGTGGTCGGCGAATATGCGTCGGGCGACGCCGAGCAGGCGCGGCAGGCCATCGCGGCGGCGAAAGCGGCATTTCCTGCGTGGTCCCGATCGGGCTTGCTGGCACGCCATGCGGTGCTGAGGAAGGCGTCGGACGAGATCACCGCGCGGAAAGATGAAATCGGCCGGGCGTTGGCGCGCGAGGAGGGCAAGACGCTGGTCGAGGGGATTGGCGAAACCGTGCGGGCCGCCCAGATCTTCGATTTCTTTGCTGGTGAGACGCTGCGCCTGTCAGGCGAGCTGGTTCCAAGCGTGCGGCCCGGCGTCGGTGTCGAGATCACACGCGAAGCGGTCGGCGTCGTCGGCATCATCACACCCTGGAATTTCCCGATCGCCATCCCGGCGTGGAAAATAGCTCCTGCCCTGGCCTACGGCAACACCATCGTCTTCAAGCCGGCCGAGCTGGTTCCGGAGAGCGCCTGGACCATTGTCGACATATTGCACCGTGCCGGCCTGCCTAAGGGTGTGCTCAATCTCGTCATGGGCAAGGGTTCGGTAGTCGGCCAGGCCATGCTCGACAGCCCTGACCTCAATGCCATCACCTTCACCGGCTCGGTCGGCACCGGCAAGCGCGTGGCTGCCGCCAGCGTCGAGCACATGCGCAAGTACCAGCTCGAAATGGGCGGCAAGAACCCGCTCGTTGTGCTCGACGATGCAGATCTTGCCGTCGCCGTCGACTGCGCGATCAATGGCGCATACTTCTCGACCGGCCAGCGCTGCACGGCGTCGTCCCGCCTGGTCGTGACGGACGGCATCCATGACCGCTTCGTCGATGCGATGAAAGATCGCCTCGCCAAGCTGGTCGTCGGCGACGCCCTCGGTGCGAAAACCCAGATAGGACCCGTCGTCGACCAGAGCCAGTTGAAACAGGACGAAGACTATATTGCCATCGGCCGCCAGGAAGGCGCCGATCTCGCCTTCGGCGGCGAGCGGCTCGATCGCGAAACCCGCGGCTTCTACCTGCAACCGGCGCTGTTCACGCAAGCCACCAACGCCATGCGCATTTCACGCGAGGAGATTTTTGGTCCGGTCGCCAACGTCATCCGCGTCAAGGACTTTGACGAGGCGCTGGCGGTAGCCAACGACACGCCGTTCGGGCTGACGTCGGGCATCTGCACCTCGAGCCTCAAGCACGCCACGCATTTCAAGCGCAACTCGGAGGCCGGCATGGTGATGGTCAATCTGCCGACGGCGGGCGTCGACTTCCATGTGCCTTTCGGCGGACGCAAGGGATCGAGCTACGGCCCGCGCGAGCAAGGCCGCTACGCAGCGGAATTCTACACCACAGTAAAGACCGCCTACACGTTCGCCGGCTAAGTAAATCGGCCAGATGTAATCGAACGGCCTTCCCAGCGCGAGTTGCTGGGAAGGGCGAACGTCTTCGTGCCCGACACGACAGCGACAGCTGGGCGCTAATGCATGTCGCGCAAAAGCATGCCTTCGGGCCTGACCCGAGGGTGTTCAGCGGTTTTGCGATAACGACATGCTTGAAACAACAACCTAAAGCGCGTCGCAGGAGGCCGGCGCTTTAGCTTAGCCGTCATTCAGCAGGGGTCCTTGCGAGGCGTGCTCGCCGGCTGCGACAGCCAGCCGCCGCTGAACCCGGCCTTGCACAGGCCGCGACGGATATGCGGGCTCGACCGCATCAGGTCCCAGATCAGGCGCGAGCGGTGGTTTTCGATCATCAGCACGACGATGCCTTGGTCCAGTCCATAATGCGCATCCGATATCCAGCCGCTCGGCCCGAACTTCCGCCGGTTCGCCAGCGTCGGGTTGAAGCCGCTCGGCATCCTGAAACCGTCGATCACCTCAGGGTGGCGTTCTCTGAGATGGCGCAGCGCCGGCAGGCAGATTTCCGGCGCGAAGGGAAGCGATGCGAGATACGACCACGGCGCAATCGTTCCGTCATCGGGGCCGAACGGTGCGCCACGCGCTGCATAGCCGGAAAATTTGCGCGGCCGCCGCTCGATCCGCGCGCGGAATTTGCCGGGTCCGTCACCCGCCGAAAGTCCCCAAAGTGCTTCGCCGTAGCCGTCGTAGCCAGAGGGGTTGTGCCGCGCATAGTCCCGGTGAAGGTAGGTCGCGCGGCGGCTGTTTTCGAAATAGTCCGAGTTCTTATCCCGCATGAATGCATCCCGGATGCCATCGAAGTCAATCCAGGCATGCGAGAACTGGTGCATGAACAGCGGGCCGCCATAGAGCACCTCGTAGCCGTAGATGTTTTCCCACTGATATGTCGCCGTCCAGCCGGCATAGCTGTCGTCCGAGGCTGGCTTGTCCGGGGCGGCCATTGCCAGAACGTAGAGCATCGTCGCTTCGTTGTAGCCTTCCCAGCCATAACGCAGAAAGCCGCTCTTCGGCCTCCAGCCCTGTCGCAAGGTCGAATTGCTGCCTTGCGCCCATCGCCAGTCGACGCGCCGGTAGAGCACTTCCGCCAGGTCGCGGATTTCGGTTTCTTCGTCAGTGTCGCCCGTGAAATAGGCGCCAGCTGCGAGCACGCCGGCCATCAAAAGCGCAGTGTCCACCATCGACAATTCGCATCGCCAGGCGCGCAGGCCGGTCTGCATGTCGAGGAAATGGTAATAGAAGCCTTTGTGCCCGGTGACGTTGTCGCCATTGCCTTGCCGGCTGTTCCAGAAAAAGCGCAGTGCGGCAAGCGTCAGCTTCGCGGCTGTGTCTCGCGTCATCCAGCCGCGCTCGACCCCGACCGGATAGCAGGACAGGGCGAAGCCGACGACCGCGATGCTTGCCGGCCAATTTGGCCGCGACGTGTCGGCAACCAGTCCGTTTTCCGCATTCACGGTTTCCAGAAAATAGCCGAAGGCGGCGCACTGGAAGCGGTCGAGCAGGTCTTCGTCGGACAGTGGAGGTTCGACCCTAAGCAAACGATGTAAACTCCAGCCCGGCGGCCCTGGTGGTAGATCGCCCGATTTGCTTCAATAGGTGGCCCGGCCGCCGGAAACGTCGAAAACGGCAGCCGTCGTAAAAGAACATTCCTCGGAAGCGATCCACGAGATCAGCGCCGCCACCTCCTCGACCTCGCCAAACCGCGCCATTGGTATTTTCGACAGCATGAAATCGATGTGCTGCTGGCTCATCTGCTGGAAGATCGCGGTGCGCACCGCTGCCGGCGTGACGCAGTTCACCGTCACCTTGGTCTTCGCCAGTTCCTTGCCCAGCGACTTGGTCAGGCCGATCACCGCCGCCTTGGAGGTGCTGTAGGCAGAGGCATTCGGGTTTCCCTCCTTGCCGGCGATCGAAGCGATGTTGACGATCCTGCCGTAATTGCGCTCGAGCATGTGCGGAACCAGCGCCTTGTTGCAGTAGAAGACGCCGTTGATGTTGATGTCGATGACCTGGTGCCAATCCTCCACCGAATAGTCCCAGGTCGTCATGTTCGGTCCGGTGATGGCCGCGCTGGTGACCAGGATATCGACCGCGCCAAGGGCTTCGATCGTCTGCCGGGCGGCCTGTGCGACCGCTACAGGATCGGCGACGTCGACGGTCACGCCGTGCAAGTCGGCGATGACAGCCTTGGCCTGCTCGATCTGGGTGGAGTTGCGATCCCAGACGCAAACGCGCCCGCCCTCTTCAACGATTCGTTGCGCGACGGCCAGGCCGATGCCTGAGGCGCCACCGGTGACCACGGCCGATCGTCCGGCAAACCGTCCCGCAAAACTCATTGGCATATGGTCTCCCTCATTTGCCCGCCCCGACGGGCGCCGGCGACACCGCCGGCGGCGAATGTGAAGTCAACAGCCGAGAAGTTCAAGCCGGGGACTGGAGCCTCGAACAGGTTCATGGCGGGCCAGAAGCAGGCGGTTGAGAGCCGCTCTTGGCTACGACCTGACCATTCGATGCTGGGGCTGCCGTCGCTGCAAGGCGACTTCCACGCGCACAGTTCAAACGTTCTTGATCGACTTCCAATGGCTCAGCCGCTCCGCGATCAACTCCACTCGTCGCTGGTTGTCGCGCCCGTCCAGGATGCTCAAGTCCTCCGGTTCGGCGCGCAAGTAGACGCCTGAGGTGCGCGCGTTCAGTTTTGGCTGCGTGTCGGCGCGTGTGGTAAAGTACCCGGACGCGCGATCGGCGGACTCCAGCCGGATCTCCCCCGTCCCGTACAACTGCGACGCGTTCGCATCCAAGGGCCGTTCTCCATTCCAAAAGTAGAAGATGCCGGCAGGCTCCTTTCTCTCCTTTACCGCCTCGCTCCAGTATCTGGCTGACAGACTGCCATTCTCTTGCCATGAGCGGCCGGCCAACTCCAACGCGCCATCGCGGTCTCGCGCGATACGCAGGAGGCTCACGGCGGAAGGTTCCTTTGCGGTCCGCTCCGACAGGGAAAACTGCCACCAAAGGCCCTCTATTCGGGCGACGCGGCCTTCATTTTCAACAGCTTTTCGCAGCTTTTGGTTGACCGCTCTCATCTCCGCGGCGGTCGTCGCTTCGCCATACCTCACGGACGTCAGGCCCAGGAGATCGCTTGGAAGCTTGGAACCGTTGGCATGAAGGATAAACGTTCGGCGCATTCCAAGGACTCCGCCGAAAAGGCCGGCTTCGAAGACGACATTGTCTCGCGGAGAAGCTTGAGCGGATACAGGAGCAGATGATGCTGGCAGGCTTACACTGGTCCAGTCGTCCTGGGCGAAGACGAAAGCGGCGAAGTCGACTTCACGCGTAAGCTCGAGGAGGCGCCCCAGGGTGGTTGTCCCCGGATTGAAGGACGTCGTCCAGGGTTCCACATGCGCGATGTCTTCAAGACCGCGTGTCAGCGCCTGCAGCAGTTTTTTCTGCTTCCCCGACGAGCCCAGGAAGATTCGAGGTTTGTCCATCCGTTTGCTCCAACCCAGCAGATCGGGGACGACCAGCGTCTGCCAATTGTTGGTGTGGCCATCGTCTGGTTGTCCCCGAGATAGCGTACGCGGAGGGCCTCATTCATTGCAACGGATGCAACGAATGCCGGCTGCTATTTTTCGGTCCGGTGCTGAAAGAAACTGCAAAAACAGTTCCGCGCGGCGGTCATGCCGACCGTCTCGTTAAATGCGGCGGCGATGGTTTTTAACGGTGCCGAGAGCGATGCCCCAGCCATGCGCCGGGATGCTCGGGTTCTTGCCGCACGGCCTGTCGTGGCCTCTTACCGCCGTCCCGGGGCGCCTTATGGCTGTTTTTGCCTCATTTGGGTGACAGGCTGTGGGGGATGGGTTATATTGCACTGCACAATGAGAGCGTTCGCGCATGGCGCGGCGGCGAATCGGCATTGAACTGCATGGACGGGAATTCGCTACCGAGATGAAGATTCCAAAATCTCTGTTGGTCGACCCGGAGAAGAGCACCGTCTACGGCGCATTTGCTGTTGCCATCTCCATTTGGGCGTTCTCCTACTCCTCGGTTTTCGGCCCGATCCTGATCCTGGCCTATTATGCGGTCTGGCTTCCCCTGATTCTGGTAGACTACCGGCGGCTGTTGCGGCATGCCCCCAGCGCGTGGCTGCCGCTGGCGTTTGCATTCTATGTCTGCCTCTCGGTGTTCTGGTCGGATGCCCCCGGCATCACGTTGAGGACGTCAATCCAGTATTGCTCCCATATCGCCTGCGCCTACATCGCCGCGCGCACCGTCAGCGTCCGGACGTTGACGATAGGCTCACTGATCGGGATTTTTGTCGTCCTGCTCTATTCGCTCAAGGTCGGGGGTTATTCCTATGATATGCTCGACGGGACGTACAATTTCGTCGGCGCGTTCAGCTCCAAGAACCAGATCGGCTTTGTCGCCTCCCTTGGCATCTATTTTTGCATTGTCTTCCTGGTTTTTCTCAGGCGCGGCCGGATAAGCTTCATCCTGACGGCGCCCATCCTCGGCCTATCGGCCTATCTTCTGATCATGGCGCATTCCGCCACCTCGACGGCTTCGATACCGGCAGTTCTCGCTCTGGTGGCTCTGCTTGCCGTGGCCAAAAAGCTTCCACTCCGCTACCGACGGGTGATTTTCGTGGTCGGCGCATGCGGGCTGGTCGTGGTCACCGCGGTTGCCTTTGCAGGACTTCTGGATTTCGTCCTTGGCGCCTTCGGAAAGGATTCCACGCTCACCGGACGGACCTATCTCTGGGAGCAGGGCTGGGAAGCGGCGCAGCAGGCGCCAGTCCTCGGCGTCGGCTACGCGGCCTATTGGGTGCAGGGGTTCGCCGAGGCCGAGCGGCTCTGGAACGAATTCTACATCACCACCCGAAGCGGCTTCCACTTCCACAACACCTATATCGAAGCCCTCGTCGAGCTAGGTTATGTCGGGGCGATGCTGATTTCGCTGATCATCCTGCGCACGCTATGGGGCCATATATCGGCCCTGATATTCAGGGCATGGCAAGCCGAGTCGGTGATTCTTGCCGGCGTGATGGTGCTTCTGTTCATCCGGTCCTTCGTTGAGATCGACACCTTCAACCCCTTCATCACGGGCTCCTTCCTCCTGTATTTCAGCTACTTCAAGCTGGTCAGGGTGCATGTCGCCCGTCCCCGATGGACCGCGGCCGACCTCGCGGAACCAGAAACCGCAGGGCGCTAAGCAAAGGGCTAAAATATTACCTTGATTTTGGTGGCGCGCACCAAAACGCCGCCTGACAGCGCCAAGTCCAAGCAATCATCTCCATCTCATCTCACAGGCAGCAGGCGAGCCTCGCCCGAGTTGGGTTTGCTGCCCTATTGATCAGGCCCTGAGGGTCAGGAGCGCATACCATGCGAACCGCTTCACAAAGGGAAGCGTCAAAACTACTGAATCGACAGCTCTGCCAACTGTGTAGACGGTCTCCGAGATGGTTCGCGGCATCAGCGCGCTTCCTACGGAGCACAGGCCGAAATAGTCCACCTGGACATCGCTGAAATAGCGGCGGGCCAAAGCGAAGTCCGAAATTAGCAAGGGATGTTCATCAGCGGTGCGGATGAGGGGTGTCCGCTTTCTGTAGGCATTCAGGAGAGGATTGTGTCCCATTGGCTCGTAGAAGGACGCCACGCCGTTCGGCTTCAGGACACGGACCACATCGGCAAAACACCGGTCCAGGTCCAGGTGATGGATGATCCCGCGTCCATACACCAGGTCGAACTTGTTGTCCTCGAACGACATGGCTTCTGCATTCATCGCCAGGAATGTAGCGTTCGTGCTTCCAAGCGCGCTCGCCCGTTCGTTCGCCTTGTTTACCGCTACATCCGAAATATCGATCCCCGTCAGAGATCGGCAATGATCGGGCAGGTGCAGGGAATGCAGGGACCACCCGCCATCGGAGCAGCCGTACTCGAGCACGTCTGCGTTTTTCGAAAGCCGTTTTATCTGCTCGTCTTGACGTTCAGCGCCGTGACGGATTGTTCGATACCACTTGTCCAGGCTTCCTCTTGGATCCTCCTCCTGACTAAATCTGAGATTGTGAAATTCTCTTTCTCGACTGACGATTTCGTCCCTTGCACTGTGCATGACGAAGTCCTCCTCGGATTTTAAGTTGCAACTAAAGCACAACATCTCCTTGCGCTGTAATTACTCACGTCCCGAGTTGACGGTTGGCTGGCCTGTCGGGCAGCGAGCACAGTGTCGACGAGTTCATGGTCGAACTCGTCCCGGTCGAACTCTTTGCCGATCGAATCTGTGCGGCGTGATCGGATCGGCCGATCGCTCGAAGGCCTATTGGCTAGCCATTGGCACCAGCTTCACCTTGATCACGTCTCCGGGCAGCACGGGCGTGTCTTCGCTGGCGGCGATTTCGCTGGTCTTGCCGTCGACCATCCGGACCAGGCCAAACGACATCGTTGGCTCTTCGCCGTCGCGATAGCCTTGCAGTGCCGGGTTCCCCGACATGGCTTCGGCCATCAGGCCGGTGTGCATGTTCATCTTGAGCATTGTTTCGGCGAGATCGGCTTCTGCCTGTTGCCGGCCAGTGGCGAGGTCGGCATTCTGGGTGTTCTCCAGGTCGATGGCGTCCTGGTTGGCCTTGCTGATCGACTGCCTGGCGGTGAGGATAGCCGTTTCGTAATCCAGGATCTGTCCTTCCAGGTCGGCGATCGTTTGCTGCGAACCCAGAACCCGAGTGTTGACCACAAGGCCCTTTTGCGCCAGCGAACCGATGCCGCTGAGCTGTTCCTTTGCCAGGTCGACCTGCCGCTGCTGGTTGACGATCTTTTTCTGCAGCGAATCGATCTCGCTCTGCAGCAGCTTCTTCAAATCGTCGAGCGCCTGAAGGCGCAGTTTGAGATTCTTTTGATCGGCCGTCAGGATCGCCATCTCGTCGGCAACGATGCTTGCCAGCTTCGGATCCTCGGCCAGCTCCTTCGGCACGTCGAATGTCGGCTTGTCGGCGATCTGTGCTTCGATGCGCGCGCGCCGAACGATCAGTCGGACCCGTTGGTCCTGGAGAACGTCAAATTCGCCCTTGGCGTTGATCATGTCGCGGTCGTACCGCTGCCCTTCGGGGGCCCGCCGGACGCCGCCGGCGATGCTCATCGCCCGCAGGACAGTCAGGCCGGGCACGTAGGGATACTGGCCCGGCGTCTGGACCTCCCCGGAAATGTAGAATGGCCTGTACTGCGCCATTTCGACGGAGGCTTCCGGCCGGTCCGCCAGAGCGAGCTTGCGCTGGAGCGCCTGGCTGATCGCTGCCGCGATCTCCGATGTGGTCTTGCCGGATGCCGGCATTTCGCCGACGAACGGCACCGACAATGTTCCAGACGGGCCGACCGTGTATTCTCCGTTGACGGCCGTCCAGTCGCGGAACGTGCCCTCAACGGTCTGCCATTCGGCCACGCGGATGGTCAGCTTGTCCTGGGATCCAAGCCGGTACTCGTCGGCCGCGGCGAGTTGGGGAACGGCGAGTGCCAGCGCGAGGCAGGTGGTCATAAGCCGCATCCGTCGCATGCGGTTGCTAACCGTGCCGGCCCAAGAGATTTCTGAGATGTCTGTTTTCAACTGTATGTTTTCCGATTCGCTTTAGCCCGGCCCGGAGCTTGCTGCAGAATGCTTGGCGTCTGGACAGTCACTTCTCCGCACACAGCCGGCCGCCGGCCGGTCAATAGCAGCCCCGCGACATCCAGACGGCAGGCACGGTCTTGATGATGATGCGAATGTCCTCGAACAGCGACCAGTTCTCGACATAGTGGCGATCGAATGCGACGCGGCTGTCATAGGAAACGTCATTGCGGCCGCTGACCTGCCAGAGCCCGGTCAGGCCAGGGCGCGATTTCAGGTAATAGACCGCCGAACTGCCATAGATTTCGAGCTCGTCGCGCACCACCGGGCGAGGACCGACAAGGCTCATGTCACCCTGAAGGATGTTGATGATCTGCGGCAGTTCATCGAGGCTGAGCTTCCTCAGCACGGCCCCGACACGCGTGACGCGTGGATCGTTCTTGAGCTTGCGGGTAGCTATCCATTCGGCCTTGGCGTCCGGGTTGGCGGCAAGGTATGCCGCCAGCACCTGTTCGCCATTCTGTACCATGGTGCGAAACTTGAGGCACGGGAAAATCCGTCCTCCCCGCCCGATCCGGCTGTGACCGTAGAAGATCGGCCCGCCGTCGGAAAACTTGACAAGCAGCGCGACCATCACAAACAGCGGACTGAGAGCAACCAGGCCAATCAGTGAACCGGCGATATCGAAGCTGCGTTTAAGCAGGCCGCCGATTGGTGGAAAGTCGATACCGGCCTGCGGAAAATCCGCGTCGGCCGGCTTGGCTACGTCCCTCATGCGTAAACTCCATACGTTGAACGGATGGTTTGCCGCACGATATCAAAAAAATGCTGCATCGCAACACACAATTCCTTGAGCGCCTGAAATAATCGCGTCATGCATTGATTAAATAATAAACCGATCCTGCGCAAATTTTGGCCTTTTGTGGCGCGTTCGTGACAAATTATGGGCAACCTTGAAAAAGTTAGTGCCTTTTTGAGGCTGATTTTGGGCGTATCGCTCTTTGGCCGCGTGGTTGAGAATTATCGTGCTGTAGCTTTTTAAAATATAAAGCGCTCCTAAAGTAAAATACTGATTAATATTGCGGCTCTTACTGACGTGAGTCCATACCGGGTGGTTGGTCGTGATGCCGGGGTGTGCGTCGCAACATGGCAGAGTCGATCCCCCGAACTTATGCAAAATAATTTGCGGCTGGCCTTGCCCGCTATTGCACACCTTAATAGAGTTGCAAATTGTTTCTGTCAGATTATGGACAGCGTGGGAAGGCCGGAAGCAACCGGCCAAAAAAGCGGGTGGCCTCAACAAGCTCGCATGGCGCAGGGAGGCTCGGGTGGTCAATCATCGATATTTGCCCGAGCAGGTTGACGGGCTGTCGGGTATGTCGCTACCAAAATTCATTATTGGCATGATTTTCGCGCTGGCGATCGTGGTCGCCTGGTCCTATCTCGACGGCGCTTCGCTAGGCACAACGCTTCTTCGCGCTATAGCCTGCGCCATTGTCATTCAACTGGGCTACTTTCTGCTCGTATTCGCCATGGTTGCCAGAAATACCCCGACGTCGGCTGATAAGATTCGCGACGTCGAACGAAAGCTGAGTTCGACCGAAGCGGCCGATGGCGAGAAGTTCAGTGCCAGGAGAAGCCTCCACTGACCTGACGGCAGGTAGCGTCGGCCGGATCCCCTGGCGGACTGCTCGCCCGACAGCATCCTGGGCAACCGACTTGCGGACTTCCCCTTCAGCCCAGCCACCACTGCCTAAACTCTGTCGATCGACCTGGTGATCAGAGATTCGAGTGCGCTGAACTCGTCCAGAATGCGCAGGGACGGTGTGCGAAGCGGCCCGCCTATCCGCTGGCATTTCACCGCCCATCGATTTGCGCCATGACGACACTGAAAGGAAAGACTGGACGGAGCGGATAATTTTAACGATGCTTTGCTTCGCAATTGCAGCATAAGCGGCGCCCGATGTTTTTCGTACAGCCGGACAGTCAGTGAGAATCAGAGCTGCATTGGACATCAAAGGGGGAAATTCGGAGCTACTGTGCAGTCGAGAGGCGAATTGATGACAGAACCGGAAGTCTGCGTGATCATTGCCGCCCGCAACGCGGCGCGGACAATTGCGGTTGCCATCGCATCGGCCTTGCGCGAGCCGGAGGTGGCCGAAGTCGTCGTCGTCGATGACGCCTCCACTGACGATACCGCGAAAGTCGCTCGGGCGGCCGACGATGGCAGCGGCAGGGTTTCCGTCATCCGGCTCGACGTCAACGGCGGTCCTTCCTTCGCCCGCAACGCCGCGATCGCCAGTTCCAAATCGCCGTTCATCAGCATTCTGGACGCCGACGATTTTTTTCTCGAGGGCAGATTTCGCGAGTTGTTCGCCAGCGCCGATTGGGATTTCGCTGCCGACAACATCATGATGATCAGGGACGATGCGGCGACCGACGTTTCGAAAATCACTGCTCCGCGGTTTTCGGCCGATCCGGAATTTCTCGATTTCGAGCGCTTCATCGAAGGCAACATCTCCAGTCGTCGTGTGCAGAGAGGTGAGTTGGGTTTCCTCAAGCCGGTGATCAGCCGCGCTTTTCTGGACCGGCATGGGCTGCGCTATGACGAAAACCTGCGGCTGGGCGAAGACTATGAACTCTACGCGCGCGCGGTTGCTTGCGGGGCGCGCTTCAAGGTCATCAGGGCCTGCGGCTACGGCGCGATCGTTCGCGCGGATTCACTGAGCGGCCAGCACAAGACGCAGGATCTCAAGCGTCTGGCCGACGCGGATCTGGCGCTGCTGGCGATCGACAGTTTGCCGGAAGGCTCCAAGGCCGTGCTCAGAAAGCACGAACGGCAGGTGCGCGACAAATATCGGTTGCGAAACTTCCTCGACGTGAAGAACGAGAAAGGGCTGACAGCGGCTGCGGCCTACGCCCTGGCCAGCCAATCCAATCTCATCCCCATCGTTCGCGGCGTGGCCGCCGACAAGCTGGATACGCTGTTTCGCCGCGCCGGCTTTGGCTCGAAACAGCCTGTGCCGTCGCGGCGCTTTCTCATGGCCGCAACCAGCCCGGTCGGCGAGACTTGAGCTGGTCCGCCGGCGCCATGCCGATCATGTCAACAGGTCCTTACCCTGCCTCAAAGCGGTGCGAATTTCCGATTCGCCGCACTAGGTGGTTGCCTACTCGCTTTGGGGATGGCATGTATGTTGCGGTGCAGCAATTCTGATTGGCTGTTTGAATCGGCCGAAAATGTCCGCCTGTCAGAGAAGCTGGACGATGCGAGAAGAACTTTTTTCCCGGCCGGGCACAAGGGATAGCTTAGGCCGGCTATGACAGGAAACTGAGCGCATGGCCTCGATATTTGGCTTCAGATCAAGGGATCCGGCTCGAGACAGGCAGACCGATATCTCGCGCCTTGACCGCCTGGCAAAGCTGCTTGACCAGATCGCAGCCGAGATCGAGGCGGAGAAAAACGGGCTTGAGAATCGCTACCGGACAAAGGCCACCAACGCCGCCTTCCTGGTCGAGGCGATGGAAAATGGCGCGGCCTCCTCCAGCAGATCCTCCGAGGTCAGCGAACTGACGAAGTCGATCCTGAATTACGAGCGGCGCATCGCGGCGCTCGCCCGCCAGAACGAATTGATGAAGGGTCTGCGGCATTCGCTGGATGCTATCTTCGACGAAAGCGCCCAACCTGGCTCGGCCACCAAGGCCGATTTCGCCAACCCGTCCGCCGGCGCGGGGTGAAATTTCAAAGAGCCTGGGTGGCGCCACTGGGCAAGAAGCAGGCAACCGGGGAAGCTACCGGCAGAAGGTCAAGATCAGCTCGTTTCGTCATGGTTTTGAATATGGACTTTGGGTTGGGGGGGCGCACAGCACAAGGTGAGTTTGGTATGAACGCGGATTCGAAAAGCACGTCCACCCCAGCAACCGGCGACCGACCGTTCACGCACATGATGAGGCAAGGGAAACTGAGGCAGCTATGTGCGGGCGGAGCGTTTCTGCTGGTCGCACTCGGCAGCCTGGTTGCGGGCCTGACCCCTTCCCGTTCGCAGGACATCCCGACTGCGCCATCGTTCGTCGATGATTTCACCAGCTTCGACCGGGCGCGTTGGTACATTGCCGACGGCTGGGCGAACGGCAAGTATCAGAACTGCATCTGGTCCAAAAAGCAGGTCAAGCTTTCCAATGGCATGCTGACGCTCGGTTTCGAAAAGCAGAAGGTGAAGGATCGCGACTTTGCCTGCGGCGAGGTCCAATCCAAGCAGCGCTTCGGCTATGGCACCTATGAGGCACGGATGAAAACCGATTCGGGCTCTGGCATCAACGCCTCCTTCTTCACCTACATCGGCCCAACCGACAAGCAGCCGTGGGATGAAATCGACTTCGAGGTCCTGACCAAGGACACCTCCAAAGTGCAGGTCAACGCCTACATCGCCGGCAAGGGCAATAACGAGAAAGTGGTGGATGTAGCTGGCGGCACCGACAAGGCTTTTAACGATTACGCCTTCGTCTGGGAGAAGGACCGGCTGCGCTGGTACGTCAATGGCGAGCTGGTGAACACGATCACCGATCCGGCAAAGCTGCCCAGCCATGCGCAAAAGATATTTTTTAGCCTCTGGGGCAGCGACACGATGAAGGAATGGCTGGGGCCGTTTTCGGATCCGGGTCGCAAGCTTACCTTGCAAGTGGATCGCATCGCATTCACGGCGCTCGGCCAGCCATGCCAGTTTCCGGAATCGCTGGCATGCAGCATTAAGTAAAGACCAATCTGAACCGGCCGGGCCGAAAGCGCTCCGAAGTCTTGAACAGGAATGAAATCAAATGAATTTGACGGTCTTTGGAATCGGCTATGTCGGTCTGGTGCAGGCGGCGGTGCTTGCCGAAGTCGGCCATCAGGTATTATGCGTCGACATCGACGTGAAAAAGGTGGAGCGGCTCAATCAGGGCCTCATTCCGATTTTCGAGCCCGGGCTCGAAAACCTCGTCAAGGAGAACCATGCGGCCGGCCGCATCAAGTTCACCACCGACGCCGCGGCCGCCGTCAAGCATGGCCAGATCCAGATGATCGCTGTCGGCACGCCTCCGGGCGAGGATGGTTCGGCCGACCTCAAATATGTGCTGGCCGTTGCCGAGGCCATCGGCCGGGAGATGGATGCGCCCAAGATCGTCGTCGGCAAGTCGACCGTGCCGGTCGGCACCTGCGAAAAGATTAAGGCCAGGATCGCCGTGACGCTGAAGGCGCGGGGCCGCGAGGATCTTACTTTCGACGTCGCCTCCAATCCGGAATTCCTCAAGGAGGGCTCCGCGGTGGCCGACTGCATGAAGCCCGACCGCATTATCGTCGGCACCGGCAGCGAGGACACCGAGGCGGTGATGCGTGAGCTTTACGCTCCATTCAACCGCAACCACGAGAAGATGATCGTGATGGATGTGCGCAGCGCCGAGTTCACCAAATACGCGGCCAATTGCATGCTGGCGACCAAGATCAGCTTCATGAACGAAATGGCCAATTTGGCCGAGGAACTCGGCGCCGACATCGAGGAGGTCCGCAAGGGCATCGGCAGCGATCCGCGCATTGGCTACCACTTCATCTATCCGGGCCTCGGTTATGGCGGCTCGTGCTTCCCGAAGGATGTGCGCGCCCTGATCAAGACCGCCGAAGGTGTCAAATTCGATGCCAAGCTGCTGCGCGCCGTCGAGGAACGCAACAACGAACAGAAATCGGTCCTGTTCGACAAGGTGAACCGCTCTTTCAACGGCAATCTGAAGGGCAAGACTTTTGCGCTGTGGGGCCTGGCTTTCAAGCCCAATACCGACGACATGCGTGAAGCGCCGGCTCGGGTCTTGATGGAAGCGCTCTGGAAGGCCGGCGCCAAAGTGCAGGCTTACGATCCCGAGGCGATGCAGGAATGCCAGGCCGTCTACGGACTGCGCGAGGATCTGCTCTTGTGCGGGACCAAGGAGGCAGCGCTGCGTGGCGCCGATGCGCTCATGATCGCCACCGAGTGGAAGAATTTTAAGGCACCGTCGTTCGACGCGATCAAGGATGCGCTGTCCACTCCGATCATCTTCGACGGTCGAAACCTCTACGACCCCAAGGTCATCGCTCGCTACGGCATCGAATATCACTCGATAGGCAGGATGGCGGCGTGAGATCAGGCGGGACAGGCCGGTGGCTAGGACATCAAGGACGATCGCGAAGGCTTCGATGAACGCGCTCGTGTCAACAAGGGGTCTTCTCTGATGGTGCTGGGCATCAGGCCGGAACAGATCGCCAACGAGCATTTCGATCTTGTCGCAGTCGGTTCCGGTTTCGGTTCGGCCTTCTTCCTGCATGCGTTCGCCAAGCAGCGAAAGGCACGCATTCTGGTTCTGGAATGGGGCGGGCACAACACGCATGAATGGCAGCTCGAGCAGAACGTCAACACCGACATCGAGGACGAGACCACCTACAAGACCAACTCTGACAAGCCGTGGAATTACACCATCGGATTGGGTGGCGGAACGAATTGCTGGTTCGCCCAGACGCCGCGCTTTCACCCGAACGACTTCAGGCTGAAAAGCCTCTACGGCGTCGGTAACGACTGGCCGATCAGCTATGACGAGCTCGAGCCGTTTTACTGCGATGCAGAGGACGTCATGTCGATTTCAGGCGACCCCGACATGGCGGCGATGATGCCGCGTTCCAGGCCATTTCCCCAGCCACCGCATCACATGTCGACGCCGGACCGGATGATGAAAGCGGCGCAGCCGGACCAGCATTTTGTCATGCCGACAGCCCGCGCGCGCGTGCCGACCGCGCAGCGGTCTTCGTGCTGCGCCAACTTGCGATGCGGACTATGCCCGGTCGATGCCAAATTCACCGCCAACAATGGCCTGATGCACGTCTTCGAGCATCCCGACGTTTCGGTCTGCCTTGGCGCTGAAGTGCGCCGGCTCGACCATATCGGCGGCTCGGTCCGTTCGGTCGCATTCGTGCATGAGGGCAAGGAATATTCAGTCAGCGGCGATCTTTTCATACTGGGTGCCAATGCCATCCAGAGCCCGGCGATCATGTTGCGGTCCGGCCTGTCGGGCGAATTCGTCGGGCGCGGCCTGCACGAATCCTACGGATGGAATTTCGAAGCCTATCTCGACGGCGTCGACAATTTCGACGGAAGCACCATCACCACCGGCTTGAATTTCGGCCTTTATGACGGCGCTCACAGATCAGACCATGCGGCGGCGCTGGTCTATTTCGAAAACCGCTGGCAGCACGGGATGCGCCCTGAAAAGGGACGTGTCCGTCAGACGCTTCCCATCATCATTGTTACCGAAGACCTGCTCGACCCGGAAAATCTCGTGATTCTCGATGAGGATGAAAACGCCTTCGTCAGTTTCGCGGGAGCATCCGACTATGCGGTCAAGGGCATGGCGCGGGCAAAGGAGAAATTGGCGGCGCTTCTGGCGCCGCTGCCGGTCGAAGAGATCTTCGATCGCGGCATCCGGCGCACCGAGTCGCATGTCCAGGGCACGTTGCGGATGGGCTCGAGCCCGGCGGATTCGGTGGTCGATCGGGACATGATCCACCATCAGCTCAGGAACCTGGTTGTCGTCGGCTCGAGCACATATCCAAGCTGTTCCTGCGCCAACCCGAGCCTGACGGCGGCAGCCCTCTCCCTGCGGGCGGCGAGCCGGATAGCAGGAAAGGAAATGGCCGGATGACCAAGGTTTCGCGACGCGCGGCACTGGCCATCATGGCTGGCGGAGTTGCTTCGACCGGCATCGCCTACGCCACCGTTTCCTCGCTTTCGGACGAGGATCTGGTGCGCGTCACGCTCGAAAGATATTTCGGCAGGCTGAACATGCGCATCGAGCATTTGCAGCAGTTCGTCCTGGAATTCCAGAAGCGGAACCCCTGGATATTTCCGAACACAAAGCTGGGCGATGCTGTCACTCTGCTTGAGGCGTTGAAATTGGGCGCCGCCCGCCGGTTTCTGCCCGAACAGAAAAAACAGGACCTGAGGCATTTCGACCGCTGGGTCGTTGCGGAGTTCCATATGCTGACCGACTACGCCCGGCGCAGTTCGCCAGCCGACCCGGTCCGGTTCACCGGATGGCAGCCATGCACCAATCCGTTCGCCAATTTAGAGGCGCAGCAGGATGCTTGAAGCGGGTCGCAAGCCAGCATCCGTAAATAAGCCGTGCGTCATTGCCCGTAAACTTGAGAATGCGACAAGGAGCCGAAACCATGAAAGTGCTTTTTGCAGGCGGTAACGGTTACACGCCCCAGTTCAGCGGCGGTGTCCAGTCCAGCACCCATCATCTTGCCGAACAGTTGCGCGAGCACGGGCATGAGGCTTCCGTGCTCGCCGCCCTGTTCGGCCAGGGCGTCTTCGGCTACAAGGCGCGCGCCAAGATGAAGCTTTTGAGGCAGCGCGCTGTCATCGACAGCTTTCCGGGCTATCCGGTCGTGCGCGCCTGGTTTCCCTGGGAGGCGGCGGGTTTTGCCGTCGAAAAACTGAGGCCGGATGTCGCCGTGGTCCAGTGCCACAAGTCGGTTCCGATCGGCAAGGCGCTGCAGGCCGAAGGCGTGCCGCTGGTCGTCTATCTCAGGAATGTCGAGTTCCACGAATTGGGCGGCGATCTGCGCGAGCTGCATTCGGCGCTCTACATAGCCAATTCCGAGTTCACGGCGCGCACCTACAAGGCAAAATTCGATATCGATTCGACGGTTATACCGCCGACCATCAATCCCGCGCTCTACCGCACGCCGACGACGGGCGAGTTTGTCACGCTGATCAACCCCTATGAGGAAAAAGGTTTCGAGCTTGCGGTGCGCATCGCCGCCGCCTGCTCTGAAATCCCGTTCCTGTTCGTCGAAAGCTGGAAGCTTGACGATGATCATCGGGCCCGGATCGAGCAGACGATCGCGCCGCTCGGCAACGTCACGCTGGAGAGCCGGACCAACGACATGAAGACGGTCTACGGCCGCACGAAAATCCTGCTGGCTCCCAGCAAATGGGAAGAGGCCTGGGGCCGGGTGGCGTCGGAAGCCCATTGCAGCGGCATTCCAGTCGCCGGCTCGCGTCGTGGCGGCCTGCCCGAAGCGATCGGCTCCGGTGGCGTGGTGCTGGATTACGATGCCCCACTCGCCGACTGGGTGGCCGTGGTCAGGCGTCTGTGGACCGACAGCCAGGAATATGGGCGGCTTTCAGCGGCGGCGCGTGCATTCTCCGAGCGCCCGGAACTCGATCCGGCGGGTCAGTTCGCGACCTTCTTCTCGATGCTGGAGCGAGCGACACGACAGCCTTCGCGGCAAGCCGCCTAACGCATGTCGCCCAAAAGCATGCCCTCGGGCCTGACCCGGGGGTGCGTAGCGGTTTTGCGACAACGACCGCATAAAAAAAAATTAAAGCGCGCGTCGCGTGACGCGCTTTAAGTCCCGAAACCGGGTTCAAGCCGGTCGTTTGACCCGGCTTTTGAGCGTCTCGTAACCGCGTTCGCCAAGCAGCGTGCGCGCGACGGTCTTGATTGCCGTCTTGCGCCCGTCAGGCGAACTGATCTGCCTTAACCTGCCCGGAAGGTTGCGCGCCGCCTGTCCAAGTGCCGGAAGTGACAGCGTGTCAGGATAAATTACCAGATGCGTTTCAACGCACAGCACCGGCTTGCCGGAAAGCTCGGCTATCTTGAGGGCCTGCTGGTGCTCGCTTTCGATGAACAGGATGGCATCGGATTTGCGGTAGAAATCGGCTTTGAAACTGCCATGCACGCCAAGCCGTTGCCGTTCTGCCTTGCTCGGCAGGTCAAGCATGATCAGCTTGTCGTATTCTATGCCGTGCTTTGCCAGCCATGCTTCGGTAAGCGCGCGGTATTTCTCGAGCCGGCTGGTGACGAGCCAGCCGATCTTGCGGGTCGGGCCAAACAGAGGCAGCGCTTCGCCCAGGAATTTCTCATAGGCGGGGCCGTCGTCATTCTCTGCTTCGGTCGGGTCCAGGCAAAGCACGCCGTCAATGTCGACGCAGCATTGCGCGAGGAATTTGTGGTGCATGAAGTTCCATTGGAACATCCTTGGATGCGGCACGACCTCGAGGACGATGTCGGTTTCCTCGTGTTGGAGCAGCAGGCCGAACACCGCGGCAAAGGTGAAGTCCGCCTTGATGCCGGCGGCCTCTACCCGGCTGCGCGCCTCTCTCATAGCAGCGCCGCCGCTGACGCTGTCGTCGATCACCAGGACCTTGCGCATATCGGTCGCCTGGCGGTCGAGCGCGGCGCGCCGTTTGGTGACGCCCGAAGTATAGATCTTTCCGGCCAGGAAACTGTCCAGGTCGGTCATCGGAATGTTCGCCGTCAGGCTGAGCAGGGTGGCGGCGAGAATGCCGCTTCGCGGGACCCCGACCACCAGGTCGATGTCGCGCGGCAACCGGTGAAGGTTTCTGACAATCGCATCATTCATGTCGGAGATCGATCGGTAGTGCATGGGATCAGACCTGGTCCTCGTATGGATGTCCGTGCAAGTTACTTCGCCTCGCTTGGTGCGGCCTTAGGCGCCCGCGCCGGCAGCAGTTTTAGGGCCTCCCGCAACGCCTCGCGGCCGGAAGCAAACGCCAGCGCGGTGATGACCGTGATCATGTAGGACAGCGCCACGGCGCTCGCCATCGCGAAGATGTGCTGTTGCGGCAGCAACGGCTTGGCGAACCAGATCGCGGCAAGCGCCAGATGCGCGCCAAGCACGAAGGGCGTTGCCGCGCGAAGCATATGGCTTGCCCGCAGCGGCCCGGTCTTTCCTATATACAGCCACAGAAAAGGTGTTCTGAGATACTCGCTGATCGCGTAGGCGATCGCCACGCCCAGCGCGCCATAGGGCAGGCCGATCAGGAAGGCCAGCACCGACGTCAAGGCTGTTATGATGCCCCAGCGCATGAAATCGCCCGAGCGGCCCTGGCTGATGAAAAGCCATCCCGCCGGGTTGTTGAGCGGCTGCAGCAGACCGGCAAAACCGAGCGCCAGGAAGATGCTGGAACTCTGCCGCCACTGCTCGCCGAGCACGAACGGTATCAGCACGTCGGCCATGGCTATGGCGAAGGCGACACCCGGAAGTGCGACCAGCAATATCAGCGGCATGACGCGAAGATAAGCGCTGCGGTAGCGATCCGGCTCGTCCTTCAGCCTGGAAAGAGCCGGCACCATGACCTTCGACAGCGGATTGGTGATCTGGCTCAACGGAAACAGAAGCAGCTTATAGGCGCGGTCATAGAGTCCAAGCTGCGCTTCGCCCCAGTATTTTCCGATCAGCACATTGTCGAGATTTCGGGCAAAGAAGTTGGCGAAGTTGAACCCGGTGATGCCGGCGCCGAAATTGATCAGCTCGCTAATGCCGTTGACCTTGCGCGGCAGGCTGGGGCGCCATCGCGAGTTTGCCCAGTAGCAAAGCGTGGGCAGTACGGCTGCTGTCAGGGTGCCGGCAAAAAGCGCCCAGTAGGAACGGTCGATGAAAGTCCAGGCGATCGATACGGCAAGGCCGGCAATGGCACTTGCGACGTCGATGATGGCCAAGCGGGCGAACTGCATTCGGCGTGTCAACAGCGCCAGATGCTGGGCGCCCAGCCCATAGGCTATGATCTGCAGCCCGAGTGCTGCCACCAGACCAGCCACCCGCGGTTCGCCATAGAAGGCGGCGACCAGAGGCGCCGCGCCGGCAAGCACGCAGGCGAGCAATGCGCTAACCGCGACATTGACCCAGAAGAGGTAATTGACCTCTTTATGCTTGATTCCGCTTTTCTGAACCGTCGCCTGGGTCAGGCCGAAATCCTGGAACAGCGCGATGAACGCCAGCACAGGCGCGCACATCGCCACGACGCCGAAGTCCTGCGGCGAGAGCAGGCGCGACAGCACGATGACGGAGACGATCTGCGTCGCAACCCGCACCGATTGCGCCAAAGCCGTAATGATAGCGCCGCGTCCGACCGATCTGCGGAGAGAGCCCTCTGGCGGGTCGAATGCATTGGCTTGCAAATTCAGGGTCCCTGATTTTCGTGCCGGTCCCGGAGTCCCGACCCATGCCCGATGCCACCATCAAACTACGGCAATAATATTGCAGCGCAACAAAAAACATTGATTTTTGCTACGCTGCACCAAAAATGTTGCGATGCAGCACGAGCTGTACTAGGATTCTTTCGGGCGGGCCAACAGCGGTCGAGTTTTTCATGCTGCATGTCTTGTACTTGGTGCACGACGTCTCCGATCCGGCAGTGCGCCGGCGGATCATAATGCTCAAGGCAGGCGGCGCCCAGGTCACACTGGCAGGCTTTCGCCGGTCAGCAAGCCCGATCGCCGAGGTCGAGGGCTTGCATCCGATCGATCTTGGCGCAACGCGCGATGGGCGATTCGCCCAGCGGCTTGCAGCGGTCACCAAGGCGGCGGTTTCGATCGGGTCGAAACTCGGTTCGATGCCCAGACCCGACCTCATCATCGCGCGCAATCTGGAAATGCTGGCGCTTGCCCGGCGTGCCAAATCGGCATTCCAGGCAACCGTGCCGATCGTCTATGAGTGTCTCGACATCCATCGCCTGATGCTTCGCGACGATTTTCTGGGCAAGGCGATGCGCGGCGCGGAGCGCTATCTGGCCAGGGATGTAAAGCTGCTGGTCACCAGTTCGCCGGCCTTCATCGCAAACTATTTCAAGCCGTTCGGGCAGATTGCCGCGCCGGTCGAACTGCTCGAAAACAAATATTTCGAGCCTGCCGCCGTTTCGCTGAATGATCGCACGGCGGCGGAGCCCGTCGCTCGGCCTTGGCGGATCGGCTGGTTCGGCGCGCTCCGATGCCGCCGCTCCCTGGAACTGCTGGCCGAATTTTCCCGACGACTCGAGGGCCGCTTCGAAATCATCCTAAGGGGCCGTCCGGCGCTTTCCGAATTTCCGGATTTCCACGGTTTCGTCGAATCTGAGCCCTGGCTCTCGTTTGGCGGACCCTATCGGAATCCCGAAGACATGGCGACGATCTACCGTGAGGTTCATTTTTCCTGGGCCATCGATTTTTTCGAGCAGGGGCTGAATTCTGAATGGCTGCTGCCCAACCGCCTCTACGAGGGCTGCCGCTTCGGCGCCGTGCCGATCTCGATGGGCCACACCGAAACCGGCCGGTTCCTCGACCAGCAAGGAATCGGTGTTCTCTTGCCTCAAGCCACTCCGGAGGCACTCGAGGCCGCCTTGGGCGAGTTGGAGGAGCATCGTTTCGGGGAATTGCGGACGCGTGTTCTTGCCCGCAATCCGCGAACCTGGAGCCACGATCGCAGCGATTGCCGGGCGCTCGTCGAGAAGCTTCGCGGATTGACGGTCGCGCCCGGTTCATATGCTGCCGAGGCACTGGCTTAGGATGGCTAGGGAAGGAGATGGGCCGATGATGCAGACCGAAATGCCGTCCAACCTGATCGTGATTCCATGCCTGAACGAAGCGGCTCACATCGGTGAGCTTGTTCATGAGCTTCGACCGGCCGCCGAGAGGCTCGGCGCCCGGATCATAGTTGCCGATGGCGGTAGCACGGACGGCACCAGGGCGATCGTCGAGGAGATCGCCGGGAAGGATCCGAGGGTCATCCTTCTTGACAATGAAAAGCGCCTCCAGAGCGCGGCGATCAATCTCGCCATCGCCAGGTACGGCGATGGGGCTGAATATTTCATTCGCATCGACGCGCATGGCGGCTACCCACCGGATTATTGCGACCGGCTGATCGAAGAGGCGCTGGCCACCGGCGCCGATTCGGTCGTCGTCTCGATGCTGACCAGCGGCAGTGGCACAGTGCAGAACGCGGTTGCGGCTGCACAGAATTCCAAGCTCGGCACGGGCGGCTCCAAGCACCGGCATCTCTCGGCGGGAGAGTGGGTCGACCACGGTCACCATGCGCTGATGCGGATTTCGGCGTTCAAGGCGGTGGGCGGCTATGACGAGACGTTCAGCCACAACGAGGATGCGGAACTCGACTACCGGCTGCGCAAGGCCGGCTACCGGATCTGGATGAGCGGCAAGACGCAAATGATCTATTACCCGCGCTCGTCGCTCGCCGGCCTCTATTTCCAGTATCTCGGCTATGGCCGCGGCCGAGCAAAGAATGTTCTCAAGCACCGCATGATACCGAAGGTCCGGCAGATGGTGCCGCTCCTGGTGTTCCCTGTCGTCCTTCTCTCTGCCTTTTTCTTCGTGCATTGGCTGGCAGTCATGCCGATTCTGGTGTGGGCGTCGGTTTGTCTCGGCTATGGCGTGCGGATTGCGATCAGCCAGCGCAATCCGGACAGCGCCCTTGCCGGGATTTCGGCAATGGTCATGCATTTCGGCTGGTCCGTCGGTTTCTGGCTGCAACTGCTTGGACCGCGATCGCAGCGTAGGAGGGTGGCATAGTGGATGTGGCCGAAAAAAACCGCAGCGTCGACGTCTGCGTCTGCACGTTTCGGCGGCCGGAGCTTGCCGACACGCTTCGCTCGGTTGCCGCCCTGGACGTGCCTTTGGGATTCGACATCCGCGTCATCGTCGCCGACAATGATGACGGGCCGACGGCCGAACTGCTGGTGGCGACGCTGGCGGAGACGCTGAAGCTGCCGATCAGCTATCGTCATTGCCCGGCACGCAACATCTCGATCGCCCGCAATGCCTGCCTCGACGCCAGCACGGCGGATTTCGTCGCCTTCCTCGACGATGACGAAACGGCATCGTCCAGATGGCTCGTCGAACTGGTTGCGACGGCGGACTTGAGTGGCGCTGCCGCCGTGCTCGGGCCAGTGCGGGCGCGCTATCGGCCGGATGCGCCCAACTGGATGCGCCGCGGCGATTTTCACTCCACCTTGCCCGTCTGGGTGGGCGGCGAGATCCGCACCGGCTACACCTGCAACGTCCTGCTCAGGATGGGCGCCGACAGCCTCCGCGGCCGGCGATTCAGCCTGGCGCGTGGTCAGACCGGTGGCGAGGACACCGAATTCTTCGACCATATGGTCAAGGCCGGCGGTCGCATAGCCTTTTCGCCGCAGGCCTGGGTCGATGAAGTGGTGCCGCGCGCCAGGGCGGCTTTCGACTGGCTCCGTCGCCGCCGGTTCCGCGTCGGGCAGACGCATGGGCACCTGCTGGGGCGCGACGCGCATGGCCTCGCGCTGGTCAGGCAAGTCGGCCTCGCCTCGGCAAAGGCGGTTTTTTGTTTCGCATCGGCAATCCCGGTCGCCATCAGTCCCGTGCGCAGGAACCGAAGCGTGCTTCGCGGCATCATGCATGTCGGCGTCGTGAGCGGTCTTGTCGGCGTGCGTGAAATCCGCCAATACGGCCTGCCCTCGCCGCAGGAAGGGGGCAAGCGTGCAGCCTGACGTCACCTTTGTCATTGCCGCCTACAATTCGGAGCTGACCATCGAGCGGGCGATCGCCAGCGCCATCGCCCAGCGCGATGTGAGCGTGGAGGTGATCGTCGTCGACGACCAGTCGCGCGACCGGACGCTCGATCTAGCGCGATCCTACTCCGAAGACATCGTGCGCGTCGTCGCACTTGAGCAAAACCGCGGTCCAGGCGGCGCCAGGAATGTCGGCCTTGAGCTTGCCCGCGGAAGGTGGGTGGCGGTCCTCGATTCCGACGACGCGGTCTATCCCGGGCGGATCTGCACCATGATTGACCGCGCCGAGAAAGCGGGCGCCGCGATCGCAGTCGACAATCTCCAGGTCGTTCGCGAGGACGGTGTTGCCGAAGAGACGATGTTCCCGGCCGACTATCTCGAGGGTTTGAGTGAAATCTCGCTGGCGGACTATATTGCTGGCAATGTGGTCTTCGAATCCAGGTTCAATCTCGGCTATCTCAAACCGATCTTCCAGCGCCGGTTTCTGAACGAAAACGGGCTTCGCTATGACGAAAGACTGATCATCGGCGAGGACTACATTCTGCTGGCCAGTGCTCTGGCCAAGGGCGGCAAGTGCGTGGTCGAGCCGACGACCGGCTATGTCTACCATATCCGGACCGGCTCCATTTCCCGCGTGCTCGAACTGCATCACGTCGAGGCGATGCATAAGGCCGACCTCGTTTTCGCCAGAACCCATTCGATGGACGCAAAGGCCGCAGCCGCTTTCGCAAGGCGCACGCGCAGCCTGCGCAAGGCGGCGTCGTTCCTTTCTCTGGTCCAGCATATCAAGGCGCGATCCCCACTCAAGGCGGTGTGGACGGCGCTCAGCGATCCGGCGGCGGTTTGGCATATGGGCATGCCGATCGCCGTTCGGCTGCGAAGGGTGGCGGCGCAATTTGCCGTGGGTGCGGGGGAGGTGAAGGGTGCAGGCAGCTGAAAAATAGTTTTCGCGGCCTGCGACAGGTTGAAGTCGATCTCCTCAGAAGGAATATGCAATGAAGAAAGTCAGGAAGGCAGTCATACCGGTAGCGGGGCTTGGAACGCGATTCCTGCCGGCGACCAAGTCGATGCCGAAGGAAATGCTGCCGGTCGTCGACAGGCCTGTCGTGCAATATGCGGTGGACGAAGCGTTCGAAGCCGGCATCGAGCACATTGTCTTCGTGACGGGCCGAAACAAGGCGGTCATCGAGGATTATTTCGACCTGCATCCAGAATTGATCGGAACTTTGGAGCAGACCGGCAAGACGGCGCAGCTTCAGGCGCTGGAAAGCCTGCTTCCCGTGGCTGGTGCGACGAGCTTCATCCGGCAGCAGTCACCGCAAGGTCTCGGCCATGCGGTATGGTGCGCCCGGGAAGTCATCGGCGATGAGCCCTTCGCATTGCTGTTACCGGACATGGTGTCCTTCGGCGGTCGCGGATGTCTCGCTGAAATTGCGGACCTCTATGCGCAGACCGGCGGAAACGTCATCGCCGTCGAGCGCTGCGACCCGACCGAGACCAGCAAATACGGCATCGTCGGCTGCGGCGCCGATGTCGGCTCGGGCTTCGAGGTCACCGCCATGGTCGAAAAGCCGGCTCCGGCGAATGCGCCGTCGAACTACTACATCAACGGCCGCTATATCCTGCAGCCTGAAATATTCGGGCTGCTCGGCAATCAGCAGCGCGGCGCCGGCAATGAGATCCAACTGACCGACGCCATGGTCCGCCTTGCGCAAAGCCAGGCTTTCTTCGCGCAGCCCTTCAACGGCCGGATGTTCGATTGTGGCTCGAAGGAAGGGTTCATCCAGGCCAATGTCGCCTTCGCGCTGGCGCGCGACGACATGAAGGGACCGATCTTCGAGATGCTTCAGGAGTTCGTCCGGTTGCATGAGCGCCGGGTGGAAGCCGCATAAAGCCCATTTTTTGGGAGCAAGCATATGAATGGTGACGCAAGACATGCCGATATGTTTGACTGCCCAGGTCTCGCGGTGGCTGGCATGAAGCTTGCGTTGGGCATATGCTGATGCTCCCGCTCTAGCGCCTGCAAACGAGAGCAGCGGACCCGAGTGGAGACAGGGTTTGGGAAAATCCGAGGCTCAAACCAAAATAGAGCGGCGGCGCGTTCGACTTGAGAGACCGCCGCTCTAGATGCAAACTTGAATTGGACCGAAGATGAATTATGCCAATTTTCCTCTCGACAAGAGGAAACCATTGCCGAGTTCGGACCCAGTCAGCGCCGACGATTTTATCGATGTCGAGCGCCTGCTCGGCATGGCAGCAAGGCAGGCAAAGGTGGTTGCGGCATGCGCTGCCATCGGTCTTTTTCTGGGCGTGCTTTATTTGCAGACCACGCCTCCCACCTACATGGCGACGAGCCGTGTACTGATCGACGAAGGGTTGAACAAGGTCGTCGACGAGGTCTCGGCGGCGTCGGTCAGCATGCAGACCGACTCCGCCATTCTGAGCCAGATCGAAATACTCCACTCGGCGAGACTGGCGGCGGTGGTCGTCGACAAGCAGAAACTCGATCAGAACGACGCTTTCATGGACCCTCCGACGTCGGCCGTGTCGAAGGCTGCCGGTTTTGTGCGCGGCGTGGTCCGGTATTTCCGTCCCAATCCCGCCGTGGGTACGGCCGACGTTACTCAGCTTGACCCGGCGACGCGTGACGCGATGATTGCCTCGTCACGGCGCGATTACGCAATCCTCAAACTGCAGGACGAGGTGCAAGCCGAGCGCATCGGTCGAAGCTATGTGATCTCCATCGCCTACCAGGCGACGGACCCCGCACTTGCGACCGCGGTCACCAAAGCCTATGCCGACGCCTATCTCGCCGATCAGCTCGATGCGAGCTTCGATGCGACCGAGCGGGCGGCGGTCTGGCTGCAAGGTCGGCTGACGGAGCTTCGCGAAAGTTCCCAGGCAGCGGCGCTCGCCGTCGAGAAGTTCAGGGCCGAACATGGGCTGGCCGTCGATGACGGCCAGTTGATCAGTGACAAGCAACTGTCGGACCTCAATGGCCAGCTCATTGAGGCGCAGGCCGATACCGCCCGCGCCAGCGCCCGCTACCAGCAATACAAGTCGATCGTCGAAAGCGGTTCGGACAACGCATTCAGGGACGCCGCGATATCCGCCGACCAGCCGAGCAACTCGATCATTTCAACGCTCAAGACCCGCTATCTCACTGTCGCCAAGCGGCAGCAGGATATCGAAGCCAATTTCGGGGCTGAGCATCCCCAGGCGGTCGCACTTGCCAAGGAAAGGGCCGACATATCGGCGCAGATATTCGGCGAGCTGAAGCAATTGACCGAAAGTTACCGCAACGAATACGAAGTCGCTCTCGCGCGCGAGACGGCGCTCCGTGCAAATGTCGCGTTAGCGGCTGGCAAGAGTTCCATCGACAACCAGTCGCAGGTCAAGCTGCGCGAACTGGAGCAGAAGGCAACGGCGCTCTCGACGCTCTATCAAACGTTCCTTGGCCGCTACGAGGAAGCCTCCCAGCAGCAATCCTTCCCGGTCGGCAAGATCCGCGTCATCTCGGACGCGACGCTGCCGAAGTCCGCGGCAACCCCGCGCACGTCCATAGTGCTGGGACTTTCGCTCGTGCTTGGCGTGATGTTGGGAGCCGGGGTTGGTGGCCTGAATGAGTTCAGGGAGCGGTTCTTCAGGACCGGCGAAGACGTTCGCGATCGCGTCGGCCTCAAATTCCTCGGCTACCTGCCGATCATTGGCAGCAAGGTCGCCAAGGACGATAAGCGCGATGACGGTCAGGCGGATATCAAAACCGCCCCATCACCATCGGCGGCTGAAAGACGCGCGCGCATGCGGGTGAGCATCGACGCCCCGGCATCGATGTTTTCCGAGACGCTGCGCAGCGCCAAGATTGCCTTCGACGTGGTGATGGAAGGGCAAGGCAGCCGGGTCATTGGCGTGATCTCGGTCCTTCCCGGCGAGGGCAAGTCGACCGTGGCGGCGAATCTGGCCGGATTGCTTGCCGCCAACGGGTCGAAAACGCTGCTGGTGGACGGCGACCTGCGTAACCCCGGCCTCAGCCGCAGCCTTGGCATGGAGGCCGAGCAAGGCCTGATGGAAGCGGTGGTGAGCGGGCAGACCTGGCAGTCCGTCGGCAAGATCGACCGGCAGACCAAGCTGGCGATCGTCCCCGCCGTGCCGCGCGGTCATTTCTCGCACACAAGCGAGCTTCTGTCGTCGGCCGGGATGCGGCGTTTCATCGACAATGCCAAGGAGACCTTCCAGTACATCGTCGTCGATCTGCCGCCGCTCGGCCCCGTGGTCGATGCCAAGGCCTTTGCGCCGCTTGCCGACGGCTTCGTGCTCGTGACCGAGTGGGGGCGCACGCCGCGTGCGATGGTGCAATCCATTTTGAGTTCGGAATCCTATATCGCCAACAAGATCGTCGGCGTCGTCCTCAACAAGGTCGATTTGAAGAAGCTGGCGAAGTATGGATCGATCGGCGGCTCGGAAAAATTCTTCGACAGATATTCGTCATACTATCTGGAGAAGTCGGAAGCGCGGACGAAGGTGAACAGCTGAGGCCGGTCTGTAGGACCGGCAGATCTTCGTCTTCCGCCGTCAGGCCGATACCGGGCCGAGGCCGTCGTGAGCGAAGACGAATGCCCCTCGAACAGACCATGACCGGCAGCCTGTGCACTGCCGGTAGGGTCGGTGGCGAATGACGTTCCTTAGGGTGCCGGTCGATTTCCTCTCTTGATCAGGTCAGGTCGCCGAGCCGCGACGGGACGCGCAAAAGCGTCCGCACCCTGCTTTGTGCCGGACATTCCACCGTAGGACGTTTGCAGCCAGGAACCGGCGTGACAACGCTGGCGCGTTACGCCGCCTTGAGACGGTAGCGGAAGATGGTGTGGTCGAGCAGAAGCCGGATGCGCGGTTCGGCCTCGATCGCAATCAGCCAGCTCGCGGCGATCATGGTCGCCCCGACGATGACCACCGAAAGCAGGTATGGCACTCCCGCACGCATCAAGGCGCCGAGAATGGCTGCGCCGACGACATTATGGATCAGATAGAGAGGGTAGGTCATCAGGCCGATCCGGCGCCAGCCGCGCCAGGACAGGTCGAGCCGTAACGACCACGCCATCAGCGCCATGGCAGCGAGGAACAGGACGATCGGCGGCCCGTAGGGCATCGCGGCTTCGACCTTGATGCTGCGGACGTCGACAGCACTTATGATCTGCAGCACGCCGCCGGCCAGGAACAAGGCGCAGAAGACAAGGCGGGCGGGCGTCACTGCCTTGAAACGCATCAGCCAGAACAGCACACCTGTCGCGAAAAAACATCCGTGATGCACCAGGAGCAGGTCGAGCCAGCGCGCCTCGGCAAGGTCCGTCCAGTCGAATGGATAGTATAGGCACCAGAAAAGCGTGCTGATCGCGCCGAGCGCAACTGCCACCGCTTCCATCAGGTCGAAGCGGCCGAGCCGCAGCAGGATCCAGACGATGGCATAAAAGGCGATCTCGATGCCGAGCGTCCAATAGACGCTGTCGACCCAGGGGTTGAACGGAACGAACAGGGCGGTGCGTATGAGCGTGGTGACAGCGTCCGTCGGCCAACTGAGATCGACGAGAAGCAGCACCATCGCGGTGACTGGTGCGCAGATCCAGACGGCCGGCGCCAATCGTTTCACCCTTGCCTCGAAAAACCGCAGCGGAGTCGAATGCTCGGCGCTGAAGGCGATGACGAAGCCGCTGATGACGAAGAATATCTGGACGCCGACCCATCCGAATTGGACCAGTCCGCCTATTTCCGGATGCGGCGGGATGCCGCCCGTCGCACGCGCCGAAACGCCCTCGGGGAACGCCCACACCCAGAAGCCGTAGTGGTAGACCATCACGAGGACAGCGGCGACAAAACGCAGGATGTCGACGCCGCCGAATGTTGTTTTTTGCTGAGCCATGCCGTGCCTTCGGAATGGCCCCCCACGCAAAGGTTTAAGGGCTATTGCTGCATTGCACAACAGACGATTGCAGTGCAGGATGAATTCGTATTCGTCCGAAGCCGCGATCCGCCTGCCGCGCTCCGAAAGCAGCTAAAGCCCGATTCCGCGTCCCTTCAGCGCCGCGGTTATTTCGTCGAGAATGACCGGATCGTCGATGGTCGCCGGCATTGTCCAGACTTCCTTGTCGGCAATCTTCTGCATGGTGCCGCGCAGGATTTTGCCGGAGCGCGTCTTGGGCAGGCGCTTGATCGTGACCACCGTCTTGAAGGCGGCGACCGGGCCGATCCGCTCGCGCACCAGCGTGACCACCTCGGTCTCAATAGTGGCGCTGTCACGCGTGACACCGGCATTCAGCACGACGAAGCCGAGCGGAACCTGGCCCTTCATCGCATCTGAGACGCCGACGACAGCGCACTCGGCAACGTCCGGATGCGCGGCCAGCACCTCCTCCATGGCGCCGGTCGACAGCCGGTGGCCGGCGACATTGATGATGTCGTCGGTGCGGGCCATCACGAACAAATAGCCGTCCTCGTCCATCATGCCGGCATCCGCCGTCTTGTAGAAGCCGGGGAATTCCTCGAGATAGGCTTGGCGAAACCGGTCATCGGCATTCCACAGCGTCGGCAGGCAGCCGGCCGGCAGCGGCAACTTGACCACGACATTGCCCAACGTGCCGCGCGGCACTTCGTGGCCGGCATCGTCGAGCACACGGATGTCGTAGCCGGGCATCGGCACCCCGGGCGAGCCGTATTTCACCGGCAGTAGCCCTAATCCGGCTGGGTTGATCGTCATCGGCGAGCCCGTCTCGGTCTGCCACCAATGGTCGATCACCGGCACGTTCAATTTCTGCTCCGCCCATTTGATGGTTTCCGGATCGGCGCGCTCGCCGGCGAGGAACAGCGTGCGGAATTTCGACAGGTCGTATTTCGGGACGAATTCGCCCTTGGGGTCCTGCCCCTTGATGGCGCGGAATGCGGTCGGCGCGGTGAACAGCGCGACCACGCCATGCTCTGATATCACCCGCCAGTAGGTTCCGGCGTCGGGCGTGCCGACCGGCTTGCCCTCGAACAGGACGGTCGTGCAGCCATGCAGCAGCGGGCCGTAGACGATGTAGGAATGGCCGACCACCCAGCCGACGTCGGAAGCCGCCCAGAACACCTCGCCCGGCTTGACGCCGAACTCGTTCTCCATCGACCATTTCAGCGCAACCATGTGGCCGCCATTGTCGCGCACGATGCCCTTGGGCTGGCCGGTCGTTCCGGACGTGTAAATGATGTAGAGCGGATCGGTCGCGAGCACCGGAACGCAGTCGACATTGGCGCCCGCGGCCCGCTCGCGGGCGACGGCGTCGGCATAGTCGATGTCGTGGTTCTCCTTTAGCTCGCAGCGCAGCTGATCGCGCTGCAGGATGAGGCAGGCTTCGGGCTTGTGCCGCGACATCTCGATCGCCTTGTCGAGCAACGGCTTGTAGGCGACGACGCGCCCGGGCTCCAGGCCGCAAGAGGCGGAAATGATCAGCTTCGGCCTGGCGTCGTCGATGCGCGTGGCGAGCTCGTGCGAAGCAAAGCCGCCGAAGACGACCGAATGCACGGCGCCGATACGGGCGCAGGCAAGCATGGCAAACGCAGCTTCCGCCACCATCGGCATGTAGATGATGACCCGATCGCCTTTTTGGACGCCGCGGTTCTTCAGCACCGACGTCAGCGCGACCACCTCGCGTTTCAATTCGGCATAGGTGAATTTCCTGACCGTGCCGGAAATCGCGCTGTCATGGATCAGCGCGATCTGATCTGCGCGGCCACCCGCCACGTGGCGGTCGACGGCGTTGAAGCAGGTGTTGCAGGAGGCGCCGCCAAACCAGCGCCCATAGACGCCGGCATTCGCATCGAAGACCGTTTCGAACGGCGAGAACCAGTCGATGGCCTTGGCCGCATCCGCCCAGAATTTTTCCGGATCGCGTTTCCAGCCGTCATAGACCTCGTGGTAGCGTGACGCCATCCAGCTTTCTCCCAGGAATGTTTCTGTCCTTGGAAATAGCGTATGCTGTTTTTGCAAGCACGTGCAAATTCGTCTTGGCGACCTCGCTTTGGTCGAAATGGACGTGACCGCCGCTTTATCGCCGCGACCGGCCACGTCGTAGAAAGCGCCTGCTTGCTTAATACTGTCCCTATAGCCGTGGCGCGGTGTTGGCCGTGCTACATCCCCCGGCGCAGCGCAGCCGTATGCACCGGTGCGTCCCACAATGCGGTCGTCTCGTCGTCGAGCATTGTCAGCGTGATCGAGCAGCCGGCCATGTCGAGCGATGTCACATAGGACCCGACCAGCGAACGGGCGACCGTCACGCCGTTTTTCTCGAAGATTTTCCGGGCGCTGTTGTACATCAGGTAGAGCTCCATCAGCGGCGTGCCGCCGAAGCCGTTGACGAAAAGCAGCGCCGGACCTTTTGCCTGGTCACCCAGATCGCCAGATATCGCCGCGCAGATCTCCTCGGCGATGGCGTCGGCGCTCTTCAACGCGTCGCGGCGGCGCCCGGGTTCGCCATGGATGCCGACGCCGAATTCCATCTCGCCGTCGCCTATATCGAAGGTCGGCCTGCCGGCGGCCGGTACGGTGCAACTGGTCAGCGCAACGCCCATCGAGCGCGTCGCGCCATTGATGCGTTCGCCAAGCGCCTTCAACGGCTTCAGCGCCATGCCTTGCTCGGCCGCGGCGCCGAGGATCTTCTCGACCACCAGCGTGCCGGCAACGCCGCGTCGGCCAGTGGTGTAGGAGGAGTTCTCGACCGCGACGTCGTCATTGGTCACCACTTGCATCACACCCTCCGACATTTCAGCAGCCATGTCGAAATTCATCACGTCGCCCTCGTAGTTCTTGACGATGAACAGGCAGCCGGCACCGGTGTTGACCGCCTCCGCGGCCGCCATCATCTGGTCCGGCGTCGGCGAGGTGAACACCTGGCCGGGGCAGGCGGCATCCAGCATGCCATGCCCGACCAGCCCGCCATGCAGCGGCTCGTGGCCAGAGCCGCCCCCGGAAATCAGCGCTACCTTGCCGGGCTTGAGTGTCCTGCGGCGCACGAATTTATGCTCGTCGCCAAGCAAAAGGATGTCGGCATGGGCGGCAACGAAGCCGTCGAGGCTTTCGGTCAGCACCGTGTCCACAGAATTCAGAAACTTCTTCATGGCCGTCTCTCCCGAAATAGCTGAACGTGGCGCGACTATGTCCCGCCCTTGCCGGCGATGCTGGTGATCTTCTGGATGAAATCGTTGACCGCCCTGTCGAGCGCCGTGTTCTGTTTGTCGTCGCCGAAATCGGGAACGATCAGCGAAACATGCCGCGTCTTGCGCATGCCGGATGCCAGCGACATTTTTCCCGGATGCGCCTGATGGTAGGCGGCAAGAAAATGGTCGCGTTCGGCCGGGCTGAAATGGCAGACGGCGAAAATAGCCGGCAAATGTTTTGACGGGATCGGGATCGAGTAGGCCGGACTGGAAATCTGGGTGACGAAGCTGCGATGCTTGCCCAACGCGTCGGCGAGGCGCTGGCGCATGCCGGACGGGCGCTGGTCGAGGACCTGCGACAGGATCGTCTTATAGGCGCGGATCGCCTCTTCGGAACCGGCTTTAGGCGTCTTCTTGGTTTCGGCCATGCCGGTGCCTAGATCGAGACGTCCGCAATGGCCGCCTTGGCCATTGCGAGCTGGGCGGGAACCACGGAAAGGTCGCGCAGGCCGGCCTCGATCAGCGCCGGGATCGCCGCCGGATCGCCGCCGGCGTCGCCGCACAGGCTGACCGGAATCTTCTGCGCGCGGCCGAACGCCGCAACCGAGGCGATCAGCCGAAGCACGGCCGGGTTCCTGACCGAATTGAGATGCGCGACCGACGCGTTGTCGCGCGCCGCCGCCATCACATACTGGGTCAGGTCGTTGGAGCCGATCGAGAAGAAGGCGACCTCGGCAAACGCCTCAGGAGCGATCGCCACCGACGGCACCTCGACCATGATGCCGAGCGGCGGCATTTTTTGCGCGACGCCGCGCGCCGCAAGCGCGGCCTGCTCTTCCGCGAAGAGCGCAGCTGCTCGCTGATACTCGTCCCACACTGCGATCATCGGGAACATCACCTTGAGATTGCCATGCAAGGCGGCACGCAGCAGCGCCCTGATCTGCACCCGAAAAACCTCCGGTCTCGCCAGCGATAGCCTGATGCCGCGCAGGCCGAGAAACGGATTGCCCTCTTCGACGGTGAAGCCCGGCACCGGCTTGTCGCCGCCGGCGTCGACGGTGCGAATGGTCACCGGTTTGTCTTCAGCCCATTCGAGCACCTTGCGGTAGGCGCGATACTGCGTTTCCTCGTCCGGCAGCGTCTTGCCGAACAGGAACTCGGTCCGCATCAGCCCGACGCCATCGCAGGTCGAGACATCGATACCGTCGACATCGGACGGATCGGCGATGTTAACCTGCACCCGCACCGCAGCGCCGGCTTTCGTCACTGCCGGCCGAGCCAAAAAAGTTTCTGCCCTGTCGCGACGTGCCGCGAAAGACGACGACGATTGCCGGAACGCCTCGACCTCTGCCCTTGTTGGCCTCAACACGATGCCGCCGTGCTCGGCATCGAGCAGGGCGACGCCGGCAAGATGAGCCGGCGAAGCACCGAGCCCCACGATCATAGGCACGCCGCGCGAGCGCGCCAGCATGGCGACGTGGCTGGCGGTACTGCCCGCCTTCAGCGCAATGCCGCCGCCGGCGCTCCAGTCGGTTTCGAGAAAGCGCGTGGGCGCGATGTCCTCGCCGTAGAAGATGGCGCCTGTCGGCGCGGCAGCCGCGCTGTCCGCGGTCAGCGCGCGAAGCACTTGGTCTCTGATGTCGCGCATGTCGGCGGCGCGTGCCCGGAAATAATCCTGATCCGACGTTTCGTAGCCGACAATTTCGGCGTCAAGCGCCTGCCGCCATGCCGCATCGGCCGGCTGGCCGGCGGCAATCGCGGCATAGGCCGGGCCGGTCAGCGCATCGTCCTCCAGCATGGCGAGCTGGAATTCGAGAATGTCGGCGGCATCGCCCTCGGTTGCCTGGATCAGCTTGGCAAGCCGGCCTGTCGCTGTGCCGATTGCCGTTTCGAGCGCGAGCCTCTCGTCAGCTGCGGTCGCTTTACCTTTATAGCGCGCGACAACCGGCTCGAGGTTGAACAGCGGCCCTTCGGCATAGCCGGCCGAAGCCGGGATCCCCTTCAGCTTAAGCGGTTCGGGCATGGTCCACGCCCTCGTCGAAGTCGCGCCGCACCAGTTCGACGAGCGCGCCGACCGCCTCGCCGGCACCGTCGCCCTTGGCTCTGATATGCAGCACCGTGCCTTTCGGCGCCTTGGCCGCCATCACCTTGACGATGCTCTTGGCGTCGAACCAAGGACCGTTGGCGGCGAGCGCAACTTCGACTTCGGCCGAAAACGTCTTGGCGAGCTTGGTGAATTTCACCGAAGGGCGCGCATGCAGGCCGACCTCATGGGTGATCAGAACGGTCGCTTCTGCGGATGCGGACATTGAGTCAAAATTCCTGTTCATTCACGATGGCGACAATTCGTGTGCCGTCGCCACCACTTCCCTGAGCGAGGCGCCGCCGGACGCCTCCGTCGCCGCCATCACCGCGCCCTCGACGATCGGCGCGTTGCAGACGATGATCTTGTGCGCGCGCGGCTCGCCGATCATCTCGACCGCCATCTCGCTGTTGGTTTCGGCGCCGCCAAGATCGACAAGTATAGCGACACCTGCCTCCGACCAGGCCTTGTCGATCGCGCCCATGATCGCCTCGACATTGGTTCCCAGCCCGCCATGGCCGTTTCCGCCGCACCATGCAAGCGGCACTTCGTCGCCGACCATCTGGCGCACCATGTCGGCCGTGCCCTCGGCGACCAGCGGTGAATGCGATACGATGACGATGCCGACATTGCTCATGCTTGCCCCTCGATGGTCTCGGTGACAGCCCGCACCAGAAGCGCGGTCGAGCGTGCCCCGGCATCCATATGGCCGATGGAGCGATCGCCGAGAAACGAGGCGCGCCCGCGCAAGGCCTTCATCGGCACGGTGGCATCGGCAGCACTGTCCGCGACATCGGCGATTTCCGATCCGGTCTTTCCCTGCAGCAGGGCGTCATGCACCGGTTGCAGCACGTCGAGCATGGTCTTCTGCCCGACCTGCGACTTGCCCCTCGCTGCCACCGCCTCGATCGCCTTGCCGAACGCCGCCATCAGGTTGGCGCGATCCGGCTCTACGGAAATTTCCTTGCCGAGCGCCATGAACAGCGTCCCGAACAAGGGGCCCGAAGCCCCGCCGACGGTCATTACCAGCTTGGTGCCGATCGCCTTCAGAGCGTCCGGCAGCGGCTTTGTCGCGAACGTGTCCGCCTCGGCGCGCACTGCCTCGAAGCCGCGCTTCATGTTCAGCCCATGGTCGCCGTCGCCAATTGCCTGGTCGAGCCTAGTCAGCTCTTCGGCGTGAGCGGCAATCGTGTCGGCGGTGACTGATATCAGCGTCTTCAGGTCAAGCTTGTTCATCGTCCCGGTCTTGTCCAGTGTCGCAGTCTTGTCCAGTGACCCGCTCTTTTCCAGTGTCCCGTTCTTTTCCAATGTCCCGGGGCTCATCGGTTTGCAATCCTGTTTCCCGCCTGGTCGAAGAACAGCGGCGCCCGGTAGCGGATAATCACCCTGTCGCCTTTTTCCAATTGGATGTCGGGGTCGGTCAGCGTCACCAGCTTTCTGCTTCCCACCGTCACATGCAGGTGGTTCTGGTCGCCCAGATGCTCGACCCAGTTAACAACGCCGTCGGCGGGGCCATTCGATGCCTTGCCGATCGACAGATGTTCTGTACGCGCGCCGATCGTTTTGGTTCCCGCCGGCATGTCGCCATCCGGCAGCAGGCCGGTCGGCAACAGATTGATCGCCGGCTGGCCGAGCCTTGCGGCGACATGAACGTTTGCCGGCTCCGAGTAGATGGTGCGTGGCGTGCCGATCTGCGCCAGCACGCCGTCGGCGAGAATGCCGATGCGATCGGCCATCGTCATCGCTTCGATCTGGTCGTGCGTGACATAAAGCATGGTGGCGCCGACCCCGGCCTGGATGCGCTTCAGTTCGAGCCGGAGATCGGCGCGCAGCTTGGCATCGAGCGACGACAGCGGCTCGTCCATCAGATAGATCGAGGGCTTGCGCACCAACGCGCGCCCGATGGCGACGCGCTGCATCTCGCCGCCGGAAAGTTTGGTGGAGCGGTTGTTCAGCTTGTGGTGGATACGCACCATCTTGGCCACATCCTCGACGCGGCGGCGCACCGAGTCCTCGCTCAGCCGCCGCGCAGGCGAGCGCAGCGGAAAGGCCAGATTGTCGAAGACCGACAGATGCGGATAAAGCGAATATTGCTGGAAGACGAAGGCGGTGTCGCGCTCGGCCGGCGACAACATTGTCGCATCGCGGCCGCCGATATGGATCGAGCCCGTATCCGGCCGTTCCAATCCGGCGATAAGTCTGAGCGTCGTCGTCTTGCCGGCCCCGGTCGGGCCGAGCAGCACGACGAATTCGCCGTCGGCGACGTGCAGATCGAGAGTGTCCACGGCGACATGTTCGCCGAAGCTCTTGGTCACGCCTTTGATCTGCACGTCAGCCACGATGCGCTCTTCCCTGGGAAGCCCCGTCATGGATTGCGGTTCGCACCGCGCGGCCGGAGCCCTTCTCGAACAGCGACAGCCGCGTGCTGCTCAGCGTCAGGCCGACCTGGTCGCCTGGATTGAGCCGGATTTCGGCCGGCACCCGCGCCTTGATGATGCCGCCGGACGTCTCCACCGCGACGATCTGCGTGGTGCCGAGATATTCGGTGCCATAGATGGCGCCGCGCAGCTTCGAAGCGTCGTCGAAGCGGATGTGTTCCGGTCGGATGCCGAGCGCCATGTCGGCCGGCGCGATGTCCTCGCGCACCTCCGGCACTGCCACTTTGGCGCCTTGCACCACAATCTCGCTGGCGCCCTTTGAAAGCCCGCCGCCGAAGCCGAGAAAATTCATCGGCGGCGAGCCGATGAAATCGGCGACGAACATGGTCGCCGGCCGGTCATAGATTTCGCGGGGCGTGCCGAACTGTTCGATGACGCCGTGGTTCATCACCGCGATCTTGTCGGCCATCGACATCGCTTCCATCTGGTCATGCGTGACATAGACCGTGGTGGCGTGGATGCGGTTGTGCAGTTCGCGCAGCTCATGCACCATGAGATCGCGAAATTCGGTGTCGAGCGTGCCGAGCGGCTCGTCCATCAGGAAGCATTTTGGCCGTCGCACGATGGCGCGGCCGAGCGCTACGCGCTGGCGATCGCCGCCGGCAAGACCGGAGACCGACTTGTTGAGCAGATGGTCGATGCGCAACAGCTTCGCCGTCTCTTCGACGCGCCGGCGGATTTCGATGCCTGGCGTGCCTTGCGCCAGCAGCGGGAAGCCGATGTTCTTGCGCACATTCATATGCGGATAGAGCGCGAACAGCTGGAAGACGAAGGCGATGTCGCGCTCGCGGGCACGCCGCATGGTGACATCCTCGCCACCGAGCAGGATCTTGCCGCCGGTCGGCAGTTCGAGCCCGGCAATCATGCGCAACGTCGTCGTCTTGCCGCAACCCGACGGCCCCAGCATGACGAAGAACTCGCCATCCCCGACGACGAAGTTGGAATCCTGCACGGCTACGAAATCGCCGAATGCCTTTCTCAGATGCTCGACCCTGATCTCCGCCATCGTCTACTCCGGAAACTTCGAGACGATGATGAACATCGCCGTGCCGGCCAGCATGGTGATGAACGAATAAGTGTAGAGCGACAGCGCGAAGGGCTGGAACAGCATCAGGAAGCCAATGGCAATGATTACCGTGGCGATATTCTCCATCAATCCGCGCCTCGCCCAGACCGGCCAGCGCGACTTGCGTTTTGCGGGTTGGGTCATGCTCATTTGCGCACCGCGCCGAAAGTGATGCCGCGCAGCAACTGCTTGCGAAGCAGGATGGTGAACACCAGGATCGGCACCAGGAAGATCGTCGTGCCCGCGGCGACCGCCGGCCAGTCCTGGCCGCCTTCGCCGATGATGGTCGGGATGAAGGGCGGTGCGGTCTGCGCCGTGCCCGAGGTCAGCAGTGCGGCGAAGGCATATTCGTTCCAGGCGAAGATCAGGCAGAAGATGGCGGTCGCGGCCATGCCGGTGGTCGCCTGCGGCAGCACGGTGCGCCAGAAGGCCTGCAGCCGCGTATATCCGTCGATCATCGCCGCTTCTTCGTACTCGCGCGGGATCTCGTCGATGAAGCCCTTCAGCAGCCACACGGCGAGCGACACATTGACCGCCGTATAGAGCAGGATCATGCCGAGCGCGGTGTCCGACAGGCCAATCTCGCGATACATCAGGTAGATGGGAATAGCGACCGCGATCGGCGGCATCATGCGCGTCGACAGGATGAAGAACAGCAGGTCGTCGGCCAGCGGCACCTTGAAGCGCGAGAAGCCATAGGCCGACAATGTGCCGAGGAACACCGCGCAAAAGGTCGAGCCGAAGGCGATGATCAGCGAATTGACGAAGCGCGGCATGAAATTGGACGGGCCGGCGATCACCATGTTGCGCTTGCGCACTGTCTCATCGCAGATGCCCGTCGCCGGTCCCAGCGCGTTGATGTATTCCGGTGTCTGCCGGGTGCGGGTCGAGAACAGATTGCAGTAGCCCTCGAGGCTCGGCTGGAACAGGATTTTTGGCGGATAGGCGATCGAGTCCGGCGGCGTCTTGAAGCTGGTGGCGAAGATCCACAACAGCGGCACGATCGAGATCAGCGCGTAAAGCACGATAATTGTGCCGGCGACGCGCTTCGAAATCGCGGAGGGTGCGACAACAGAATGGGCTGACGTCAGGCTCATCTCTGCTTCACCTTGTTGAGCGCCTTGACATAGATGTTGGCCAGCCCGAACACCGCAACGAACAGGATTATGGCGAAGGCCGAGGAATAGCCGGTCCGCCAGCTTTCGAAGGCCTGCCGCTTCAGCGTGATCGAGGCGACCTCGGTGGTCGATCCCGGTCCGCCGCCGGTCAGGAGGTTGACCATGTCGAACATCTTGAAGTTCTCGATGCCGCGGAACAGTACCGCCAGCATGATGAAGGGCAGCGCCATCGGCAGCGTGATCGACCAGAACTGCCGCCAGTTGGAGGCGCGGTCGACCTCGGCAGCCTCATAGATGTATTCGGGGATCGAGCGCAGGCCGGCGAGACAGATCAGCATCACGTAAGGCGTCCACATCCAGGTGTCGACGATGACGATCGACCACGGCGCCAGCGACACGTTGGAGAGCATGCCGATCTGCGTTGCCGGAATGCCGGTGACGAACGAGATGGCATAGGCGAACAGCCCGATCTGCGGCTCGTAGAGGAAGCGCCAGAAATTGCCGACCACTGCCGGCGACAGCATCATCGGCACCATAATGATGGTCGTCCAGAAGGCGTGGCCTCGAAACTTTCGATCGATCAGCCAGGCCAGGGTAAAACCGATCAGCGTTTGCAGCAGGATGGTCCAGAACACGAAATGCGCCGTCGTCTGCATGGCGATCCAGATGTCCTGGTCGCCGAGGATGCGCTTGTAATTTGCAAGGCCGACATTCCTGACCACCTCGTTGGGACGGTTGGCGCGGTAATTGGTGAAGGACAGATAGATCGCCCAGAACAGCGGGAAGATGTTGATGGCGAGCAGCAACAGGATCGTCGGCGAGATGAACAGCCAGGCGAGGCCCTTGTCGCTGATGCCCCGGACCTTGCGGGCCAACGGCTCAGGCGTAGCCCGGGCAACGCTGTCCGCAGTCCGATTGAGCATGGTCAGTCCCGCTTCGGTCACTTGGGTCGTCTCGACAGTGGAATTTATCTGAACTGTGTCCCGTGCCAAGGGCGGCACGGGACACGCGGTCGTGGCTCGGGAGGAGCCGGTTAGGTCTTGCCCCAACTACATCTTGCCGTCGTCCTGGAAGACCTCGGTCCAGTCCTTGACCAGGCCATCAAGTGCATCCTTGGCCGAACCCTGGCCGGCGACGACATAATCATGGAAGCGCTTCTGCGACGCCTGCAGCAGCGGCGCATAGCTGGGCTCTGCCCAAAAATCCTTCACGATGGCCATGGAGTCGAGGAAGGTCTGCGCGTAAGGCTGGCTGGCCGGGAAGCCTGGATCCTTGACGACCGCGTTGAGGCAGGAAAAGCCGCCGAGCGACCACCATTTGGCCTGAACATCCTTGTTGGCGAACCACTTGATGTATTTGAGCGCAGCCTCCTGCTTGTCGGAGTAAGAGACCACCGAGATGCCCTGGCCGCCAAGCTGGGCGAATTGATCGCCGTCGGGCCCCTTGGGATTGGCGAAATAACCTATCTTGTCGCCGCCGACATTTTCGTCCTTCTGCAGGCCTGGCCAGGTAAAGGCGAAGTTCATGTGCATCGCCACCTGGCCGGATTTGAAGGCGTCGACGCCTTCGCCCATGTAGCTGTTGGAAGCCCCGGGAGGCGTGCAGCAGTCATAGAGCGCCTTGTAGAACTCAAGACCCTTCACCGATTTCTCGGAGTTGACGAAACCGTCCATCTCGTATGGCTTGTCGGGATTCTCATATTTGAAACCGAAGCTGTAGAGCCCGTCCATGGCGCCCATGGTGATGCCTTCGGAGCCGCGCTCGGTATAGATCGATGCGCCATAGACCGTCTTGCCGTCGATCTCGCGCTTCTGGAAAAACTCGGCGATCTGCTTCAGCTGGTCGAAGGTCGTCGGCGCTGCGAGATCCCAGCCGTACTTTTCCTTGAATTCCTTCTGCAGTTCCGGCTTGGAGAACCAGTCCTTGCGATAGGTCCAGCCGACCACGTCGCCCATGGCCGGCAGCGCCCAGTAATTCGGCGAGTTCTTCGGCCATTCGGAGTAGCCGACGACGGTCGCTGGCACGAAGTCGTCCATGCTGATCTTCTCCTTGTCGAAGAAGTCGTTCAGCTTGACGTAGTGGCCGTTCTCGGCCGAGCCGCCGATCCACTGGCTGTCGCCGATGATCAGGTCGCACAGCTTGCCCTTGGAATTCAGTTCGTTGAGGAAGCGATCGGCATAGTTGGTCCACGGCACGAATTCGAATTTCATGCCGATGCCGGTTTCCTTGGTGAAATCCTTGGACAATTCGACAAGCGCGTTGGCCGGGTCCCAGGCTGCCCAGCAAAGCGTCAGATCTTCAGCCTGCGCGACATTCGAAACGGCGGTCGACGCAAACATCGCCGATGTCAGTTCCAACGTCAGTTTCAAGGTCGATTTCATGCCTTCCTCCCATTTGCGAAACGCGCCCGGATGACGGTTTCAAATAACCTCAAACCCCTCCTCAGGGGTCTAAACATGACGACGCGGTTAAGCGGTGGATGTTTAGTAATTTGTTTAGTGATGCAATTTTTACTAAACAACGCAAGCGAATTCGTCGCTGCGCTGCAGCATAATTTGCTTGTATCTGGGCGGTGATCCTGGCCGCGCCGTTCTATCAGGAAATATCCCGACTTCCTGTCGCTCCTCGGCCGCGTCATCGTCGGTGGCTTCCGCCTTTGACTATGGCGAGGAGGTGGACCCGCTTTGAGTTGGTCCGTTGCCCGGTTGCGCGGCGACCGCCACCGCTGATATGCGGGGCGCGACCGACCTGCCGCGAGATTGGATGGATGCATCCCTGAAACAATGACCAGAAAACCCTTGCCAGAGCTTCCGGTCTCCGCCGTGCTGCCGGCGCTCGGTGAAGCGCTCGGCCATGGCAACAGTGCCGTGCTGGTGGCGCCGCCCGGCGCCGGCAAAACGACGCTGGTACCGCTGGCGCTGCTCGATGCAGCATGGCTCGGCACGGGGAAGATCATTCTGCTCGAGCCGCGCCGGCTCGCTGCCCGCGCTGCCGCCCGCCGCATGGCCGAACTGCTCGGCGAGGAGCCCGGCGAAACGGTCGGCTATGCCATGCGGATGGAGAACCGCGCTTCTGCGAGGACCAGGATCCTTGTCGTCACCGAAGGCGTGCTGTCGCGGATGATCCTCGACGATCCGGAGTTGCCCGGTGTCTCGGCGGTATTCTTCGACGAGTTCCACGAGCGCTCGCTCGACGGCGATTTTGGTCTGGCGCTGGCGCTCGATGTGCAAGGTGCGCTGCGGACCGATTTGCGATTGCTGGTCATGTCGGCGACGCTCGACGGCGCGCGCGTCGCTCGGCTGCTTTCCGGCGCCCCGGTGATCGAGAGCGAAGGCCGCGCCTTTCCCGTCGACATCCGCTACGACGAGCGGCCGGCCGGCATCGCCATCGAGGACGCGATGGCCAACGCAATCCGCGCGGCCCTTGCCGAGGAGAGCGGCAGCGTGCTCGCCTTTCTGCCCGGCCAGCGCGAGATCGAGCGCACCGCCGAGCGGCTGCAAGGCCGCGTCAGTGCCGACACCGACATCGTGCGGCTCTATGGCATGCTCGACAACAAGGCGCAGGACGCCGCGATCAAGCCGGCGCCGTCCGGCCGCCGCAAGGTGGTGCTGGCGACCTCGATCGCCGAGACCTCGATTACCATCGACGGCGTGCGCGTCGTCATCGATTCCGGCTTGTCCCGCCTGCCGCGCTACGAGCCGGCCAGCGGCCTGACGCGGCTGGAGACGGTGCGGGTCAGCAAAGCCTCCGCCGACCAGCGCGCCGGCCGCGCCGGCCGCACGCAGCCCGGCGTCGCCGTCCGGTTGTGGCGGACCGAGCAGACCGCGGCACTTCCCGCCTTCACGCCGCCGGAAATCCTCGAGGCGGACCTTTCCGGACTTCTGCTCGATTGCGCCGCCTTCGGTGTCGCCGATCCGTCGAGCCTCTGCTTCCTCGATCCGCCGCCGGCCCCGGCACTCAACGAGGCAAGGGCGCTGCTTCGCGCGCTCGACGCCATTGACGAGGCAGGGCGACTGACGCAATCGGGTGCTGCGATGCGCAGGCTGGCACTGCCTGTGCGGCTGGCTCACATGGTCGCCGAGGTGGCAAACACCGGCCGGGCGTTCGAAGCGGCCATGCTCGCCGTGCTGCTCACCGAGCGTGGCCTGGGCGGCGACGGCGCCGACCTCGAACGGCGGCTGCTTCGGTTCCGATCCGAAAGATCGCCGCGCGCCACCGCCGCCCGGCAACTCGCCGAGCGGCTGGCGAAACAGGCTTCACCCTCCCCTTCGAGGGGGACCGAAGGACGGGCGAGACCCGTGGTTCGCCCCGGTATGTCGATCCGCGAAGCGGATCGGGGTGGGATTGGGTCGGGCACGCCATCGCCGACCCCACCCCGTCTCCCTCGCCTTGCTGGGCAAGGCTCACTCGCCGACCCTCCCCTCGGGGGGGAGGGCAGCGCCGGCGCTCTCCTCATTCATGCCTGGCCGGACCGCGTCGCCAGGGCGCGCGGAGAGCGCGGCCGTTTCGTGCTGGCCAACGGTTCAGGCGCCATGCTCGACGCCGCCGACCCGCTGGCGGGCGAAACCTGGCTTGTCGTCGCCGATCTGCAGGGCAAGGCGCAGAACGCCCGCATTACGGCAGCGGCGGCGATAGACGAAGCCGACATTCGCGCTTCGCTCGCCGATAAGATCGAGACAAACCGCGAAACCAGTTTCGACCGCGACAGGCGTGCGGTGCGTGTGCGTGAAACCGTTCGCCTCGGCGCCATCACCCTGTCCGAACGCATGCTGCCGGCGCCGGCCGGCATCGCCGCCGATCGCGCCATCCTTGACGCCCTGCGCCAACACGGGCTGTCGCTTTTGCCGTGGGGCAAGGAGGCCGAAACGCTGCGCCAACGGCTCGGCTGGCTGCATCGCGGTCTTGGCGCGCCCTGGCCAGATGTTTCCGATGCGGCGCTCATCGACCGCCTCGACGACTGGCTGCTGCCCTTCCTTTCCGGCGCGGCGTCCTTTGCCGCGATCGATCCGGGCGTGCTTTCGGTCGGCCTCATGGCATTGGTGCCGCACGATCTGCAGCGCCGGATCGAGGCGCTGGCGCCGACCCATTTCGACCCTCCATCCGGCAGCCGCGTGCCGATCCGCTATGACGGTGAATGGCCGGTGCTGGCGATCCGCGTCCAGGAGCTGTTCGGTCTGGACCGGCATCCCGCGATCGCCAACGGCGCGGTGCCGCTGACGCTCGAGCTATTGTCACCGGCGCACCGACCGATCCAGACGACGCGTGACCTACCCGGTTTCTGGCGCGGCTCCTGGGCCGATGTGCGAGCCGAGATGCGTGGCCGCTATCCCCGGCATGTCTGGCCGGAGAACCCGCTTCTCGCCACCGCCACCAGCCGCGCCAAACCGCGGGGGACCTAGCCTTTCTCCTTTTCCGGCTATAATCCTTGGCCATGATAAACATCCTGCGGGCGCCCGACTTCCAGCAAAGCCAGCGGCTGCGCCTCAACACGCTGATAAGGCTGCGCTGGCTTGCCATTGTTGGCCAGAGTCTGACGGTCCTTGTCGTTGCCTATGGGCTGAAATTCCCGCTGCCGGTCAGTCTCTGCTTCGCGCTGATCGCCTGTTCGGCCTGGATGAACCTGCTGCTGACCTTCCGTTATCCGGCGGCGCATCGGCTGACCCCGCTGCAGGCTTTCGCCATCCTGACCATCGACAGCCTGCAGCTTGCCGGTCTGCTCTACCTGACTGGCGGGCTCACCAACCCGTTTTCAGTGCTGGTCACCGTGCCCGTGGTCATCTCGGCGACGTCGCTGCCGCTGCGCCTGACCGCCATCCTCGGCGCGCTGGTGATGGTGACGGCGAGCCTGCTGGTGTTCTTCCATCTGCCGCTGCCCTGGTACGAGGGCGCGCCGCTGGAGATGCCGTTCATTTACGTCGCCGGCATGTGGATGGCGGTGTTTTCCTCGATCGCCTTCACCGCGATCTACGCCTTCCGCGTGGCCGAGGAAGCCCGGCTGCTCGCCAACGCGCTTGCCGCCACCGAGCTGGTGCTGCAGCGCGAACAGCATTTGTCGGCGCTGGACGGCCTTGCCGCTGCCGCCGCGCATGAGCTCGGCACGCCGCTCGCCACCATCACGCTTGTTGCCAAGGAGATGGAGAAGGCGCTCCGCAATGACCCGAAATACGGCGAGGACGTGACGCTGTTGCGCTCGCAGAGCGAGCGTTGCCGCGAGATCCTCAAACGCCTGACCAGCCTGTCCTCCGAGGGCGAGGCGCATCTCTCCCGCCTGCCGCTGACCTCGCTGGTCGAGGAGATGACCGCCCCGCACCGCGATTTCGGCATCTCGATCAAGGTTCTCCCCGGCGAGCGCATCGGCCCCGAACCGGTGGGACGGCGCAATCCCGGCGTCATCTACGGCCTCGGCAATCTGGTCGAGAACGCCGTCGATTTTGCCCGCAAGAGCGTCACCGTGCGCTGGAGCTGGAACGAGGCAACGGTCACCTTCTCGATCACCGACGACGGGCCGGGCTTTCCTCCCGAAATCATCGATCGCATCGGCGAGCCCTATATGTCGACACGCCAGGGCACCGAGGCCGGTGGCGGCCTCGGACTGGGGCTGTTCATCGCCAAGACCCTGCTTGAACGCTCGGGCGCCACGCTCGATTTCCGCAATTCAAACGAGCCGGGCGAGGGCGCCGTCGTGCGGATATCGTGGCCGCGCAGCGTCTTCCTCAATCCTGAATCGGCTTCGGCCACCATGTTTGACACGGCTTGAATTGGACAATAGCGCTCCAAAACTATATCTGCGTAAAATTCGGGCAGCAGGAATGTCAAGACGATGAATGGCGACGAAACGATTGGCGCAGTGGTTGAGGGCGAGGACACCTCGCTGCTGATCGTCGACGACGACAGGCCATTCCTCACGCGCCTTGCCCGCGCCATGGAGACCAGGGGTTTCGTGGTCGAGACGGCCGAGAGCGTCGAGGAGGCCGTGGCCAAGGCGCGCGCCAATCCGCCAGCCTACGCGGTGGTCGACATGCGGCTCGCCGACGGCAACGGCCTCGACGTCGTCGCCGCCATCCGCGAGAAGCGCGACGACGCCCGCGCCGTCATCCTCACCGGCTATGGCAACATCGCCACCGCGGTTACGGCGGTGAAGCTCGGGGCCATCGACTATCTGTCGAAACCGGCCGATGCCGACGAGGTTTTCGCGGCTCTTACCCGCACTGCGGGCGAACGCGCCGCGCCGCCTGAAAACCCGATGTCTGCCGACCGCGTGCGCTGGGAGCACATCCAGCGCGTCTACGAAATGTGCGACCGCAACGTCTCCGAGACGGCGCGCCGGCTCAACATGCATCGCCGCACGCTGCAGCGGATACTCGCCAAACGCGCGCCCCGCTAACGCCTGACCGTCCTTTGCGCCCCCAAGGTCGCGCGGCACTGTAGGAACTGCCCTGCCATCGGCGGTTGCGCATCATCGCACAGGGTGATGTTGTCCCTGCCGGCGGGTAGGCGATACGATGGAGACGACATGCAGGACCAGAAGCCGCGGCCGATCTCCATCTTTCGCGAATTCCTGGCCAGCGAGGCGGCAGGCGGCATCGTCCTGATGGCAGCCGCGGCATTGGCGCTGGTCGTCGCCAATTCGCCGCTGGCCGAAACCTATTTCGACGCCCTTCACGCCTATCTGGGACCGCTCAGCGTATCGCACTGGATCAATGACGGCCTGATGGCGGTGTTTTTCCTGCTGGTCGGCCTGGAGATCAAGCGCGAGATGCTGGACGGCCAGCTCTCGACCTGGCCACGCCGCGCTCTGCCCGGCATCGCCGCTGCCGGCGGCATGCTGGTGCCGGCGCTTGTCTATGTCGCCATCAACCGCGACAATCCAGCCGCCCTGGCCGGTTGGGCGATCCCGACCGCCACCGACATCGCCTTTGCGCTCGGCGTGCTGTCGCTGCTCGGCAGCCGCGTGCCGGGGTCGCTGAAGGTATTCCTCACCGCGCTCGCCATCATCGACGACCTTGGCGCCGTCATCATCATTGCGGTGTTCTACACGAGCGGCCTGTCGCTCGCCTATCTCGGCGCCGCCTTCGCCGTCATCACTCTGCTCATCGTGCTCAACCGCATGAAGGTGCTGACGCTGCTGCCCTATCTCCTGCTCGGCGCCGTCCTGTGGGTGCTGGTGCTGAAATCGGGCATCCATGCCACGCTCGCCGGCGTGGCGCTGGCCCTGACCATACCTTTGAAAGTCTCCCCGGGCGTCGGACAAGATCTCGACCATTCGCCGCTGCATCGGCTTGAGCACGGCCTGCACAGAATAGTGCCGTTTGTCGTCATCCCGATCTTCGGCTTTGCCAATGCCGGTGTTTCGCTGGCCGGCCTGAGCGCAGCCGCCCTGGTCGAGCCGCTGACGCTGGGCGTCGCCGCCGGCCTCGTCGCCGGCAAGCTGGTCGGCGTGTTCGGTTCTTCTGCGCTCGCCATCCGGCTCGGCCTCGCCGGTCTGCCGGTCAACGCCGGCTGGCTGCACATGGTCGGCATTTCGCTGCTCTGCGGCATCGGCTTCACCATGAGCCTGTTCATCGGCCTGCTCGCCTTCGCCAGCAATGTCGAGCTCCAGGACGCGGTCAAGGTCGGCATCCTCGCCGGCTCCTTCATCGCCGCCATCCTCGGCGCCGCCGTGCTGCTGTTGGCGCCTGCGGCGAATGGGATGGACGAAGAGGAAGAGTAGCCGACGAACGTCGCGCCGCCCCTCATTGCCCTGCCGGGCATTTCTCCCCGTATAGAGACGGGGAGAAAGACGCCTTCGCAAAGGATTTCGCCAATTTCCAGCGTTGCAGAAAGTGCGCCAAGGTTGCGGCCAGCTCCCTTCTCCCCGTCACTCTACGGGGAGAAGGTGCCGGCAGGCAGATGAGGGGCAGCGCGAAGGGTTAAGGAAGAGCACAAACGTTCCAGCTACTCGCTCTCGCCCTCCAGCGCCGGCACCGCCACACCGGCGAGTTCCGCCGCCAGCAGCCGCGCTGCTCCGGCCCGCGCGATCCTCAGCATCAGCGCCTTGCGCGTTGCCGCCGCCATGCGGTGCTCGGGCGCATCGCGCAGGATTTCGGCGCCGTAGCCGTCGGAAAGGATAAAGCCGCATTCGTGCGGAAAGATCTCCGAGGGCACGCCGGGATGGGTAGCGAAGAAGAACCGGTCGGAATGCAGCCGGTAATCCGGCCATTTGCGGTCGACCCTGAAATCCTCGATCGAGGACTTGATCTCGATGATCCAGATGTCGCCCTGGCGGGTCAGCGCGACGAGGTCGGCGCGGCGCCCGGTCGCCAGCGACAGCTCGGGCAGCACATGCGCGCCCATCTCCCTGAGCAGCCGCTGCACGCCGCGCCGAACCAGCATCGCGCGCTCCGACTGGCGGCCATCGATCAGCGGATTGAGAGGAATCGGTGAGATAATTGGCATGGCGGCATCATGCCAGATTTTGTTCACGGTTTGAACCTGTTTTCTGGGAGGCACCCAAGGCGCGCTTGAAATGTGGTTTTTGCGTGAAATCTTGGTACTCGAACGGACACCGCACGTTCCACACATTAGCCATATGAGATACTGTGCGAATGCGGGTGGCTTTAGGGAGTGTGGATGATGAACGCGGACGAGATGCAGGCGTTAGCCGACACCCTGATGCGGGTCGTGACGCCTGACATGGCACCCAAGCAATTGATCAAAGCGGCCAGGAAGGAACACCCGAACGCGTCAAAGAAGGACATCGCCCGTGCGGCCTTCTTCTCGATTATCGCCAACGCCGAAGAAGACCACGGCAAGGCAAGGAACCTGCAGGCATTCGCCATAGCCGAGCGTGTGGATGGTACTTCTTGATCGGCACTGTAGCTGGATCAATCATCGACCCTCCGCCGATAATGATTGCATGGCCAAACCCAATCTGGAAAACGGCTAGCTTTCCGGGTCTCGCCACGGCATAGCGGTTCAATGGTTGAGCGACGTGGCCTTGGTGCATTTGCAGTTGGAACTGGCGTCGGTTCACTTGGCGGCTTGATCGGGCTTGGCGGTGCAGAGTTTCGTCTGCCGTTCCTGATCGGTCTGTTTCGATTTGCCGCCCTTGAAGCCGTTATCTTGAACAAGGCCGCCAGCTTGGTGGTCGTCGCTGCAGCGCTGCCATTCCGGGCCACCACGGTGCCGCTAGCCTCGGTGGCCGCACAATGGCCGATCATACTCAATCTCCTGGCCGGCAGCCTTCTGGGCGCTTGGTTTGGCGCAGGATGGGCAACCCGCCTCCAGTCCGCGGCGCTTTACAAGGTGATTGCCGCACTGCTGATCCTAATCGCGATTGTCCTGGTTTTCGGCCATGATCCAGATGCTGCAGGATTGCAATTTGTCACCGAAGCCGCATTGATCGTTGCCGGGATCATTGCAGGGTTTGCCATCGGCGTCGTGGCATCCCTGCTCGGCGTGGCAGGCGGTGAACTGCTCGTCCCGACACTTGTGCTTCTGTTCGGTGCCGACATCAAGCTGGCGGGCTCTCTATCGCTGGCGGTAAGCCTGCCGACGATGCTGGTCGGCTTCACCCGTTATAGCCGCGACCAGAGCTTTTCGGTCATCGGCAGGAACAAGGCGTTCTTGCTGGCCATGGCTGGCGGTTCGATTGTCGGGACATATATCGGCGGGCAGTTGCTTGGCGTGGTCCCCGAGCAAATCCTGCTCCCGCTGCTGGCGGCAATTCTGGTGATCTCAGCCTACAGGATCTGGCGGCACGAATAGCACCACCTAGCCTAGCCGCGCAACCTTCACACCTGTGCGGGAACGACTTTGTCAGATGGCAAAACCGCCCCCGCAATATCGTCCAGGATCGGGCAGTCCGGCCGGTCATCGCCGTGGCAGGCATGGATCAGCTTCTGCAGGGTCGAGCGCATCGACTGCAATTCGCGCACCTTCTCCTCGATTGCCGTCACATGCGCGGCGGCGATCTCGCGCACGTCATGGCTGGCGCGGCTGCGGTCCTGGTAGAGCGCCATCAGCTGACGGCAGTCGTCGATGGAAAAGCCGAGATTGCGCGCGCGGCGCAGAAACGTCAGCCGGTGGATGTCGTCGCCCGAATAGTCGCGGTAGCCGTTGCCGGCGCGCTGCGGGCGGATCAGGCCGATCTCCTCATAGTAGCGAATGGTCTTGGCCGGCAGGCCGGAACGCTGGGCGGCATCTCCGACATTCATGATTGGTTCCCTAACTTCCGGCGGCCTGGCGGACCGCCCCATTGAATTTCCTACATAATCTTATGAGTGCCGTTGCCGAAAAGCCACAGCTGCGGACTTACCGGCATGTAAGCTCCTGCATATAGGCATCGCCCGCTTGGCAAGCAAAGCAAATGCCAGCATGAATGATGGCGACAAGGCGGCCGTCTCGTGCCGCTATCTTTCGGGCGGGGCATCGGACCTTTTCATGCGCATGAAGTCATTCGCAATCGTCGCCGCACTTGCGCTGTCGACGGCTATTGCTGGTTGCAGCACCATCGGCTCGCAGATATTCACCAACAACTATGGCCCGATGACCGATGCGGGCTATCAACTGCCGCGCATTCCGATCGAAAAGGTGCCGTTCAAGTACCGCCGGCAGATCGTGAGCTACGACACCGGTGAAAAGCCGGGCACCATCGTCGTCGATACGCAGAACAAGTTCCTCTATTATGTCATGGGCGGCGGCGAGGCGATGCGTTACGGCATCGGCGTCGGCCGCGAGGGTTTTGAATGGCGCGGCACCGCCCGCATCGCGGCGAAGCGCGAATGGCCGACCTGGACGCCACCTTCGGCGATGATCAAGCGCCAGCCGGAACTCGCCAAATTTGCCGGCGGCATGGATCCCGGATTGACCAACCCGCTCGGCGCGCGCGCCCTGTATCTGTTCAACAAGGGCGGCGATTCAGGCTACCGCCTGCATGGCAGCCCGGAGTGGAACTCGATCGGCAAAGCGATGTCGTCGGGCTGCATTCGGCTGATGAACCAGGACATCATCGACCTTTACGACCGCACCTCCGTCGGCGCCAAGGTCATCGTTCTCTAGAACTCATACGCGGACCGTCTAGGCAACAACTGACGTCCCAAAACAAAAAACCGGGCAATTTGGCCCGGTTTTTTGTGTCGCGCGAAGGCGCGAATTGACGTCCTTTGATCTTAAGAGACCTGTTCGACCTGCTGCACCTCAGGCACAAAATGCCGGAGCAGGTTCTGGATGCCGTGCTTCAGCGTCGCCGTCGACGACGGGCAGCCGGCGCAGGCGCCCTTCATGTGCAGGAACACGGTGCCGTTCTCGAAGCCGCGGAAGGTGATGTCGCCACCGTCCTGGGCGACCGCCGGACGCACCCGCGTGTCGAGCAGTTCCTTGATGGTGATGACCAGTTCCTCGTCGGCCTTGTCGTAGAATTCGCCGGTCTGGCTGGTCTCGGCGGCGGGGCCGGCCCTGGCCATGACCGGCGCGCCGGACATGAAGTGCTCCATGATGGCGCCGAGGATCGCCGGCTTCAGATGCTGCCAGTCGGGGCCGTCCTTGGTCACGGTGACGAAATCATAGCCGAAGAAGACGCCGGTCACGCCGGGGATCTCGAACAGCCGGCCGGCCAGCGGCGAAGCCGCGGCAGCGCTGTCGGCATCGCGGAAATCGGCGGTGCCTTCGACAAGCACTTCCTTGCCGGGCAGGAACTTCAATGTCGCCGGATTTGGCGTCGATTCGGTCTGGATGAACATGGTCGTCTCCGAGCCCGTTCGGGCATATAGTTTGGAATAATTCTAAATAGGCCCTATCGGCAGGACATTCAAGCGAAAGCCATCGCCGGAACGGCTGGCTGGAAGAATGTTTTTGCGGTCTTCTGCAACACACCTTAGGCGAGGCTGTCGATTTCTTCGTCTGACAGGTTCTGCGGTACCACTGTCACCGGGATCGGGAAGGCGGCGCCCTTGCCGGCGACCGCGCCGACCAGCGGCCCCGGCCCCTCCTTGCCGGCGCCGGCCGCCAGCACGAGGATGGCGATATCCTGGTCCTCCTCGATCAATTTGTGGATCTCTTCCGTCGGCTTGCCTTCTCGCACCACCAGTTCCGGCTCGATGCCGAGTTTTTGGCGCACCTTGTTGGCATAGCTGTCCAGTGCGGCGCGCGCGGTGGCGGTAGCCTCCTCGCGCATGATCTTCTCGACACCCAGCCAATGCTGGAAATCGTCCGGCTCGATCACATAGAGCAGCACCAGCACGCCGCTGGTGCTCTGCGCGCGCTTCGAGGCGTATACGACGGCCCGTTCGCATTCGGGCGTGTCGTCGATGATCGCCAAAAACTTGCGGCGATGGCCGGCTTCGCGGCTGAGGCGTTTGGAGACCATATTCTACCTTCGATGGTTTCGGTCGCAATCTGCCACCGCCACAGCCCGGCCGCAAGCGACCGGCGGATGTAGCGATATTGGCTGCAGATTAACCCTGCAGCAGGCCGATGATGTCGCGCACGGTCTTCATCGTCGCCTCGGCCAGCAGGCCGGCCCGCTCGCCGCCATCCCTGAGCACCGCATCGACATAGGCGCGATCGTCGGAAATGCGGCGCATTTCGCCGGCGACCGGCGCCAGCTTTTCTACCGCGAGGTCGGCCAGCGCCGGCTTGAACACCGAAAACTGCTGGCCGCCGAACTCTTTCAGCACCGCCTCCTTCGAGATCTCGGCGAGACCCGCATAGATGCCGACCAGGTTTTCGGCTTCCGGCCGGCCGGCCAGGCCGTCCAATTCGCCAGGCAACGCCTCGGGGTCGGTCTTGGCCTTGCGGATCTTTTTCGAGATGCTGTCGGCATCGTCGGTCAGATTGATGCGCGACAGGTCCGACGGATCCGACTTCGACATCTTCTTCGAGCCGTCGCGCAGCGACATGATGCGCGCCGCCGGTCCGCCGATGATCGGTTCGGTCAGCGGGAAATAACCGTTCACGGTCTCCTCGCCGACCTTCATCTCGACGCCGACGCCAAGGCCGGCAATGCGGTCCGAAAAGTCGTTGTTGAATTTTTGCGCGATGTCGCGTGTCAGTTCCAAATGCTGCTTCTGGTCATCGCCGACCGGCACATGGGTGGCGCGATAGACGAGAATGTCGGCCGCCATCAGGCTCGGATAGGCGAGCAGACCAAGCGAGGCGTTCTCGCGGTCCTTGCCGGCCTTGTCCTTGAACTGCGTCATCCGGTTCATCCAGCCGATGCGGGCGACGCAGTTGAAGATCCAGGCAAGCTCGGCGTGCTGCATGACCCGCGACTGGTTGAAGACGATGTGCTTCGTCGGGTCGATGCCGGAGGCGAGAAACGCCGCGGTGATCGCGCGCGTCTGGTCCTTGAGATCCTCATGGACAAGCTGCGCTGTCAGCGAATGCAGGTCGACGACGCAATAGATGCAGTCGGAGGTGTCCTGCAGGGCGACGAATTTCTTGATGGCGCCGAGATAGTTGCCGAGGTGCAGATTGCCGGTCGGCTGGACGCCGGAAAAAACGAGGGGCTTGAAGGCGGTCATATGTCCTCATGGCTTGTGGAGGGCCGTTTCGCGCGCGGCGAAAGTCTTTCGACGGCGCGCTTATGGACGAGAGCGGGGAGCGGATCAAGAGGCCGGTGGCGATCAGCACAGATTGCGAATATTGACAAAATCGTGTAGATAGCTACATAATTTCAACTACTTTAGCGTGAATAAGGCAAGAAGTGAATGACGATCAACATAAGCAACAAGGAGGCAGACAGCTTGACGCGTGCCTTCGCGAAGGTCGAGGGCGTCGGCATTACCGAGGCGATTGTGATCGCTATGCGTGAAGCTCTGGAGCGCCGGCGTAATCGCGAGACGCCGCTGGAGACGGCGGCACGGCTCCGGGCCGAGTTCGGGATTGAGCTGAGCGAGCAGGCGCGTAACCCGCTGCCGCGCTCGGTTTATGACGAATTGTCCGGCGAAGACTGATGTTCGTTGACGCAGCCGCTATCGTCGCGGTGCTGAGCGACGAAGCCGAAGCCCAGCGCTGCGCGCACGCGGTCATGGAGGCGTCGGCTCCGTTCACGTCGGCGATCGCCGTTTGGGAAGCCGCGATGGCGCTTTCTCGATCGGAAAAGCTGGCCATACCGGTCGCCGTAAGCCTGAAGATAGTTAGCCGTTTTCTCGAAGAGCGGGCAATTGCCCTGCGGGAGCTTCCGCCGGCCTCTGACGCAACATCTCTGTCCGTTGAGGCGGCGTCGCGGTTTCGCAACAACGCTATCCGCCTGAACATGGCTGACTGTTTCCACTACGCTTGCGCGCGCTACTACGCCGTTCCGATGCTTTCGACGGCGGACGAATTCCGGCTTACGGATCTGGAGACTGTCCCCTGACAGGCGGTGATCCCTTCCGCGCCATACTGCGCCGGATCATGCCGAAATCGGCGCCGCCGATGGCGAAGGCGGTGACGAAGTAAAGCAGCGCCCCGCCGGCGACCAGCCCAAGCAGGGTTGCAGTCTTTACCACCAGCGGCGAGCCCGAAGCCAGTTGGGCGGCGAACCAGTGCTCGGCAAAATACAGCGCCGCCGCCATCACCGCCGCCGACAGCACCAGCCGTGGGACGCGTCTCAAGAGCGGTACGTCGCGGCCCCAATGGCCGCGCCGGATCAGCACGCCGAGCAGCATCAGCGCATTGACCCAGCCGGCGACGGCCGAGGCGACGGCGATGCCCGGCGCGCCCATCTGCGGAAACAGCGTCAGCGCGGTGGTGATGTTCACCGCCACCGAGATCGCGGCGAAGATCATCGGCGTGCGTGTGTCCTCGCGAGCGAAATAGCCGGGGGTGAACGCCTTGATCAGCACGAAGGCCGGCAGCCCCAAGCCGAAGATCGCCAGGATCGCCGCCACGATCGGCGTCGAGTTGTTTGCGGCAAATGCTCCGCGTTCGTAGACCAGCCCGACGATCGGCTCCGCCATGACCAGCAGTGCCGCCGCCGCCGGCAAGGTCAGGAACAGCGTGAACTCCACCGACCGGTTTTGCAGATTGGCCGCCTCGATCAGATTGCCCGACTTCAGCGCCCGTGACAGTTCGGGCAGAAGCACTATGGCGACGGCGATGCCGACGACGCCGAGCGGCAGCTGATAGATGCGATCGGCATAGGCGAGCGACGACACCGCGCTGTCCTGCGCCGAGGCGATTGCGGTGCCGATCAGCTGGTTGATCTGGGTGATGCCGCCGGTGATCGCCGCCGGCAGCGCCAGGATCAGCAGCCGCTTGACATTGGGCGTCATCCTTGGCCGGCGAAAGCCGATCGAGATGCCGGCATGGCGCACCGCCACCCAGACGATCGCCAGTTGCACCAGCCCCGCCGCCAGCACGCCCCAGGCCAGTGCGAAGCCAACGGTGCGCGCGTCCGATCCCTTGTGCCAGGCATAGGCGAGCACGCCGATCAGGATGACGTTTAGGAACACCGGCGCCACCGCGGCGGCGAAATAGCGGCGCAGCGAATTCAGCATGCCGGCCATCATGGCGCCGAGCGACATGCAGATCAGATAGGGAAACATGATGGTCGCGAGCCGGACCGTCATCTCGAACTTTCCCGGCGAGTCGGCAAAGCCCGGCGCCACCAGGTAGCGCACGATCAGCGGCATCGCCAGTTCCATGGCGATGGTCAGCGCCAGCAGCGCCGTGAACAGCACGCCGAACACCTCTTCGGAAAAGCGCTTGGCGCCATCGGTGCCGTGGGTTTCGATCTCCTTGGCGAAGAGCGGCACGAAGGCGGCGTTGAAGGCGCCTTCGGCAAACAGCCGGCGGAAGGTGTTGGGAAACTGGAAGGCGGCGTTGAAGGCGTCGGCGATCGGCCCGGTGCCGAGCGCGGCCGCCATCAGCATCTCGCGGCCGAAGCCGAGGGCCCGGCTCATCAGCGTGCCGGAAGCGACCGTCGCGAACTTTTTGACAAGGCTCATGCGTCTGGAGACTGCCTGCAGGATTGGGACAAATGAGTGGTGGCGGTCACTCGGCCGCAGCCTTGGCCTTGCCGCCGCGCTCGGGCACGGTGCCTTCGAGGACGGCGATCAGCCTGTTTTTGATGGCGGCCATGCGGGTCGGGCTGTCGATCTTCTGGCCGGTGAGATCGGTGACATAGAAGGTGTCGATGACCTTTTCGCCGAAGGTGGTGATGTGTGCCGAGGCGATGTCGAGCGACAAGTCGGACAACGCCCCGGTGATCTCGGACAGCAGGCCCGGCCGATCCAGCCCTTCGACCTCGATCACCGAGAACCGGTTCGACAGCGTGTTGCGGATTTCGGCGCGCGGCTGGATGCGGAAGACCTTGGCGCCGCGCCGCGGCTTGGTGCGCTTCTCGATCATCTCCGGCAGCCAGCTCTTGCCCGACAGCACGTCCTCGATCAGCCGGCCGACGCGTTCGGCACGGCGGCGTTCGTCCTCGTCGCGGTCGAATTCCCTCGAGATCAGGATGGTGTCCAGCGCGCGGCCGTCGGAGGTGGTGAAGATCTGCGCATCGACGATGTTGCCGCCGGCCGCCACACAGGCGCCGGCAATGACCGACAGCAGGCGGGGATGGTCCTGCGCCAGCACGGTGATCTCGGTCACCGCCTCGAACTGGTGGGTCTTGATCATCGTGGCGAGCTTCTTGCCCGCCGCATCCGCCTCGCGGATGAATTCGGCGTGGCGAAGCTGGTCGGCGAGATCGACCGCCAGCAGATAATTCTCATAGTGCTTGGCGACATAGCGCTTGCGCGCCTTTTCCGGCCAATCGGCGAGCGCCTCGGCCAGCTTTTCGCGGGCGGCCGCGGTGCGCAACGCACGCGACACTTCCGAAAACCCGCCGGTCAACAGCAGTTCGGTTTCGTAGTAGAGCGTGCGCAGCAACTGACCCTTCCAGCCGTTCCAGACGCCAGGCCCGACGCCTCTGATATCGCAGACGGTCAGGACGAGCAGCAGCTTCAGCCGTTCAACCGACTGCACGATCGCGGAAAAGTCCTCGATCGTCTTGCGGTCGTTGAGGTCGCGGGTCTGCGCGGTCATCGACATGACGAGATGGTTCTCGACCAGCCAGGCGACCGTTTCGGTGTCGGCCGCCGACAGCCCCATATGCGGGCAGATCCGCCGCGCGATCCGGGCGCCAGCTTCGGAATGGTCCTCCGGCCGGCCCTTGGCGATATCGTGCAGCAGCACCGCGGCATAGAGCGCCTCGCGGCTTTTCTTCAGCCCCGGCATCAGCGAGTGGGCAAGCGGGTGGACCTTTTCACCGTCGCCGCGCTCGATCTCGGCCAGCACGCCGATGCAGCGGATCAGGTGCTCGTCCACCGTATAGTGGTGGTACAGCGAGAACTGCATCATGGCGACGATCTTGCCGAAATCCGGGATCAGCTTTGCCAGCAGTCCCGCCTCGTTCATGCGCCTGAGATTGAGTTCGGCGTTGCGGTCCGACGTCAATATGTCGAGGAACAGCCGGTTGGCTTCCTCGTCGCGCCTGAGCGCCTTGCCGACGAGGCCGAGCGAACGGGTCAGCAGCTTTAGCGCATCGGGGTGAAATTCCAGCCCGTGCTTGTCGGCGAACCAGAACAGCCTCAAGAGATTGACCGGATCGCGCTCGAACACCAGGTCGTCGGCGATGTTGATGCGATGGTTGTCGATAATGAAATCGGACGTGCCGGCAAGCTTGCGCTTGCGGCGCGAGAAGGTGAGGAAGATACGGTTGAAGCCCGGCACATGCTTGGCCTGCTCCTCCTCGAGCGCCGCGCAGAAGATGCGGGTCAGATCGCCGACGTCCTTGGCGACGAGGAAGTAATGCTTCATGAAGCGCTCGACCGCCGACAGGCCCGGATGTGTGGTGTAGCCCAGCCGCTCGGCGATCTCGCGCTGGATGTCGAAATGCAGCCGTTCCTCGGCCTTGCCGGTGAGGAAATGCATGTGGCAGCGCACCGCCCACAGGAAGTCCTCGGCCTTCTGGAATTCCCGGTATTCGGTGCCGGTGAAGACGCCCTTGTCGACCAGTTCCTCGCCGGTGCGGACCCGGTAGAAATACTTGCCGATCCAGAACAGCGTCTGCAGGTCGCGCAGGCCGCCCTTGCCGTCCTTGACGTTGGGTTCGACCAGATAGCGGCTTTCGCCGGCCTTGGCATGACGCTCGTCGCGTTCGGCAAGCTTGGCCTGCACATATTCGGGTCCGGTGGTGCGCACCACCTCGCGGTCGAAGCGCTGCAAGAGTTCGTCATAGAGTTTCTGCTCGCCCCACAGGAAACGCGCCTCCAGGATCGAGGTGCGGATGGTGATGTCGGTGCGCGACTGCCGCAGGCATTCGTCGATGTTGCGGGTGGCGTGGCCGACCTTCAGCCCCAGGTCCCACAGCACGTAGAGCATGTATTCGACGATCTGCTCGCCCCATGGCGTCTGCTTGTAGGGCAGCAGGAAGAGCAGATCGATATCGGATCCCGGCGCCAGCGTGCCGCGGCCATAGCCGCCGACCGCTACGACGGCCATGCGTTCGGCCGATGACGGGTTTTTGACGCGATAGACGTGGGTGGCGGCGAACTCGTAGAGCGCGCGGATGATTTCGTCCATGAGATGCGACAGCCGGGCGGCGCAGGCAGTGCCGCTGCCGTCGTCCATCAGCATGCGTTCGGCGATGCTGCGGCCGGCGGCCAGCCTGCCCTTGAGAAGCTGGAGAACACCGGCACGCGCAGCCTTGCCGGAGCCGTCGCCTGCCGTGGCCGCAGTCAGCGCGGTCATCTCGCGGCGCAGGGCTTCGCCGTCGATCAGTTCGTCGAGCTTTAGAGAGATTCTTGCCATAAGTGCCGTTCGGCCTCGCCGTTTTGGCGGCGTCTATAGCGCGTTTTCGCGGCGCTGGGTATGGGGCGGACGGATAGGCTCTCCACGGGAGTCGAAACCGGATGATCGCCTCCTGCCGCAGTTGATAGATGGTCTTGCTGGACGATGTTGCCAAGCCCGGAAGTGGCGGCGGCCATAAGCATGGAAGCGGTTTGGGTCAGGCAGTCCGGCGTGCACCACGGCACCAAAGGTCGAAATTGGCCCTTGACCTTCCAGTCACTGGAAGCACTACCTCTGTCGCAAGTTCGAGACAGAGAGGCCTTTTCGCATTGACGCATTCCGACCACGACCATCGCGCCCATAGCGGTTGCTGCTCGCCGAAAGCTGCCCCGTCCGTCGCCGACGCGGTCATTCGCGATCCGGTCTGCGGCATGACCGTCGATCCGGCCGCCGGCAAGCCGACCGCCGAGTATGGCGGCCACCTCTATCATTTCTGCAGCGAGCGCTGCCGTTCGCAGTTCACGGCTGAGCCGGAAAACTACGTTACCGCCACCGACCCGGTCTGCGGCATGCCTGTCGAGCGTGCCACCGCGAAGCACTTTTCCCGGCATGAAGGCCAGGGCTTCTATTTCTGCTCGGCCGGTTGCAAGGTGAAGTTCGAGGCGGAGCCGGCGTTGGCCAAGAAGATCGTGCTGCTGCTGATGGCGGCCGGAATGCTGCTTGCGGTTTTCCTTGAAAGCCTTCCGTCGCAAGCCCAGGAGACGAAACACGACATGGGGGCGCACGACATGGGAGCGATGGGCGCGCAGGGTGCCTCGACCGATAGCTACAAGGCGGCGATGGACAAGATGCACACCGCGATGATGGCGATCGAATATTCCGGCAATGCCGATGTCGATTTCGCCCGCGGCATGATCCCGCATCACCAGGCGGCTATCGACATGGCCAAGGTCGAGCTTGCCAATGGCAAGGATCCGGAAATGCGCAAGCTGGCCGAAGCGGTGATCGCGGCGCAGGAAGCCGAGATCAAGCAGATGCAGGATTGGCTGGCCGCCCATCCGGTGGAGTAGCATCAGAGCGGGAAGGACTTTGATCTGGATTTCTCCCCGGCTGCCATCGGGCCTCGACTGGAGCACGCCATGCCGTCAACGATAAGAACCACAACATTGCCCTCGGGCGAAGCCGTTCCCGTGCTGGGTCAAGGCACCTGGAAAATGGGCGAGGACGCCCGCCGCCATGCCGATGAAGTCAATGCCCTGAAGCTTGGGCTGGATCTCGGCATGACGCTGATCGACACCGCCGAAATGTATGCCAGCGGTGGCGCCGAGGACGTGGTGGCGGATGCTATTGCCGGGCGCCGCGACGAGGTGTTCCTGGTCTCCAAGGTGCTGCCGTCCAACGCCTCGCGCACCGGCGTGCCGGCTGCCTGCGAGGCAAGCCTCAGGCATCTGCGCACCGACCGCATCGATCTCTATCTGCTGCACTGGCCCGGCAGCGTGCCGCTGGCGGAAACGGTCGAGGCCTTCGAAGCGTTGAAAAAAGCCGGCAAGATCCGCCACTGGGGCGTCAGCAATTTTGACACTCATGAGATGGAGGAACTGGTCAGCCTGCCGGCCGGCGACGGCGTCCAGACCAACCAAATCCTCTACAATCTGTCCCAGCGCGGCCCCGAATTCGACCTTGCGCCCTGGAGCCGGCAGCGTGGCATTCCGCTGATGGCCTATTCGCCGGTCGACCAGGGCGTATTGGCGCGCAACGCCAGCCTCGAAGCCATCGCTGCCCGCCACGATGCGACGCCGGCTCAGCTGGCGCTGGCCTGGGTGATGGCACAGGACGGCGTCATCGCCATTCCAAAGGCCAGCAAGCAGGAGCATATCCGCCAGAATGTCGCGGCGCTCGACATCGAACTAACGCGTGAGGATCTCGCCGAAATCGACCGCGCCTTCCCGCCGCCGCGGCGCAAGCAGGGCCTGCAGATGATTTGAGGGATGGGAGCGGACGAGGCCCAGCTACTTCCCCGCCATCCCCTTCAGCCGGTAAAGCGCCTCCAGCGCCTCCCGCGGCGTCATCTCGTCGGGGTTGATCGCGCCGAGCGCGGCGCCCAGTGCATCGTCCTTCACCGGCTTCGGCGCTTCCCGTTTCACCGCCACCGAAAACAGCGGCAGATCGTCGACCAGCCGGTTGGCCTTGCCCGAAACCTCGCCAGCTTCCAGTTGGTGCAGCACTTCCCTGGCCCGCCCGACCATCGCCTCCGGCAAGCCGGCCAGACGCGCCACCTGCACGCCGTAGGAGCGGTCGGCGGCACCCTTGCCGACCTCGTGCAGGAAGACCACGTCGCCTTCCCATTCCTTGACCCGCATGGTGACATTGTGCAGTCGAGCGAGCTTGCTGGCCAGCGCAGTCATTTCGTGGAAATGGGTGGCGAAGATCGCCCGGCAGCGGTTTTTTTCGTGCAGATACTCGACCGCCGCCCAGGCGATCGACAGGCCGTCGAAGGTGGCGGTGCCGCGGCCGATCTCGTCGAGGATCACCAGCGCGCGCTCGCCGGCCTGGTTGAGGATCGCCGCCGTTTCGACCATCTCGACCATGAAGGTCGAGCGGCCGCGCGCCAGGTCGTCGGAGGCGCCGACACGTGAAAACAGCCGGTCGACGACGCCGATATGGGCTGATGCCGCCGGCACGAAGGAGCCGGTCTGGGCGAGGATGGCGATCAGCGCGTTCTGCCTGAGGAAAGTCGATTTGCCGCCCATATTCGGGCCGGTCAGCAGCCAGATCGCGCCGTTTTTGGCATTTCCTTCCGGCGACAGATCGCAATCATTGGCGACGAACGGTCCTTCGCCCGAACGCCGCAGCGACTGTTCCACCACCGGATGCCGCCCGCCCGAAATGGCGAAGGCGAGGCTCGCGTCCACGATGGGTCGGCACCATGCCTCGCTTTCGGAAAGCAGCGCCAGTGCCGCCGACACGTCGAGCACGGCGAGTGCTTCGGCGCCGGCGCGGATCTTGTCCGCCTCGCCGACGGCTTCCGCCGTCAGCCTGTCGAAGGCGGCAAGCTCGATCGCCAGCGCCCGGTCGGCGGCATTGGCGATCTTCGATTCCAAGTCCGCCAGTTCGGTCGTGGTGAAGCGCATGGCGTTGGCCATGGTCTGGCGATGGATGAAGCGCGCCTTCGCCCCGTCGCTGCTCGTCATGATGCCATGGTTGTTGGCGGTGACTTCGATGTAGTAGCCAAGCACATTGTTGTGCCGGATTTTCAGCGAGCGGATGCCGGTTTCGCCGATCAGCGAGCGCTCCAGCCCGGCGATCACCTTGCGCGATTCATCGCGCAGCGCTCGCATCTCGTCGAGCTCGGCGTTGTAGCTGGAACGGACGAAGCCGCCGTCGCGCTTGAGCAGCGGCAGCTCGTCGGCGAGCGCCCGCGTCAGATTCTCGGCCAGCGGGCGCGGCAGCGCTTCGATCGCCGCCAGCGCCGCCGCCAATTCTGGCGGCAGGGCGGTCGCCCCAAACAGTTCGGCAATAGCGCCGGCGGCCTCGAACCCGGCACGCAGCGCGCCGAGATCGCGCGGGCCGCCGCGGTTGAGCGCCAGCCGCGACAGCGCGCGTGGCATGTCGGCGACGCTCTTCAGGCTCGCCCGCACCGCCTGGCAGAGCCGTGTCTCGGACCGGAAGAACGACACCGAATCCAGCCTTGCGCCAATTGCCGCCGGATCGGTCAGCGGCGCCATCAGCCGGTCGGCGAGCAGCCGCGCGCCGCCGCCGGTCACCGTGCGGTCGATCGCCTTGAACAGCGAGCCCTCGCGGCTGCCGGACAGCGTGCGCAGCAGTTCCAGATTGGCGCGTGTCGCCGGATCGATGAACAGCGTCGAACCCTGCTCCTCGCGCTCGGGCCGCGACAGCGGCGGCCGCTCGGCCTTCTGCGTCTTCTCGACATAGGCGATGGCGCCCGAGATCGCCGACAGTTCGGCGCGGGAAAACGTGCCGAAACTGTCCGGCGTCGCCACCTCGAAGAAACGGGCGATGCGCCCGGCGGCCGACGCCGAGTCGAACAGGCTCGGCGGCTGCGGACTGGCGATGCGGCCGAGCACATCGAACACCGGTTTCAGCTCCGGATCGTAAAACACCGGTTCGGCGACGATCAGTTCGCGTGGGTCGACGCGAAAGACATCGGCGAGCAGCCGGTCGGCGCTGGTCTCGGCAACGCGGAAGGCGCCGGTCGAGATCTCGATCCAGGCTAGCGCAAAACTTCCTTGGTTCCCTGTCGCGCTGCCGCGATCCCCGCTTCTTTGTTCGGCTCCGCCCTTGACCCGGCCAAGTGCCATCAAGAAACTCGATTCCGACGGCGCCAGCAATTTGTCCTCGGTGATGGTGCCGGGCGTTACCAGCCGCACCACGTCGCGGCGCACCACCGATTTGCCACCGCGTTTCTTCGCCTCTGCCGGATCCTCGATCTGCTCGCAGACGGCGACGCGGAACCCTTGTCCAATCAGCTTCTGCAGATAATCGTCGGCGGCATGCACCGGCACGCCGCACATCGGGATGTCGAGGCCCTGGTGCTTGCCACGCTTGGTCAGAACGATGCCGAGCGCCCGGCTCGCCTTCTCGGCGTCGTCGAAGAACAGCTCGTAGAAATCGCCCATGCGGTAGAACAGCAGCGAATCCGGGTTCGCCGCCTTGATCTCGATATACTGCTCCATCATCGGCGTTGCCGGCGCAAAGGCCGGCGTAGCGCTGTCGCTGCGAATGGGCGTTTCGTCGTTCAAGAAGTTGCTTCCAAAATTTCCCGAGCCATCTGCTTGGCGGTTTACAGCGGCGAAGTGTAGCCTTAATCCCGAACGTTCCACAAAAGAAAGCATTGCACCCGTCTCAAGCGGTGCTGCACGGGTGAGGAAATCGAAAGCATCATGGCCAAGAAAACCGAAAGCAACGGCCCCTCCGTCAGTGCGCAGGAGGCGCTGGAATTCCACGCCATGGGCCGCCCGGGCAAGCTGGAGATCGTCGCCACCAAGCCGATGGCCACCCAGCGCGACCTCAGTCTCGCCTATTCGCCGGGCGTCGCGGTTCCGGTGCTTGCCATTGCCGAGGATCCCAGCCGCGCCTTCGACTACACGGCGCGCGGCAACATGGTCGCCGTCATCTCAAACGGCACCGCCATCCTCGGCCTCGGCAATCTCGGCGCGCTGGCCGCCAAGCCGGTGATGGAAGGCAAGGCGGTGCTGTTCAAGCGCTTCGCCGATGTCGATTCCATCGATCTCGAGGTCGATACCGAGAATGCCGAAGAGTTCATCAATTGCGTGCGTTTCCTTGGGCCGTCGTTCGGCGGTATCAATCTGGAAGACATCAAGGCGCCGGAATGCTTCATCATCGAGCAGCGGCTGCGCGAACTTATGGACATACCGGTCTTTCATGACGACCAGCACGGCACCGCCATCATTTCGGCGGCCGGCCTGATCAACGCGCTGGAAATCACCGGCCGCGACATGAAGACCACCAAAATGGTCTGCAACGGCGCCGGTGCCGCCGGCATCGCCTGCATCGAACTGATGAAGGCGATGGGCTTTGCGCCCGAAAACATCATCCTGTGCGACACCAAAGGCGTCGTCTTCCAGGGCCGCACCGAAGGCATGAACCAATGGAAGTCGGCGCATGCCGTCAAGACCGACGCGCGCTCGTTGGCCGAGGCGCTCGACGGTGCCGACGTGTTCCTCGGCCTCTCAGCCAAGGGCGCGCTGACCACCAAGATGGTGCAGTCTATGGCCGAGAAACCGATAATCTTCGCCATGGCCAACCCCGATCCCGAGATCACGCCGGAGGAAGTCGCCGAAATCCGCGCCGATGCCATCATGGCTACCGGGCGTTCGGACTATCCGAACCAGGTCAACAACGTGCTCGGCTTCCCTTACATCTTCCGCGGCGCACTGGACGTGCGGGCGACTACCATCAATGACGACATGAAGATCGCCGCGGCGCGTGCGCTCGCCGAACTGGCGCGCCAGGATGTGCCCGACGACGTCGCCGCTGCCTACCAGGGCATGCGGCCGAAATTCGGCCCCAACTACATCATCCCGGTGCCGTTCGACCCGCGCCTGATCTCGGCCATTCCGATCGCGGTTGCCAAGGCCGCGATGGAATCCGGCGTCGCGCGCAAGCCGATCCTCGACCTCGACCGCTACGCGCAGGAGCTTTCCGCCCGCCGCGATCCGATCGCCTCGACGCTGCAGCGCATCTACGACCGCGTGCGCCGCCAGCCCAAGCGCATCGTTTTCGCCGAGGGTGAGGAGGAGCAGGTGATGCGCGCCGCCGTCTCCTATGTGAACCAGCGGCTCGGCACCGCCATCCTGCTCGGCCGCGACGACATCATCAAGGAGAACGCCAGGAACGCCGGCATCGAACTGAACAAGCAAGGCATCGAGATCATCAATGCCAGGCTGTCGCGCCGCAACGGCGTCTACACCGACTGTCTGTACGAGCGCATGCAGCGCAAGGGTTTTCTGTTTCGCGACTGCCAGCGCCTGATCAACAATGACCGCAACCATTTCGCCGCCTGCATGGTGGCGCTGGGCGATGCCGATGGCATCGTCACCGGCGTCACCCGCAACTACTCGACGGCGCTCGACGACATCCGCCGCATCATCGACGCCAAGCCCGGCCACCGCGTCATCGGCGCCTCGATTGTGCTGGCGCGGGGCCGAACCGTGATTGTCGCCGACACCGCCGTGCACGATATGCCGAATGCCGAACAGATCGCCGACATCGCCGAGGAGGCCGCCGGCTTTGCCCGCCGCATGGGTTATGAGCCGCGGCTGGCCATGCTTGCCTATTCCACCTTCGGCCATCCGCAGGGCGAGCGCTCCGAACGCATCCAGGAAGCGGTGCGCATCCTCGACAAGCGGCGCGTCGATTTCGAATATGACGGCGAGATGGCAGCCGACGTGGCGCTCAGCGCACGCGCCATGGCGCAATACCCGTTCATCCGGCTGACCGGACCGGCCAATGTGCTGATCATGCCGGCATTCCACTCGGCCTCGATCTCGACCAAGATGCTGCAGGAGCTCGGCGGCTCGACCGTCATCGGCCCGCTGCTGGTCGGCCTGGACAAGCCGGTTCAGATCGTCTCGCTCAACGCCAAGGACAGCGACATCGTCAACATGGCGGCGATTGCCGCTTATACGGCGGGGGCCTGAGGAGCGAGCGCCTCTTCCTAAATCAGGCCTGCCTGCTCAGCCTCGTGACGTAAATTCTGCCGCGGCCTTGGCCCGATCTGCTGGATCACCAGCCCGGCCGCCAGCGAGCCGAGATCGCCGCAATGCTTCAGGCTGCGGCCTTGTGTGTAGCCGTAGAGGAAGCCGGCGGCATAGAGGTCGCCGGCGCCGGTGGTGTCGACCAGTTCGCGGATTTCCGTCGCATTGATGGTGACGGTCTCGTCGCCGCGCACGATGACCGAGCCCTTTTCGGAGCGGGTGACGGCGGCGATCTTGCAATCCTTGCGGATCTGGGCCAGCGCCTCGTCGAAGGAGGCGGTCTGGTACAGCGACTTGATCTCGTGCCTATTGGCAAAGACGATATCGACAGTACCCGAGCGCATCAGCTCCAGAAATTCCTCGCGGTAGCGGTCGACGCAGAACGAATCCGACAATGTCATCGACACTTCGCGCCCGGCTGCGTGGGCGAGCTTCGCCGTCTGCCGGAACGCTTCCTTGGCGCGCGGCGGGTCCCACAGATAGCCCTCGAAATAGGTGACGGCGGCGCCCGACGCCTTGTCCGCCTCGACATCCTCCGGACCGAGCTCGACGCAAGCGCCGAGATAGGTGTTCATCGAGCGCTCGCCGTCCGGCGTGACGAAGATCATCGAGCGCGCCGTCGGCGGTTCGCCATTGAGCGGCCTGGTGTCGAAGGCCACGCCCTGCGCGTGCATGTCATGGGCGTAGATTTCGCCGAGCGTGTCGTTCGAGACCTTGCCGAAGAAGGCGGCGCGACCGCCGAAGCTGGCGACGCCCGCCGCCGTGTTGCCGGCGCTGCCGCCGGAGGCTTCGATGGCCGGGCCCATGCGGCTGTAGAGCAGCTCGGCGCGCCTCGTATCGATCAAATTCATCGCGCCCTTGATGATGCCGTTGGTTTCCAGGAATGCCTCGTCGCACTGGGCGATGATGTCGACAATGGCATTACCGATACAAAGCACGTCATAGTTCGGCATCAATGATGTCTCCGCGAAAAACCACCGGCTTTCTGGCATGCCGGCCGCGGGCGGGTCTAGCGATTTGATGCGGCTTTGCCTAGGCCGTGATTTTTATTTGGCGTGACGCCGCACGTGGTTGCGCCCTTGGTTGCGCTTGTGACTTCTCGTGTCTCCGCTTATTTCGCAGATGTTCAACATGGAATTGGAAACGCCGTGATCTCCAGCGCCGCCCGCGCCGCCGCCAGCCAGCTGTTCTCGCCCGAATTCCGCTCGGTGTTCGTAAAAACGCTGGGCCTGACCTTGCTGGCGCTCGCCGCGCTTTGGTTCGCCATCGAGGGCCTGTTCGAATGGCTGGCCTGGCCATGGATCGACGCATGGCTGCCCGGCCTGCCGTCCTGGGCCGGATGGCTGGGCGTCATCGTCGCCGGGATCGGACTGGCGCTGGGTCTGGCGCTGCTGATCGCGCCGGTGACGGCGATCATCGCCGGCCTGTTCCTCGACGACGCCGCCGAACTGGTCGAGCGCACCGACTATCCCAATGACCCGCCCGGCCGCGCCATGCCGGCGCTGCGCTCGCTGGTGCTGGCGATAAGATTCTTCGGCGTCGTCATCCTCGGCAACATCGTGGCCTTGCTGCTTCTGCTGGTGCCGGGCATCAACATCGCTGCCTTCTTTATCGTCAACGGCTATCTGCTTGGACGCGAATTCTTCGAATTCGCCGCTATGCGCTTTCGCCCAGAGGCCGAAGCACGGGCGTTACGCAAAAAACATGCCGTCACGGTATTCCTCGCCGGGCTGGTTGTCGCTGCCTTCCTCGCCGTGCCGCTGCTCAACCTTTTGACGCCGCTGTTCGCCGCCGCCATGATGGTGCACCTGCACAAGGCTATCTCGGCGCGGGAAGCAGTGTAGGAGTGCTGATGCTCAGGTGATGCCGGCTTGCGAATGCCGATGTCCTGCGCTTCCGGGCGTACCCAACGGTACGCTCGGTTCGGTTTCTCGGGGCCGGCGCTAGTGTAAAAGAAAACCACGTCCCAACTCGTCCTCGGATTCGACGATGAATTCGGCCCGGCCGCTGTAGAAGGCGCGGCCGCCGACGCGGGCGATGATGGCATCATGCGGCCCGGCTTTCGCGGTCCTCGCCACGCTGCCGGAAAAGCGCGAGCCGGCGATACTCTCGAACAGCCGCGTCTGGCCGGCGATTTCGCCCCTGGCATGCATCGCCGCCAGCCGCGCGGTGACACCCGATCCGGTCGGCGAGCGGTCGACCTGGGCCTCGGCGAAGACGCATATGTTTTTGGTCGGGCTATCGGAATATGCGTCCTGTCCGTCGGTCAGGATGGTGCCGTAGAGAAAGGCAAGCTCGGCATGGTCGGGATGCGACAGCGGGACTCCCTTCTTCAGCTTCTCCGTCAGTGCCGTCGCCGCATCGACGAAATCGCGCACGCGGTTCTTGCCGAACTCCAGCCCGAACTGCCGGCAATCGGCGAGCGCATAGAAGGCGCCACCATAGGCGATGTCGAATCCGATCGCCCCGTAACCCGGCAATTCGATCTGCTGGTCTCGGGCGAACAGAAAGGCCGGCACGCTTTCGAATGACACAGCACCGGCCTTGCCGTCCTGCACCTCGACCGAGACGACGACCAGCCCGCACGGCGCCTCGATGTTGACTGTCGTCAGCGGCTCCTGCCGCGCCACCAGCCCCTCGTCGACGGCGTAGCGGCCGAGCGCGACGATGGCGTGGCCGCACATCGTCGAATAGCCCTCATTGTGCATGAACAGCACGGCGAGGTCGGCGCCGGGCAGGTCGGGTTCCACCAGCAGCGCGCCATACATGTCGTAATGGCCGCGCGGCTCGAACATCAGGATCTTCCTGAGATGATCTAGGTGATCGCGCAGATAGGCGCGTTTTTCCAGGATCGTGCCTGCAGGAATCCTGGGATAACCACCGGTGACGATCCGCAGCGGCTCGCCGCCGGTGTGCATGTCGACGACGCTGAGCTTCATGCGTTGGGTTCGGCAAACAACGCCTGCAGCTTGCCGAACGGCATGGCGGTGCGGGTGAAGCCGAAGGTGCCGTCCTGCTGGATCTCGCGCGCCGCCGTTTCCAGCATGCCGAAGGCGTAATTGGTCAGCCAGGGCCCGAGCGAAATGCGCTTGACCCCTGCCTGGGCAAGATCGGCGATGGTGAAGCCGGGCCTCACCATGACGTTGACCGGCTTGGTCAGCGCCGAGCAGACGGTTTGCACCGTCTCGACATCGCCGAGGCCTGGCGCGTAGAGCACGTCGGCGCCGGCCTTCTCGAAGGCCTGCAGCCGCTTGATCGTGTCGTCGATGTCTGGCCTGCCCCACAGAAAATTCTCGGCCCGCGCGGTGAAGACGAAGTCGTGCTTCAGCGCCCGTGCCGCCTCCGCTGCAGCGGCGACGCGCTCGACGGCATGCGAAAATTCATAAATCGGCTTGTCGGGCTCGCCGGTGTGGTCCTCGATCGAGCAGCCGGCGAGGCCTGCCGCTTCGGCTGCGAAGACAGTTTCCGCGGCACTTGTCGCGCTGTCGCCCTTGCCCTTCTCGAGGTCGGCCGAGACCGGCAGGCCGGTCGCCGCGGTAACGTCGCGGCAGTGGTGGATCATCGCCTCGAAGGTCACCGCGCCATCGGGCAGGCCGCGGGAAAAGGCAAAGCCGGCGCTGGTCGTCGCCAACGCCTTGAAACCGAAGGAGGCCAGCAGTTTCGTCGTGCCGACGTCCCAGGGGTTGGGCATGACGAAGATCGAACTGTGCAGGTCGCGAAAGATTTTGCCCTTGTCCATGGATGCTCCCCAGAGTGCGAAGCGCATTTTATCCCGCCACTGCCCGCCGGGCAAACGAATGCGATTGGGTCAGAAGCGATTGGCGTTCTCTCCTGCCAATTTGTCCAGTGCGTCGGACCCCTTGACGTACGCGGTCCCGTCCCAATGGTAGGTGACGGAGATGTCGCGCGAGGAAGCCTCGGGCGCCGCATCGTCGCAGCTTTCGCCATTCGGCATGGTGGCATCGGTCACCGTCGCCTTGATGGCCGCATAGGGCTGGCCTTCCGCAACGGTCTGAAACGCCAACTCCTGCGTGCGCCTGTAGGCGCACAGGGACTCGTCGAACGTAGAGATCATGTCGATCAGCTCGAACCTGTCGTCGCGGACCAGGATCAGCGGCGTGCTCACATAGCCCTGGCTCGAATTGAAATGCGTGCTCAGGGTGATGATGACGTCATCGCCTGGCCCGATCGGAAGCTTGCCCGGATCGCGGAAATAGGTGCTCCGGTCGACGGCGACATTGACAGCGTCGAGCAGTCTCGGCTTGCCGGCAAGATCGTAGAGCGCCAGCATCGCAAAGCCCTCTGCGCTGTCGGAGGAACTGCCGAGGTCGAACAGCATGGCCAGCCGTTCCTTGCCGCCGGCCCTGATCTGGAGCACGCCAGCATCGGAAAAGCCCGATGTTTCCTGCGGCGAGCCACCGCTATCTCCACCTTCGATATGGCGCATCTCGATCGGCATGGAACCACGGTAGAAGCCGTCCTTGTCCGCCGCCAGATCGGGAATGACCATCCTGGCGAGGTCGAGATAGGTCGTGTTCTCGTGGCCGGGGACGGTGCTGCGAAGGTCCGGGAAGCTGACGCCCTGCGCGCCGGCCGCGGCCCACAGACACGGCAGCAGCAAGCAGGCGAGGGTGAAGCGAAACAGGATCGAGTTCATAGGCTGGGCGCCTCCCACTGTCGAGCATTGGCAAGCTAGCATGGGCGCCTGGCGCGTCCAGCCGGATAAAAACCTGAAGACCAGATCAGGGGATCGGCACCAGCCCGGCCAGCTCGCGCATGTCGTCGAACAGGATGCCGCCGGCCTCGGTCAGGCCGTCGCGGTCGGAATGCGGGTCGCCGTAGTAGGAAAATACGCGCATGCCGGCGGCAATGCCGGCTAACGTCCCGGCGACGCTGTCCTCGATGACAATGCAGTCGGCGGGCGCGAAGCCCATCGTGCTTGCGGCATGCAGGAACAGGTCGGGAAACGGCTTGCCGCGCGAAACCATGGTCGAGCTGAACAGTGCATGCTCGAACAGCGGCAGCAGCCCGGTCTGGCCGAGCGTGATGTGCATTTTACTCACCCGCGCCGACGAAGCGACGCAAGTTGCGATGCCGGCAGCGTGCACGGCTTCGATGAACTGCCTGACATAGGGGACGGCTTCGACGCCATGCGCGAACAGGTCCGGCAGACCGGCGTTCCAACGGTCGACGAAATCGGCGCCGAGGCTGGCGCCGGTCGCCTCGACTTCCTTCTGCACCGAGACCATGGCGCGGCCGGAGAAGTTCTTGCGGCAATATTCGAAGCTTGCCGGGTAGCCGGCGGCGCTGAGCCATTCGGCGAGGCGTCGATTGGCCAGGTTCTCGGTGTCGACCAGAACCCCGTCGCAATCGAAGATGACCAGTTTGGGTAGGAACATCAGGCCGTGCCGGTCGATCCGAAACCGCCGGAGCCGCGCGTCGTTCCGCCGGCCAAGCTGCGCTCATCGACCGTCGCCTGCGTCACCGGGGCGAAGACGATCTGGGCGATCCGCATGCCGCGCGTCACCGCGAAATCCTCGTCGCCAAGATTGATCAGCAGCACCTTGACCTCGCCGCGATAGTCGCTGTCGATGGTACCCGGCGTGTTGAGGCAGGTGAGGCCATGCTTGAAGGCGAGGCCCGAGCGCGGCCGGACCTGGCCTTCCACGCCCTCCGGGATCTCCAGGATCAGCCCGGTCGGCACCAGCGCACGTTTTCCCGGCAGGATCAGCAGCGGCCGGTCGTCCGGCACCGCGGCGCGCAGATCCATGCCGGCGGCGCCCGCGCTTTCATAGGCGGGAAGCGGCAGGCCTTCACCATGCGGCAGCCTGACGAAGCCGACGGCCGGACCGATGACGGAGGAAGTGTAGAGTGCTGCGCGCATGAGGCTGATCCTATCGCTATCAACGCCGATTCAGTCAACTCGGCGGTGATACTATCAACGGCTTTCTTTCAGCGCAGTTCCGTTTCAGCGCAGTTCTACGGGAACGATCGTCGTCTCCTTGATCTCCTCCATGACGAAGGACGCCGAAACATCCGACAGCGCCACCTTGGCGATCAGCCGTTGATAGAGCCGGTCATACGCCTTCACGTCGGCGACGCGGGCGCGCAAGACATAGTCGAGGTCGCCGGACATGCGGTAGACGCCGGTGATCTCGGGAAAACCGCTCACTGCCGCCCGGAATTTTTGCAGCCAGTCCGGATTGTGGTTGGAGGTCCGGACCAGGATGAACACCGAAAGGCCAAGGCCAAGCTTGTCGGCATCGACCAGCGCCACCCGGCCGGTGATGACGCCGTCTTCTTCCAGCCGCTTGACCCGGCGCCAGCAGGCGTTGCGCGACAGCGACACCCTTTCCGACAATTGGTCGACCGACAATGTACCGTCGCGTTGCAGCTCGGCCAGCAATCTTCGGTCGATTTCATCGATTTCCAGAGACATGTGGGATATTTGTCCCAATACTTGGCCAAACACAAGGATGATTTGGGACCGATGAACCGAAAGCTCGTGCCAGAATATTCAGCATCGGGGCTTACCCAGCCAGGAGGGATCACCATGACGACACGGCTTGCAAGGCTCTTTACCTATCACCCGGCCAAGGTGGGCGAGACCTATTTCAGCCATATGGCCTTCGCGGCGTGGTTCTGCTCGCGTCTGTTCATGGCAGCGTTCGCCGCGCTCATTCACGCTTTCTTGCCGTTTCTGTTCGAGACTACGGCCAGCCGAATCGTTCGCGAGCTCTATGAGCGCACGCACAACAGAGGCACACACGCGATCAAGGAGCCTGCGGCTCTCATGGATCGCGCCTGAGGGGGACTAAGCGAATGTGCCGGTGGGCGGCCTACCTCGGCGAAGCGGTTTTCCTGGAAGACATCGTCACGGCGCCCTGCCATTCGCTGATCGCCCAGAGTCATTGCGCCCAGGAAGCCAAGTCGCCGACCAATGGCGATGGCTTTGGTCTCGCCTGGTACGGCGACCGGCCCGAGCCGGGTCTCTATCGCGACATCCTGCCGGCCTGGTCCGATCCCAATCTGAAGAGCCTGTGCCGGCAGATCAGGTCCAGCCTGTTCCTTGCCCATGTGCGCGCCTCGACCGGCGGCGCCACCAGCCGCATGAACTGTCATCCCTTCACTGCCGGCCGCTGGTCGTTCATGCACAACGGCCAGATCGGCGGCTTCGAAAGAATCCGCCGCGCGCTGGAAAACGCGCTCTCCGACGATGTCTTCGATCGGCGCGAGGGCACCACCGATTCCGAACTTTTCTTTCTCCTGATGATCGACGAGGGTCTGGCGGGCGATCCGCAAGGCGCGGTGTCGCGCGCTACGGCGCGGGTGATCGACGCCTCGCGCCGCGCCGGCTTCGAACCGGCGCTGAGACTTACCGCCGCCTTGTCGGACGGCGAATCGCTCCATGCGGTGCGCTATGCGACCGATGCCCACGCGCCGACGCTCTACACCTCCGTCTTCCGCAATGGCGGCGGGCGATGCCTTATGTCGGAGCCTTTCGACCGTGATGGCGGCGACTGGCAGCCGATCCCGCCCTCTAGCTTCGTCACCATTACCAGAGACGGCATGACCATTCGTCCATTTGCGCCGGAACCGGTAAGACTGGCCCTGGCCGTGTAGATCCCTCGCTATCGCGGCAACATCGCCGGACAGCGCCCCCTCAGCAGACCCTCGCAGCGCAATTCCGATCAAGCACCACCTGTCCTCGAATGCTGAACTCGGCTTGAAGACGCGCCGTAGCCCGCCATTTGGTGAGGCTGGCGCCGCTAGCAAGCCGGAGCATTGGTCATGGACCTCGTCTTTTCCTCGACTATCGAACTCGCCGCCGCGATTCGCGACCGCAAGATTTCCGCTGTGGAAGCGCTGGACGCGCATTTGGCTGAGATCGACAGGCACAATGAGGCGGTCAACGCGGTCGTCACGCTCGACAGGGAAGGGGCTCGCGCTCGCGCGAAGAAGGCCGACGAAGCGCAGGCGCGCGGCGACGCTCTCGGGCCGCTGCACGGCGTGCCGTTCACGCTGAAGGACACTCACGAAACACTGGGGATGAAGACGACGGTCGGCTTCCCGCCTTTTGCCGACAATGTGGCGAGAAAAGACAGCCCGGTCGTCCTCAGGTTGAAGGCGGCCGGCAGCGTGCTCGTCGGCAAGACAAATGTCGCAACGATGCTGGGCGACTGGCAGTCGAACAACCCGCTGTTCGGCCGCACCAGTAATCCGTGGGATCTATCGCGCACCGCCGGCGGTTCCAGCGGGGGAGCGGCGGCAGCACTTTGCGCGGGCATGACGCCATTCGAACTCGGCACCGACATGCAGGATTCGATCCGCCTGCCGGCAGCCTTCTGCGGCGTCTACGGCCTCAAGCCGACCGAGCATCGCGTCTCCCTGGCCGGCGCTTTTCCCGATCCCGGTGGCGTACCGCGCGGCGTACGGCTGATGTCCTGCATCGGTCCGCTGGCCCGCTACGTCGAAGATCTGGCGCTGATCCTGAGGCTCATTGCAGGACCGGATGGCAGCGACACCGACCTTGCCCCGGTGCTGGTCGAGGACATGCCTGAGGTCAATCTCAAGTCCCTGCGCATCGCTTTCGCGCCGGCCTTTCCGGGTTTTCCAGTGGCCGGCGAGATCAGGGCCGCGGTCGAAAGTCTGGCCGAGCAACTCAAGTCTGCGGGGGCAGCCGTCGAGGAAGCAAGACTGCCGACGCTCGACCTGCATGACGATCTGACGCAAGGCGGCGCGCTGATCGGCATGATGCTGGAGGCTGCGCAGCCGGAGCCGCCAGAAGAACCGACACCGGTCTCGCGCTGGTTCGAAGCGCTCGCCCGCCGCGACCAGTCAATCCTTGCCTGGGACCGGTTTTTCGAAGGTTGCGATGTCTTGCTTTGCCCCGTCGCCATGACCACGGCCTTTCCGCATTGCGAGCCGGGAACACCAATCAAGGTCGATGACAGGGAGCAGAGCTACTGGCTGCTGCCAGCCTATGGCGCGGTGTTCAACTACAGCGGCCACCCGGCACTGTCGATGCCCTGCGGGCAGGACCGCGACGGCCTGCCCATCGGCCTGCAGCTGGTCGGCCGTCGCTGGTCAGAATCGCGGCTGCTTGGCATCGCCAGGGCGATAGCGCCGCTGAGCGGCGGTTTTCGCCGTCCGCCCGGCTATTGAGCAAACCGAGTCAGCCTGTAGGGCTCAAGTAGCGGATCGCGCGCGTCGTCCAGTATTTCCCGGCCGGCGAACAGGCCGACGGCAGGCGCCAGCGTGATGCCGGAATGCATGACCGCGACATAGAGGCCGCTCACGTCTTGAGCCCGTCCGATGATCGGAAAGCCGTCGATCGGCGTCGGCCGATAGCCGACGGTGTGAAAATCCAGTTCCAGCCGGTCGGCGCCGCGCAGCATGGTTTTCATCGACGCATACAACTCTCGGGCTGTGGCTTCGGCTTCCATGCCCGGATCGGCGCCGCCGAAATCCGAGCCGGCGATGATGCGGCCCTCGGCAGTCTGGCGCATGTGCAGCCGGTCGCCGATCACCAGGCCGTTGAGCAGCTTTTCGTACGGGCGTGAATGGACGATCAGGCCGGGCGGCGTCTCGATCGGCAGTTTTAGCCCGGCCGTTGCCGCAATTGCCGCAGAGCCGGCGCCGGCCGCGATCACCACCTCGTCGGCGACAATCCGTCCGCCTGACGTATCGACGCCGCCAATCCTGCCATTGGTCTGTATCAGCGCGGTGACTGTCGTGCCGGTAATCACCCGCGCACCAAGCCGCTCGGCGTCGGCCAGCAGCGTCTGCGTGGCCGCGACCGGTTCGGCCACGCCCTCCTCAGCAACGTGAAGGGCGAAGTCGGGAAGCTCGGTCAAATTGGGCTCTATACGTGCGGCTCTCACGCGGTCGACGCGCTCGATCCCGTAGCCCCAGGCGGAATGCTCGGCGGCATAGGCCTCAAGTTCGGCCGGCGGCAGGTCCCAGCACAGGCCGCCGCACCAGGCGAGCGGAATGCCGGGCACGTCATGGGCAAGCCGCGTCCATTCGGCCATCGAACGGGTACGCAGCCGGAAATACGGCTCTGGATTGCCCCAACTGGCATTGATCCAGGCAAAGGAATTCGGCGTGGCGACACTGCCGGCGCCGCTGTCGGCAATGATCGTCACGTTCGCGCCAGCCTTCGCCAGATGCCAGCCGATGGACGCGCCGATGATGCCGGCTCCGACGACGATGACGTGCTTGGCTGCGCTCATGGATGGACCTTTATCGAACCGCCTCTGTTGATGCCATTGCGGCGGACCTATCTCAAGGCCGGGCAATCGCCCAAATTTGTTCGACAGGCTGCAAAAGCGCTGCTAGAAGCCCGCGCACCACATGGGATTCCATAAATTGGCTGAAGACATCACGAACGCGGTGGCGCGCCGCCGCACTTTCGCGATCATCGCGCATCCGGACGCCGGCAAGACGACGCTGACCGAAAAGCTGCTTTTGTTCGGCGGCGCCATCCAGCTTGCCGGCGAGGTCAAGGCCAAGAAGGATCGCATCCAGACCCGGTCGGACTGGATGAAGATCGAGCGCGAGCGCGGCATTTCGGTCGTCACCTCGGTGATGACCTTCGAGTATGAGGACAATGTCTTCAACCTGCTCGACACGCCCGGTCACGAGGATTTCGCCGACGATACCTATCGCACGCTGTCGGCAGTCGATGCGGCGGTCATGGTCATCGACGCCGCCAAGGGTATCGAGCCGCGCACGCTAAAACTGTTCGAGGTCTGCCGGCTGCGCGACATCCCGATCATCACCTTCGTCAACAAGATGGATCGCGAAAGCCGCGATCCGTTCGAGATTCTCGACGAGATCGAGCAGAAGCTGGCGCTGGACACCGCACCGATCACCTGGCCGATCGGCCGCGGCAAGACCTTTTCCGGCACCTATCATCTGGCGCTGAACGCCGTGCGCAAGGGCGACGCGGAGAAAGAACGCACGCCGGTCAATGGTCCCGACTCCAACCGCGTCGCCGGCCTGTTGCCGAAGAACGAGCGCGAGGCTTTCATCGAGGAACTGGAGCTGGCGCGCGAAGCCTGCCGTCCGCTCGACATCGGTGCGTTCCGCGAGGGCCATCTGACGCCGGTCTATTTCGGTTCGGCGCTGCGCAACTACGGCGTGCGCGACCTGATCGAGGCGCTTGGCGCCTACGGACCGCCGCCGCGCGCGCAAGAAGCCGACACCCGCAAAGTCGAGGCGACCGAGGATAGGATGACCTCCTTCGTCTTCAAGATCCAGGCCAACATGGATCCCAACCACCGCGACCGCATCGCCTTCGTCCGCGTCTGCTCGGGCAAGCTTGAGCGCGGCATGAAAGCCAAGCTGGTGCGCACGGGAAAACCGATGAGCCTGTCGGCGCCGCAATTTTTCTTCGCCCGCACCCGCGTCACCGCCGACGAGGCCTTTGCCGGCGACGTCGTCGGCATCCCCAACCACGGCACGCTGCGCATCGGCGACACGCTGACCGAGGGCGAGGAGATACTGTTCCGCGGCGTGCCGAATTTCGCGCCGGAAATCCTGCGCCGCGTCCGCCTCGGCGACGCGATGAAGGCCAAGAAGCTGAAGGAGGCGCTGCACCAGATGGCCGAGGAAGGCGTCGTGCAACTGTTCTCGCCAGAAGACGGCTCGCCGGCAATCGTCGGCGTCGTCGGTGCGCTGCAGCTCGACGTGCTGAAGGAGCGGCTGAATATCGAATACACGCTGCCGGTCGATTTCGAGATGTCGCGCTTTTCCGTCTGCCGCTGGATATCGGCCGACGACAAGGCCGAGGTGCATCGCTTCATCGAGGCGCATCGCGGCGACATCGCCCGCGACCTCGACAACGATCCGGTGTTCCTCGCCCAGCACGCCTTCTCGCTCAACTACGAGGCCGAGCGCTGGAAGGCGATCCGTTTTGCGGCGGTCAAGGATTACCAGGTCCGCGACAAGGCAGCCTGAGCACTCTTCACCTTCTCCCCTTGTGGGAGAAGGTGTCGCCGAAGGCGACGGATGAGGGGTGTTCCAGGGAACACCGACGTCTCATTCTGTCCAACACCCCTCAACCGTCTCGGCGCTGCGCGCCGATCCACCTTGTCCCACAAGGGGAGAAGGGAAGATCGGTCGTCTTCCGCTCACCCCCTGGCTGCCTCCTCGATCTTGGCGATGTCGATCTTGGACATCTGCATCATCGCCTGCATGACGCGGCCGGCCTTTTCCGTGTCGGGGTCCTGCAGCAGCCTAGGCAATTGCTCCGGCACGACCTGCCAGGAGACGCCGAATTTGTCCTTCAGCCAGCTGCACTGGCTGGGCTCGCCACCGCCCTCGATGAGCCTTTCCCAGAAATAGTCGACCTCCTCCTGCGTCTTGCAGTCGATGGACAGCGAGACTGCCTCGGTGAACTTGAATTGCGGCCCGCCGTTGAGCGCCTGGAACTGCACGCCGTCGAGCTCGAAATAGGTCACCAGCACCTTGCCCTCATTATCGCCGCTGCCCTTGGGCCAGCGCATCACGCTCAGCACCTTCGAGTTCTTGAAAATGGAGATGTAATGGTTCATGGCCTCCTCGGCCTGGTCGTCGAACCACAGGCAGGGGGTGATCTTTTGCATTTTCTTGCTCCTCGGGCTGTTTTGGCTTGTTTTCACGCGTCCAACGGCCGGCTGGCGATTGATGCGGTCGCCGCCGTCTGCCCAAGGACGCTCAAACAAAACACGATCCGACAGCACCTCTGTCTCTTTTTACTGCCTGGACCGGCTTGCCGTCTTTGGCTCAAGATCCCGGCGCATCGCAAAAACGTGGCCAGACCAGACGGTGGCGTATATAACGCCGCTCAATTCCGGTTTTCCGCCCCTGTTCGGACGCGACGAAAACAGCAAGGACAGTTTAATGCCCGCCTACCGTTCCCGCACCACCACCCATGGCCGTAACATGGCCGGCGCCCGCGGCCTGTGGCGCGCCACCGGCATGAAGGATTCCGATTTCGGCAAGCCGATCATCGCTGTCGTCAATTCCTTCACCCAGTTCGTTCCGGGCCACGTCCATCTCAAGGATCTCGGCCAACTGGTCGCCCGCGAGATCGAGAAGGCCGGCGGCGTCGCCAAGGAGTTCAACACCATCGCTGTCGACGACGGCATCGCCATGGGTCATGACGGCATGCTCTATTCGCTGCCTTCGCGCGAGCTGATCGCCGACTCGGTCGAATATATGGTCAACGCCCACTGCGCCGACGCCATGGTCTGCATCTCGAATTGCGACAAGATCACGCCGGGCATGCTGATGGCGTCGCTGCGTCTCAACATCCCGACCGTCTTCGTCTCCGGCGGCCCGATGGAGGCCGGCAAGGTGGTGCTTGCCGGCAAGACGCAGGCGCTCGATCTGGTCGACGCCATGGTCGCGGCTGCCGACGACAAGATCTCCGACGAGGACGTCAAGACCATCGAGCGCTCGGCCTGCCCGACCTGCGGCTCCTGCTCGGGCATGTTCACCGCCAATTCGATGAATTGCCTGACCGAGGCGCTCGGCCTTTCGCTGCCCGGCAACGGTTCCACGTTGGCGACGCACGTCGACCGCAGGCGGCTGTTCGTCGAGGCCGGCCACCTGATCGTCGATCTCGCGCAGCGCTACTACGAGCAGGACGACGACACCGCGCTGCCGCGCAGCATCGCCTCGAAGGGAGCCTTCGAGAACGCCATGACGCTCGACATCGCCATGGGCGGCTCGACCAACACCGTGCTGCACATCCTGGCTGCCGCGCATGAAGGCGAGATCGATTTCGGTCAGGACGACATTGACGCGCTGTCACGCAAGGTGCCGGTGCTATGCAAGGTTGCCCCCGCCAAGGCGGATGTGCACATGGAAGACGTCCACCGCGCCGGCGGCATCATGGCGATCCTTGGCCAGCTCGATAACGCCGGACTGATCAACCGCGACCTGCCGACCGTGCACACCGCAACTCTCGGCGAAGCGCTCGACCATTGGGATATCTCGCGCACGTCAAGCCAGAATGTCCGCGACTTCTTTCTGGCGGCCCCGGGCGGCGTGCCGACGCAGGTCGCCTTCAGCCAGGATTGCCGCTGGGACGAACTCGATCTCGACCGGGAGAAGGGTGTCATCCGCTCGGCCCAATATCCTTTTTCCAAGGACGGTGGCCTTGCCGTGCTGAAAGGCAACCTGGCGCTCGACGGCTGCATCGTGAAGACCGCGGGCGTCGATGAATCGATCCTGAAATTCACCGGCCCGGCCCGGGTGTTCGAAAGCCAGGATGCCAGCGTCAAGGCGATCCTGTCCAACGAGATCAAGGCCGGCGATGTCGTCGTCATCCGCTACGAAGGGCCGCGCGGCGGCCCCGGCATGCAGGAAATGCTCTACCCGACCAGCTATTTGAAGTCGAAGGGCCTCGGCAAGGCCTGCGCGCTGGTCACCGATGGCCGCTTCTCCGGCGGCACCTCCGGCCTGTCGATCGGCCATGCCTCTCCCGAGGCGGCGGAAGGCGGGCTGATCGGGCTGGTGCATGAGGGCGACACGATCGAGATCGATATCCCGAACCGCACCATCCGGCTTGCCGTCGACGATGCCGAACTGGCCGCCCGCCGCGCCGCGATGGAGGCCAAGGGAGACGCCGCCTGGAAGCCCGAGGAAAAGCGCAAGCGCAAGGTGACGATGGCCTTGCGCGCCTACGCCTCGCTGGCGACCAGTGCTGCAAAGGGTGCGGTAAGGCATGTGCCGGAATAGGTTCGCTTCTTCAAAGGGATGACGGTAGATGGATTTCGACCTTATCGTCCGCGGCGGCACGCTGCCCGACGGCAGGATCGCCGATATTGGCATCATCGGCGAGACGATCGCGGCCATCGAGCCGGAGCTGAACGCTGGCGCGGGCACGGCGATCGACGCCCATGGCAATCTGATCTCGCCGCCCTTCGTCGATCCGCATTTTCACATGGACGCCACGCTCTCGCTAGGCATCCCGCGCATCAACGTGTCGGGCACGCTGCTCGAAGGCATCTCGCTGTGGGGCGAACTGAAGCCGCTGTTGACGCACGAAGCGGTGCGCGACCGCGCGCTCGCCTATTGCGACTGGGCTGTCACCATGGGCCTGCTCGCCATCCGCAGCCATGTCGATGTTTGCGATACCAGGCTGCTGGCGGTCGAAGCCCTGCTCGATGTGAAGAAGACCGTCGCGCCCTATATCGACCTGCAACTGGTCGCCTTCCCGCAGGATGGGTTTTATCGCTCGCCGACGGCGCGTGATAACACCATCCGCGCGCTCAACATGGGTGTCGACATCGTCGGCGGTATTCCGCATTTCGAGCGCACCATGGCCGACGGCACGCGTTCGGTGACGGAACTGTGCGAAATCGCGGCAGAACGCGGCCTCATGGTCGACCTGCATTGCGACGAGACCGATGATCCGCTGTCGCGCCATATCGAACAACTGGCCTATGAGACGCAACGCCTCGGCCTGCAGGGCAGGGTCGCCGGCTCGCATCTTACGTCGATGCACTCGATGGACAATTACTATGTCTCGAAGCTGTTGCCGCTGATCGCCGAGGCAGGCGTCTCGGCAATCCCCAATCCGCTGATCAACATCATGCTGCAGGGCCGCCACGACACATTCCCCAAACGCCGCGGCCTGACGCGGGTCAAGGAAATGCTTGCCCACGGCATCCGCGTCGGCTGGGGCCAGGATTGCGTGCTCGACCCCTGGTATTCGCTGGGCACCGCCGACATGCTCGACGTCGCCTTCATGGGCCTTCACGTCGCCCAGATGTCGAGCCCGGCCGACATGGCGCGCTGCTTCGACATGGTCACCAACGTCAACGCCGCCATCATGGGCCTCGACCATCTCGGCCTGGCGGTCGGCAAGCGCGCCAGCCTCGTCGTCCTTGATGCCGGCGACCCGGTCGAGGCCTTGCGCCTGCGCCCCGAGCGCCTCTGCGTCATCGCCAGGGGCAGGGTGGTGGCCGAGCGGGCCAGGCAGGAAACACGGCTCTCGATCGCCGGACGGCCGGCAACAGTGAACCGCAGGCATCGCCCGTCTCAAAACTCCATCGATCAGATTGATAGGTCCTGACCGCAAGTCTACAATCAACCTCCAGTTTTATGCCGAGGAGGAAACCATGTGGCACAAGACGGCGATGGTGGTCGCGTTGGCGGCCACTTGTGCAGGCTGCATGACGGCCGACGATCGTCGTGCGGCGGATGAGGCGAAATGCCGTTCCTACGGCTTCGTCAGGAAGAATGATGCCTTCGCCGAATGTCTGCAGCGCATCGATCTGGCGCGCCGCGCCGAGCTCAGAAGCGCGTCGGTCTTCGATCCCTGGGATCGGCCGGTGATCTATCGTCCGGTTATCATTCGGCCACGGCCAATGTAGGCCGTTGCGATCGTCCGTACAGGCCCAGCCGATTTCCGGTCCCTGGTCTGGCCGGCTTCCCGATTTCCGCTCGTCAAAGCGGCCGCTTGCGTCTACGACGCTGCTCACCGGGCTTTCATGCGGGAGGAAGCGACATCGGCATGGCAGAGCCAACAGCCCATAATTCGACGATCAGGAACGTGCTTTTGGCTGGCATTCTGCTAATGCTGGCCGGCGATTTCCTGTTTGCATTGAATGATGCGATGGGTAAATGGCTGGTCGCCAGCTTTTCCGTCGGCCAGGTCGTGCTGATCCGTTCCATCGGCGCCTTTTTCGTGCTCGGTCCGATGATCGCGCGTCAAGGCGCGGCCAGGCTGTTCCGCATGGAGCGCCTGGAACTGCAGGTCTTGCGCGTCGTCATGACGACGCTTGACACGGCGCTGTTCTACGCCGCCGTCGTCTATCTGCCGCTCGCCGACGTCATGAGCTTCTATATGGCGGGGCCGATCTACGTGGCGGCGCTGTCCCACCTGCTGCTTGGCGAAAAGGTCGGCTGGCGCCGCTGGATGGCGATTCTGGTCGGGTTCTGCGGTGTGCTGATCATGCTCGAACCGTCCTCGGCCGCGTTTTCGCTGTCATCGACCTTCGCGCTGGCCGGAAGCATTTCATTCGCCTTCGCCATCATCCTCAACCGGCGGTTGCGCGGCACCAGCGACACCTCGCTCGTTACCTGGCAAACCATCGGCACGCTGCTGGTCGGCGGGGTTCTCACCATCGGCAACTGGCAGACGCCGTCCTCGCTCGATTTCGGCGCCATGCTGCTTCTTGGCATCGTCTCCTGCGGCGCGCATCTGATGATCACCAGGGCGCTGAAGCTGGCGCCGGCGTCGACGCTGGCGCCGCTGCATTACAGCCTGCTGCTGTGGGCCGTCATCTTCGGGCTGGCCTTCTTCGGCGACATGCCCGGCCCGCGCATCCTGATCGGCTCGGGCATCATCGTGCTGGCCGGCCTGCTCATCTTCCATCGCCAGAAAGTGGTCGACACGGTGCCGCCCGAAAACGTGCCGAAAGGTGTCAACTAGGGTCCAGATTTCTGGTGCCTTAAGGTTCAGAGTTTTGGCACTTACCCGGCGCGCACCGCCGCCAGATGCGTTGAGAAGTCGGCCGTCTCCATCAGCGCCCTGCAGCGTGAAAAGCGACCGTCGGCATAGGCGCGGAAATCGTCGGCCGGATTGCTGTTGGCAAGCTGGATCAGTCCCCACAGCGTCCACAAGAGATCGCACATCGCCTTGTAGATGACGATGCGGCCGCGCTCCGCCGGCGTCGGCTCGCCACCGAAATAGGCGCCCATCATCTCGTCCTCCTGCGCCGTATCAAACTGGCCTTCGACGCTGAGGTCGCCGAGATCCCAAAGCGGGTCGTTCATGCCGGAATATTCCCAGTCGACGATCCACATCCTGTCGCCCGTATCGAGAAAATTTTCGCACAGCGGATCGCAGTGGCAGGCGACGAGAGGCAGGGGATGCGCGGCAAGCGCCGAGCGCACGGTTTCCGCCTCGATAACGACGTCGTGGTAACCGGCAGGCAGGGCGACGTCCTTGGTCGACAGCACCTTCAGGTAGTCGTCGATCATCGCAAACAGCTCGAAGCGGAAGGGAAACACCGCGCCGGATGTATGCAATCTGCGGAAGGCTTTGCCGGCACGCGCCGGACTGCCCGGCCGGGTCTTGAATTTATCCGGCGACATCGTCTCGGCGCCCGCGATGAAGCGCGTCACCAACACGCCTGTCTCGCCGTCGACATGCAGCAGCTCGGGGCTGACGCCGGCCATCGCTGCCTCCCGCGCCGCCACCGCCTCGTTGGCGCGGTTGATATACTCCTGCGTGCCCTTGCCGGGAATCCGCAGGCAGGCATCTCCAGCCCTGAAGACGAGGTTGGTGAGGCCACCCAGCCGCTCCAGCGGTCCCTCGTAGCCGGCCAGCGCCGGAATGGCTGCAAGCGCCGCGCGTGCTTCCTCGTCCACCATCGCTTCTGCCCTCTTTTCGCGTCTATTTGTGGTGACGACGGTTCCACAAATTTCGCCGTTTGGCTATCATCGCTTGCATGCGGTTCACTCCAGCGCCGTGCGTTCCTGTAGGACGCGCTAAGAACGCTGCGGCGCTTTGATTTGCGGACGAGACTGTAATGGCGGACAGGAAAAACAAAGGCGCGCTCGCCGCGGCCTATGCAGCGAAGCGGCCAGAGGAGGTGGCGGCGCTCTACGACCGCTGGTCCGACACCTACGACGCCGACATGTCGGCGGCCGGTTATCGCCATCCGACCATCTGCCTTGCCCTGCTTGCCCGCCACCTTCCGCGCGGCGCGGCACCGCTCCTCGATGCCGGTGCCGGCACCGGGCTCATCGGCGAGTGGCTGAAGATCGCGGGCTATCCGCAGGTCGAGGCGCTCGACATTTCCGAAGGCATGCTGGCCCAGGCAGCGCGCAAGGGCGTCTATTCGGCGCTTCACTGCCTGGCGCTCGGCGGCCCGCTGCCCTTCGCGGATGATGCCTATGCCGGCATCATATCGGCCGGCGTCTTCACCTCGGGCCATGTCGGCGCTGAGGGGCTGGACGAACTGATCCGCATCTGCCGGCCGGGCGGGATAATCGTGCTGACAGTCAAGAACACCCTGTGGGACGCCGGCTTTTCCGCAGGGATAGCCGACCTCGAGGCGAAGGGCGTCGTCACGCGCGCCGAGGAGACATCGCCCTATGTCTCCATGCCGGGCGAGGCCGACACCGTGCCCAGCCGCGGTCTCGTTCTGCGCGTGAACTGACCATCCCGGCTCTTATGCATGTCGCGCAAAAGTGCGCAGCGGTTTTGCGATAACGACATGCATAGAAACAAGAACTTAAAGCGCCTCGCATGAATCCGTTCAGACGCGACGCGCTTTAGGCTCTGATCCTTTCTCCGGCCGGGTCGTAAAGCGGCTCGAGATGGATTTTTGCCGGCGTCCGCTCCATAGCCACCACCAGCTCGTAGTCGCCGCAGGTGAGGAAATCGTCGCTGACGCCGTCGGCGTTGCGCACATAGCCGTAGCCGATGTTCTTTCCGACCGTGTAGCCATAGCCGCCGCTGGTCAGGTAGCCGACCGGCTCGCTGTTGCGCAGGATCGTTTCGCGCCCGAGCAGCACGATCTCGCAATCGTCGACGGTGAAGCCGGCAAAGCGTTTTTTCAGAACCGCGCCGCCGATCTCTTCCAGCGCCCGCCGCCCGAGAAAATCTGTGTTCTTGCGAAGCTTCACCGCCCAGCCAAGGCCGGCCTCCTGCGGCGTGTCGTTGGGCGTGATGTCGGAGCCCCAGGCGCGGTAGCCTTTTTCCAGCCGCAGCGATTCCAGCGCCCTGTAGCCGACCGGGCGGATGCTGTGCTCCTCGCCCGCCGCCATCAGAGCGTCGAAGATTTCGCCCGTCGCCGCGATCGGCACATGCAGCTCCCAGCCGAGCTCGCCGACATAGGTGACGCGCAGCGCCCTAACTGTGGTGCCGGCGATGGAGATTTCCCGCACGTGTCCGAACGGGAAAGCGGTGTTCGACACGTCCGCATCGGTCACCGCATCCAGCACGTCGCGGGCCCGCGGCCCCATCAGCGACAGCGTGCCGAAATCCTCGGTGACATCGGTGAGCGTCACGTCGAGCTCGTTGCCGACATGGTCGCCGATCCACGAGAAGTCATGCGTCCTAAAGCCGGTGCCGGTGACGATGTAGAATCGGTCTTCGCCGAGCCGCGCCACGGTCAGGTCGGCCTCGATGCCGCCGCGCGTGTTGAGAAGCTGCGTGTAGGTCAGCCGGCCGACCGGCTTGGCGACGTCGTTGGCGCAGATCCAGTCGAGCGCCTTCAGCGCATCCGCACCGGTCATTTCGTATTTGGCGAAGGACGATTGGTCGAAGATGCCCACGTGTTCGCGCACGTGCCGGTGCTCGTCGCCGACCGGCGAAAACCAGTTCTGCCGGCCCATCGAATAGATGTCGTTCGGCTCGACGCCTTCGGGCGCAAACCAGTTCGGCCGCTCCCAACCGAGCTTGGAGCCGAACACGGCGCGGTGCTTTTGCAGCCGTTCATAGAGTGGCGACACGATCCGTGGCCGGCCCGTGGCATACTCTTCATGCGGGAAGCCGATCGTATAGTGCTTGCCATAGGCTTCCAGCGTGCGGTCGCGGACCCATTGCCGGTCGCGGTGCAGGTCGGAAAAGCGCCTGATATCGACCACCCACAGGTCGAGTGGCGCCTCGCCGTCGACGACCCACTGCGCCAGCACCCAGCCGGCGCCGCCGCCTGCCGCGATGCCGAAGGCGTTGAAGCCGGCGCCGACGAACATGTTGGCGCATTCGGGTGCCACGCCGAGAATGAAATTGCCGTCCGGCGTGAAGCTCTCCGGCCCGTTGATCATCTGCTTGACGCCGACGGTTTCGAGCGCCGGAACCCGCGTGATTGCCTGGTTCATATGCTGCTCGAAATGATCGTAATCGTCGTCGAACAGCCGGAACTGCCAGTCGTCAGGGACATCGCCGCCGGGAAGATCGGTCGTCCAGGCTTGCGGGTTCGGCTCATAGCCGCCCATCACCAGCCCGCCGACCTCCTCCTTGAAATAAATGCGGCGGTCGGGGTCGCGGATCGTCGGCGCATCGGTCGCCAACCCGTCTATTCTTTCGGTGACGATGTACTGGTGCTTCACCGGCTGCAGCGGCACGTTGATGCCGGCTAGCGCTCCCACCTGCCGCGCCCATTGCCCGGCACAGTTCACCACCTTGTCGCAGGCGATATCGCCCCTGTTGGTCTTTACCGTTGTGATACGGTCCTCCTGCATGTCCAAGCCGGTGACGCGGACATCCTCGAACAGCCTGGCGCCATGCATGCGCGCGCCTTTGGCCAGCGACTGCGTGATGTCGGAAGGGTTTGCCTGGCCGTCGGTCGGCAGCCAGTTGGCGCCGACGAGATCGCCGGTTGCCAGCAGCGGCCACATCGCCTTGACCTCGGCCGGTGACAGCAACTGCATATCCATGCCAAAGCTTTTCGCCGTCGTCGCCAACCTCTTGTACTCGATCCAACGGTCGGCATTGGTGGCGAGCCTGAGGCACCCTGTCATCTTCCAGCCGGTGGCCAGCCCGGTTTCGGCTTCCAGCCCCTTGTAGAGATCGACCGAATATTTGAGCACGCGGGTGATCGAGGCCGAAGACCGCAATTGACCGACCAGCCCCGCCGCATGCCATGTCGAGCCCGAAGTCAGTTTGCCCTGTTCCAGGAGCACGACATCGGCCTTGTGGTCACGCGCCAGATGATAAGCCGTCGAACAGCCGATTATGCCGCCGCCGATGACGACGATCTCGGCGTAGGCGGGCAAGGTCATGATATCTGTCCGTATTTTGTTCTGTAGTTTTCCAGCGCGGCATCGAGCCGCGTCAGGTTTTCGTCGGTATAGGCGACGTAGTCGATGCCGGGCGCGTCGAGATAAAGTTCGGAAACCATGCTCCACATCGCCTCGCGCAACAGCGATGCGCATTGCATGGCCGCATGCGAGCGGCGGATCGCCTCGTCCGGCTCCTTCATGAAATAGGCGGTCAGGAAGGCGAAGGACTCCTCGTCGTTCATGGTGGCGTTCGAGGCAACGCCGGCGAGGTCGAACATCGCCGTGTTGAAGCCGGCATATTCGAAATCGATCAGCCACAGCCTGTGGCCGTCATCGAGAATATTAGCCGGCAGAAGGTCATTATGACCGAAGACGATCGGCAGCAATTTCTGCGCCCGTTCGAGCTCGTCTGCAAGCGCCAGCAGCCGCGGCAACTCGCTTCGCATGCGGCTGTCGGCTTCCTCCAGCGTGCGCGCATAGTCGCGGATGACATGGAATACCCAGAACATGAAGCCGGCGCCGGAGACATGATTGGGCATCTCGCGATGGAAGCCGCGCATCAGGGCGGCGACGCGGTCGATATTGGCGCGGACGTCCTCGGCGACAAAAGTCTTGGCGCCGAGAAATTCCGTTACCAGGATGCCGGGCTCGGAATGGCGGACGGCAGGCGCGAAGCCGGCGGCATGCGCCGCGCGCGCGGTCATCACCTCGCGCTCGCGAAAGACGTGATGGAACGGAAAGTCCTGGCCAAAGCGCACGACATGCCGCCCGGCGGCGTCCTTGACCAGATAGTTGGCGTTGCTCAGGCCGCCCGGCAGCGGCGCGATCTCGACGCTGCCGGTCCAGCAGGGCAGGGCGCGGATGCGGTCCTCGGTGGTCACAGGTGAATCCCTCGTTGCGCGGGGTTCAAGGCGTCGCGGGCGACGCAAAGAGGGCGGCCGGCAGGAGGGAGCAATGCGAAGTCCTCGTCGGTGCGGGATCCCGGGATCGGTATCCCGCACCGCACCGACGAGCCCCAGTGCCGGGTTCTTTGACTCCGGCATCCGCCCCCGCGGATTCAAAAAAGTCCTTTTCCCTTACGTCAGACGATTTCCCGGACGTTCGGGCAGGCGAATTTTGGTGCGGCTCTGCCATCGTTCTCCCGTGGCAGTTCCGAAGCCTGTCACAAGCCAGTGTCGCGCCATGTGATCCGGCTTGTCAACGACAACTTGTGGCTTTTTGCCCGAAATCACAAGGATTTCTTGTAAACTGTGGCCGATTTGCCTTAGAAGCGGTCAGTAGCGCAACAAACCGATTGGGTGAGACCGATGCCCTCGAAGCGGCATGGCGAAATCCTGCGTCTCCTCCATGAGGAAGGCACAGTCACCATCGCCAGTCTGGCCGACCGGCTGGGCGTCTCGCTGGAGACCGTGCGCCGCGACGTCAAGCCGCTGACCAGTGACGGTTCGATCCTGAAGATGCATGGCGCCGTCGGCCTGCCATCGATGGCCGGCGAGGCGCCGTTCGAGCGGCGTATGCGCGAGAATGCCGATGCCAAGCGCGCCATCGCCCGCATGGTTGCCGCCACCATCCGCGACGGCGAAGCGATCATGCTCGACACCGGCACCACGACCTCTTTCCTGGCCCGCGAACTGCTCGGTCACCGGCGGTTGACGGTGGTCACCAACTCCTCCGACATCGCCCGCACGCTGGCCACCGTCAACGGCAACAAGGTCTATATGGCCGGCGGCGAACTGCGCAGCGATTCGGGCGCTGCCTTCGGCGTCTCGGCCATTGCATTCGTCAGCCGCTTTTCCGTCAGCCACGCTGTGATCTCCACCGGCGCGGTCGATGCCGTCACCGGCGTGATGGACTATGATCTGGACGAGGCGGAATTCGCCCGCATGGTGCTGTCGCGCGGCCAGCGCTCGCTCGTCATCACCGACCACACCAAGTTCGGCCGCCAGGGCCTGGTCCAGGTCTGCGGCCTCGACGGTTTTTCCGAACTCGTCACCGATCGGCCGCCGCCGCACGCCATCGCCGCAGCGCTTGCCCAGGCTGGCGCACGGCTCAGCATTGCCGGCAGCGAAAGCGGGACCTGACCTGGCCAGAGCAGTAATGCGGTGAGCCTGGGATCGGCGGCTTTTCTTCCTTGCCGTCCCGGTGTTTAGTCCGGCCATGGCCTTCACCATCCGCCAATTGCAGTTCTTCATCGCCGTCGCCGAGCAAGGCACCGTGTCTGGCGCCGCCCAAAACCTGTCCATCTCGCAATCGTCGGTCACCGAGGCGATCAAGGAGCTCGAAGGCGATCTCGGCGTCGAACTGTTCGAGCGCCATCCGCGCGGCCTCAACATCACCCACAAGGGCCACCAGTTCCTGCGCCACGCGACAAAGATCCTTGCCGATGTTTCCGATGCGCGCCGCGCCTTCTCCGGCGAGCAAGCGGCGGCTGGCGGCCGGCTGCAACTCGGCGTCACCTCGCTGGTCGCCGGCTATGTGCTGTCCGACCTTCTTGCCCGCTATCGCCGCGCCTATCCGGGCGTCGAGATCTCGGCCATCGAGGACAATGGCGACTACCTCGAACATCTGCTGGTCGGCGGCAAGCTCGACATCGCCGTCATGGTCACCTCGAACCTGCGCGACCGCACCGCCCTGCAATCGGAAATTCTCGAAGTCTCGCCCTACCGGCTATGGCTGCCGCTTGGCCATCCGCTGTCCAGCGCCGACATCATCGGCATCAGCGACATCGCGTCGGAGCCGCTGATCATGCTGACCGTCGACGAGATCGAAGAGAATACCGGAAAATTGCTGGCGGCGATCGCCGCCAAGCCGCATGTCGCCTTCCGCACCCGCTCGGTCGAAGCGGTGCGCAGCCTCGTCGCCACCGGCGCCGGCGTGGCGCTGCTGCCGGATCTCGTCTACCGGCCATGGTCGCTGGAAGGCGACCGCATCGAATCGCGCGATATTTCGGGCTCGTTGCCGGTTGTCCAGGTCGGCACGGTCTGGCGGCGCGGCTCCGGCCTGCCGCAGGCCGCGCGCGACTTCATCGGGCTTGCCCAGTCGCAGCGCATGGTTCGTCAGCGGCCGGACAAGAACGGCCGCTGATCTATCGGAAAAACCGATATCGCCTTTCTGATAAATGAATTTGCGAAACCGGAAATTTCACAGCACCTTCATGATCAGGGAGCAAAGCCGCCGCGAGAGTGCGGCCCCTCAGATGGGAGATCGACGATGAATTCATTCCTGAAGTCATGCACTGCATTGACGGTCGCGCTGGCCTTCTCCGGCCAGGCGATCGCCCAGGTTAAGGAACTCGGCAAGGGCGAAGGCCAAGTCAACATTGTCGCCTGGCCCGGCTACATCGAACGCGGCGAAACCGACAAGAACTATGATTGGGTCACGTCTTTCGAGAAGAACACAGGCTGCAAGGTCAACATCAAGACCGCCAACACCTCCGACGAGATGGTCGCGCTGATGAACGAGGGCGGCTTCGACCTCGTCACCGCCTCGGGCGACGCGTCGTTGCGCCTTGTCGCCGGCAAGCGGGTCCAGCCGATCAACACCGATCTGATCCCGAGCTGGAACACGGTCGACGACCGGCTGAAGGATGCGCCGTGGTTCACGGTCGGCGGCGTCCACTACGGCGCCCCCTACCAGTGGGGGCCGAACGTGCTGATGTACAACACCGAGGTGTTCAAGGAAGCGCCGAAGAGCTGGAACGTCGTCTTCGAGGAGATGACCTTGCCCGACGGCAAGTCGAACAAGGGCCGCGTCCAGGCCTATGACGGGCCGATCCACATCGCCGATGCCGCCAGCTATCTGATGTCCCACAAGCCGGAGCTCGGCATCAAGGATCCCTACGAGCTGACCGAAGATCAGTACAAGGCCGCCCTCGATCTGCTGCGCGTCCAGCGCACGCTGGTCGGACGCTACTGGCATGACGCCGCCATCCAGGTCGACGACTTCCAGAACGAAGGCGTCGTTGCCTCCGGTTCATGGCCCTATCAGGTCAACACGCTGGTTGCTGCCAAGAAGCCGGTCGCTTCGACCATCCCCCAGGAAGGCGTCACCGGCTGGGCCGACACGACCATGCTGGCAGCCGACGCAGCCCACCCGAACTGCGCCTATATGTGGATGGAGCACTCGCTGTCGCCGAAAGTGCAGGGCGATGTCTCCGCCTGGTTCGGTTCGCTGCCGGTGGTGCCGGCTGCCTGCAAGGGCAACGAATTGCTCGGCGACGAAGGCTGCAAGACCAACGGCTACGACAATTTCGAAAAGATCAAGTTCTGGAAGACGCCGGTGTCGAAATGCGCCACCCAGGACCAGTGCGTGCCTTACTATCGCTGGGTGTCGGACTATATCGGCGTCATCGGCGGACGGTGAGTTCGTTTCGCATTGCTCGCAAGTTGGCGCTGCCCCTTACCCCCTTCCCGTGAACAACGGGGAGAGGGGATCGCGAGCGTTGCGGCTGGCCCCTTCTCCCCGTCCCTACGGGGAGAAGGTGCCGGCAGGCGGATGAGGGCCAGCGCTGTCGCCTGAATTGACGAGCCTGGCAGATCAGGACAGCCCATGACATCAGCCGTTTCCTTCCAAAAAGTCTCGCGCCATTTCGGCAATGTGCGCGCCGTCGACATGGTCGATCTCGACATCGTGCCGGGCGAGTTCTTCGCCATGCTTGGACCTTCGGGTTCCGGCAAGACGACCTGCCTGCGTCTGATCGCCGGCTTCGAGCAGCCGACATCGGGCTCGATCTCCATTTTCGGCGAACGCGCCGAAGGCGTTCCGCCCTATCGCCGCAACGTCAACACCGTCTTCCAGGACTACGCGCTGTTCCCGCATCTGAACGTGCTCGACAACGTCGCCTACGGGCTGATGGTCAAGGGTGTCGGCAAGCTGGAGCGGCAGAAGGCCGCCGAGGAAGCATTGTCGCTGGTCCGGCTTCCCGGTTACGGCGCCCGCCGCCCGAGCCAGCTTTCCGGCGGCCAGCGCCAGCGCGTCGCGCTCGCCCGCGCCCTGGTCAACCAGCCGAAGGTGCTTCTGCTCGACGAGCCGCTTGGTGCGCTCGACCTCAAGCTGCGCGAAAACATGCAGGAGGAACTGAAGTCGCTGCAGAAGGCGCTCGGCATCACCTTCGTCTTCGTCACCCACGATCAGGGCGAGGCGCTGTCGATGGCCGACCGCGTCGCCGTCTTCAACGACGGCAAGGTCATGCAGATCGGCACGCCGGAGGACATCTACCAGCGGCCGAAGACGCGCTTCGTCGCCGATTTCGTCGGCTCGTCCAATGTGCTGCCGCCGGATTTTGTCCAGCGCTATTCCGGCCAGCATCGCTGGGGCAGCCTGCGCCCCGAATCCATTCGCATCGGCCGTGCCGCCAAGGGCGACGGCGTTGCCGCCCGTCTCGTCTCGACCAATTATCTCGGCGCCACGACCAGACTGGCGCTCGACGCCGACGGGTTGAGGCTGCATGCGATCGTGCCGGCCGGGGCCACATTGCCCAGGGAAGGCGAGGCGGTCGTGCTCACCTTCAACCGCGAGCATTTGCACCTGATGGACGAGCCGGGATGATGGCGCTGTCGGCAACTGTCGCTAATAGCCGAGGCAAGGCGCTCTACGGCGCCCCCCTCTGTCCTGCCGGACATCTCCCCCACGAGGGGGGAGATCGGCTGTCGCGACCAATTTCGCCAATCCTCAACGTTGCAGAAAAGGCGCTGCAGGCGAAGCTGCCGATCTCCCCCCAAGTGGGGGAGATGTCCGGCAGGACAGAGGGGGGCGCGAAGGATCGCGGCCTCTCATATATCCTCCGTCAAGACAGGGCGGCGTCATGACAATCGCCGCGCTCAACTCCACTCCCGCTCCCGCCATCCTGCCGGGAAGCGGCGGCGTGCGCGGCGCCCTGTCCGACCTGTTCTGGCGCAAGCCGAAGCTGCTGCTGCTGTTGATGCTGCTGCCGCCGGTGCTGTGGCTTGGCATCGTCTATGTCGGCTCGCTGTTCGCGCTGCTCTTGCAGAGTTTTTTCTCGATCGACGAATTCTCCGGCCTCATCAACCGGCAATTCACGCTGAAGACCTATGGCGACCTGCTGCAGGCCGCCAATCTCGACATCATCCTGCGCACGGTGACGATGGCGGCCCTGGTCACGTTCGCCTCGGCGATCATCGCCTTTCCCATCGCCTATTACGCGGCCCGCTATGCGCGCGGCCGCTGGAAGGCGCTGTTCTATCTCGGCGTGATGCTGCCGCTGTGGTCGAGCTATCTGGTCAAGATCTACGCCTGGAAGCTCATTCTCGCCAAGGAAGGCATTCTCACCTGGCTGCTCGCCAAGCTGCATCTGCTATGGCTGCTCGATGGCTGGCTGTCGCTGCCGGTCGTCGGCGGCAACTCGCTGTCGGTGTCGTCCACCGGCACCTTCATCGTCTTCGTCTACGTCTGGCTGCCGTTCATGATCCTGCCGGTGCAGGCGGCGCTCGAGCGCGTGCCGGGCAATCTGGTCGAGGCCTCGTCCGATCTCGGCGCCTCGCCCGGCCAGACCTTCCGCAACGTGATGTTCCCGCTGGCGCTGCCGGGCATCGTCGCCGGCTCGATCTTCACCTTCTCGCTGACGCTGGGCGACTACATCATCCCGCAGATCATCGGCACCTCGCGGCTGTTCATCGGCCAGGCCGTCTATTCGCAGCAGGGCACCGCCGGCAACATTCCGCTCGCCGCCGCCTTCACGGTGGTGCCGATCGTCATCATGGGCCTCTACCTCTGGGGCGCCAAGCGCATGGGGGCCTTCGATGCGCTCTGATGGCTCACCATCCGCTCCTCTCGGCCTGAAGGTCGCCGCCGCCTGCGGTCTGCTGTTCCTGCATCTGCCGATCTTCCTGATCTTCATCTATGCCTTCACGACCGAGGAAAAGAGCTTCGCCTGGCCGCCGCCGGGACTGACGATGCAATGGTTCGCCGTCACCTGGAACCGCCCGGACGTGTGGGAAGCGCTGTCGCTGTCGGTCCGTGTCGCCGCCATCTCGACACTCGTCGCCCTGGTCCTCGGCACGCTCTGCGCGGCCGCCGTTTCGCGAACACGGTTCTTTGGCCGCGAAACCATCTCGCTGCTGGTCATCCTGCCGATCGCGCTGCCCGGCATCATCACCGGCATCGCGCTGCGTTCGGCCTTTTCGCTGGCCGAGATTCCGTTCTCGTTCTGGACGATCGTGCTCGGCCACGCCACCTTCTGTGTCGTCGTCGTTTACAACAACGCCGTCGCCCGCTTTCGCCGCACCTCCGGCTCGATGATCGAGGCGTCGATGGACCTCGGCGCTGACGGCTTCCAGACGTTTCGGCATGTCGTGCTGCCCAACATCGCCACCGCGCTGCTTGCCGGCGGCATGCTTGCCTTTGCGCTGTCGTTTGACGAGGTCATCGTCACCACCTTCACCGCCGGCCAGCAGCAGACGCTGCCGATCTGGATGCTGGAGGAACTGATCCGTCCGCGCCAGCGCCCGGTCACCAATGTCGTGGCCATGGTCGTCGTGCTGGTGACGCTGCTGCCCATCCTCGTCGCCTATTACCTGACCCGCGACGGCGACCAGATCGCCGGTTCGGGCAAATGACGTCAAGAATCCATAAGGGAGAGACTGCCATGGACACAAAGATGCTGATCGGCTCGAAATTCGAGAAGGGCACCGAGACCGAGGAGCCGATCCTCAATCCAAAGACCGGGGCGACTATCCTCAACCTGCCTGAAGCCAGCCAGGCGCAGATCGAGGCGGCGGTGCTGGCGGCCGAAAAGGCCTTCGTCACCTGGTCGCGCACCACGCCGGCGCAGCGCTCCGGTCATCTCCTGAAGATCGCCGATCGCATCGAGGCCGCGGCACAAGATTTCGCCGCCCTCGAGGCGCTCAATTGCGGCAAGCCGATCAATGCCGTGCTCAACGACGAAATCCCGGCGATCGTCGACTGCTACCGCTTCTTTGCCGGCGCTGTCCGCTCGATGCCGGGCCAGGTCGCCGGTGAATACATTCCGGGCCACACTTCGATGGTTCGCCGCGATGCCATCGGCGTCGTCGCCTCGATCGCGCCGTGGAACTACCCACTGATGATGATGGCCTGGAAGCTGGCGCCAGCGATTGCCGGCGGCAACACGGTCGTCTTCAAGCCGTCCGAGCAGACGCCGCTGACGGCGCTGAAGCTGGCAAAAATCCTTGCCGAGATTCTGCCCGAGGGCGTCGTCAACGTCGTGCTCGGCAGAGGCGACAGCGTCGGCAACACGCTGATCAACCACCCGAAAATCAACATGATCTCGATCACCGGCGATGTCGCCACCGGCAAGAAGGTGCTGCAGGCCGCCGCCAAATCGGTCAAGCGCACGCATCTCGAACTCGGCGGCAAGGCTCCGGTCATCGTCTTCGACGACGCCGATCTCGGCGCGGTGGTCAATGGCCTGCGCGCCTTCGGCTATTACAATGCCGGCCAGGACTGCACCGCCGCCTGCCGCATCTATGCCGGCAAGAAGATCTACGACAAGCTCGTCGCCGACCTTTCCGCCGCCGTCTCGACCATCAAATACAACCGCCCCGACGACACCGCAAACGAGATCGGGCCGTTGATCTCACGCCGCCAGCGCGACCGCGTCTCGAGCTTCGTCGAGCGCGCCTCGGAGCTGAAGCACATCGAGATCACCACCGGCGGCAAGCCGGGCGAGGGCTCCGGCTTCTTCTATCAGCCAACCGTCGTCGCCGGCGCGCTGCAGGAAGACGAGATCGTGCGCCGCGAAGTGTTCGGGCCGGTTGTCTCCGTCACCCGCTTTTCCGAGGTCGACGAGGCGGTGAGCTGGGCCAATGACAGCGACTATGGCCTTGCGTCCTCGGTGTGGACCAAGGATGTCTCGCGCGCGATGGCGACGGCCGCCCGGCTGCAATACGGCTGCACCTGGATCAACACCCACTTCATGCTGACCAACGAGATGCCGCATGGCGGGCTGAAGCAGTCCGGCTACGGCAAAGACATGTCGCTCTATGCGCTGGAGGATTATACCGCCGTCCGCCATGTGATGGTGGCACATGGGTAGCGCCTTTTTACCTCTCCCCGTTGACGGGGAGAAGGTGGCCCGAAGGGCCGGATGAGGGGCAGCACCGGGCCTACTTCTGCGAAGCGGCGATCCCGGTATCCGACTCTCCGGCCCCGGGGCCCTTGCCGCCTGAAACGACGCCCCCGGCATCGGCGCCGAAGCCCGCTGCTTCCGGCGCGGCCGGCCGCTTGATCCTGGGCGCGGCGGCCACGACGAGCTCGTTGAAGCCTTCGCCACCATTGTCCAGCATTTCGAACAATTGCCGCCGCATCCTCGGCTCCCAGAACTTGTTGATGTGCTCGGCGACGCCGGCAATGCCTTCCTCGCGCGGCTTGGAGTGAAAAAAGGCGGCAATCTGGTTGGCCATGCGGACCAGCTTTTCGCTGGTGCTCATGATGTGGCCTTCGTCATGCGACATGCTTGGCAACTCCGGAAGCCACCCGCTCGGGGTGGGTGAAAATATCGAAATCATCGCCGCGCACCAAAGCCACCAGCGTCATGCCGGCGTCCCCGGCGGTGCGGATGGCAAGTGCCGTCGGCGCCGAAACGGCAATGATGAATGCAGCGCCGATCGCCGCCGTCTTCTGCACCATCTCGACCGAAACGCGCGACGTCACCACGACGGCACCCAAGGAGCCATCGATGCCGGCTTTGGCGAGCGCCCCGGCCAGCTTGTCGAGCGCATTGTGGCGGCCGACATCCTCGCGCGCCATGACGAGGCCCTTGCCTGGGATATAAAAACCGGCGGCATGGACCGCACCGGTCTCGGCATGCAGCGGCTGCGCTTTCGACAAACGCCTGACCGAACGGACGATGTCGTCGGTGTCAAGTGTAAGTCTTGACGAACCGACCGCCTCGACCGAGCGCATCGCCTCCTCGATCGACTCGATGCCGCACAGCCCGCAGCCGACCGGGCCGGCCAGCCGTCGGCGCCGCGCCTCGAAGCGCGTATTGGCCTGGTCCTTCAGCCTGATCTGGATGTCGATGCCGGCGCCGTGATCCTCAACCTCGATCGCCTCGATTTCCCGGCCGTCGGCGATAATGCCTTCGGTCAGCGAGAAGCCGAGCGCGAAATCCTCGAAATCGGCCGGACTTGCCATCATCACCGCGTGAGTGGTGCCGGCAAAGGAGAACGCCACCGGCGTCTCTTCCGGCACCATCCGGTTGGCGGCCACACTGCCGCCGGCGCGGTGGGCGAGGCGGGAGATTTGTGTGGTCGCTTTGCGGCGCGCGCTCAAAGATTACTCCGCTGCTTCCAAGGTCGCGATGCGACGGCTGTTGCGGGCCTGCTCGTCATAGTCGAGTTGCCATTCCGACGGCCCGTTGGACGCGCCGACCTGCACCGCCGTCACCTTGTATTCCGGACAGTTGGTCGCCCAGTCGGAGAAGTCGGTGGTGATGACGTTGGCCTGCGTGTCGGGGTGGTGGAATGTCGTATAGACCACGCCAGGCGACACCTTGTCGGTGATCAGCGCGCGCAGCGTCGTCTCGCCGGAGCGGCTGGTCAGGCGGACCCAGTCGCCGTCGCGCAGGCCGCGGTTTTCGGCGTCATGCGGGTGGATCTCGAGCCGGTCCTCGCTGTGCCACATGACATTGTCGGTACGCCTGGTCTGCGCGCCGACATTGTACTGCGACAGGATGCGGCCGGTGGTCAGCAGCAGCGGGAAGCGCGGTCCCGTCCTCTCGTCGGTCGCCACATATTCGGTGCGGATGAACTTGCCCTTGCCACGCACGAAGCCGCTGATATGCATGATCGGCGTGCCTTCCGGCGCCTGCTCGTTGCAAGGCCACTGCACCGAGCCCATCTTTTCCAGATAGTCGTAGGAGACCTTGGCGAAGCTCGGCGTCGTCCTGGCGATCTCATCCATGATTTCGGACGGATGCTGGTAATTCCAGGCAAGCCCCATCGCCTGTGCGAGCTTCTGCGTCACTTCCCAGTCGGCCAGCCCGTTCTTCGGCGCCATCACCTTGCGCACGCGGTTGATGCGGCGCTCGGCATTGGTGAAGGTGCCGTCTTTCTCGAGGAAGGTCGAGCCGGGCAGGAAGACATGCGCGTAGTTGGCGGTCTCGTTGAGGAAGATATCGTGCACGACCACGCATTCCATCGCCGCAAGGCCTGCGGCGACATGCTTGGTGTCGGGATCCGACTGCAAAATGTCCTCGCCCTGCACATAGAGGCCCTTGAACGAGCCGTCGACGGCGGCGTCCAGCATGTTGGGGATGCGCAGGCCGGGCTCGTCGTCGAGTTTGACCCCCCACAGGCTTTCATAGATATCGCGCACCGCGTCGCCGGAGACGTGGCGATAGCCGGGCAGCTCATGCGGGAACGAGCCCATGTCGCAGGAGCCCTGGACGTTGTTCTGGCCGCGCAGCGGGTTCACGCCGACGCCCGGCCGGCCGATATTGCCGGTCGCCATGGCGAGATTGGCGATGGCGATGACGGTGGTCGAGCCCTGGCTGTGCTCGGTCACGCCGAGGCCGTAATAGATCGCGCCATTGCCGCCGGTGGCAAACAGCCGTGCGGCGCTGCGGATCTCTTCAGGATCGACATTGGCGAGCTGGCCGACCACCTCAGGGCTGTTTTCCGGCAGCGCCACGAACGACGCCCAATCCTGGAACTCGTCCCAGTCGCAGCGTTCGCGGATGAAGGCCTCGTCGAACAGGCCTTCGGTGACGATGACATGGGCAAGCGCGGTGACCACGGCGACATTGGTACCCGGCTTCAGCGGCAGATGATGCTGCGCCTCGATATGAGCCGAGCGCACGATGTCGGTGCGGCGCGGGTCGAGCACGATCAGCTTTGCGCCCTTGCGCAACCGCTTCTTCATGCGCGAAGCAAACACCGGATGTGCGTCGGTCGGATTGGCGCCGATGATCATCACCACATCGGTCTGCTCGATCGAATCGAAATCCTGGGTGCCTGCCGAAGTGCCGAAAGTCTGGCCAAGGCCATAGCCGGTCGGCGAATGGCAGACGCGGGCGCAGGTATCGACATTGTTGTTGCGGAAACCCTGGCGGATCAGCTTCTGCACCAGATAGGTTTCCTCATTCGTGCAGCGCGACGAGGTGATGCCGCCGATCGAGGTGCGGCCATACTGGTACTGGATGCGGCGGAACTCATTGGCGGTGTGGGTCAGCGCTTCTTCCCACGACACCTCGCGCCATGGATCGGTGACCTTTTCGCGGATCATCGGATTGAGGATGCGCTCCTTGTGGGTCGAGTAGCCGTAGGCGAAACGGCCCTTGACGCAGCTATGGCCACGGTTCGCCTTGCCGTCCTTGTAGGGCACCATGCGCACCAGTTCGTCGCCGCGCATTTCGGCCTTGAACGAGCAGCCGACGCCGCAATAGGCGCAGGTGGTGACGACCGAATGCTCCGGCTGGCCGATCTTGATCACCGATTTCTCGGAAAGCGTCGCCGTCGGGCAGGCCTGCACGCAGGCGCCGCAGGACACGCACTCGCTGTCGATGAAAAGCTGGTGCATGCCGGGCGACACACGGCTTTCGAAGCCGCGGCCCTCGATGGTCAGCGCGAATGTGCCTTGCACCTCCTCGCAGGCGCGCACGCAGCGCGAGCAGACGATGCATTTCGATGGATCATAGGTGAAGTATGGGTTGGACTCGTCCTTCGCCATCCATTTGAAGTTTTCGGCGCCATCATTCTTCTTGAAGACGTGGTTGTCGCCCTCATAGCCGTAGCGCACGTCGCGCAGGCCGACGACGCCGGCCTGCGTCTGCAATTCGCAGTCGCCATTGGCCGCACAGGTCAGGCAGTCGAGCGGATGGTCGGAGATGTAGAGCTCCATCACGCCGCGGCGGATGTCCTTCAGCCGACCGGTCTGGGTGTGCACGACCATGCCCGGCGCCACCGGCGTCGTGCAGGAGGAGGGCGTGCCGTTGCGGCCGTCGATCTCGACCAGGCAGAGCCGGCAGGAGCCGAAGGCGTCGACCATGTCGGTGGCGCAAAGTTTTGGGATGGCAATGCCGACCTCCATCGAGGCGCGCATGATCGAGGTGCCTTCCGGCACGGTGACGGTGAAGCCGTCGACCGTCAGCGTCACCTGCTTCTCGGATGTCGAGGCCGGCGTGCCGTAGTCGATTTCCTGAATGAGACCCATGGCGAGGTTCCTATTCTGCTGCTTCGGCGACTGGCGCCGGCTTGAAATCTTCGCGGAAGTGGCTGATTGCGCTCATCACCGGATAAGGCGTGAAGCCACCCAGCGCGCAGAGCGAACCGAACTTCATCGTGTTGCAGAGGTCCGTCACCAGCTCGATCTGCTTTTCCGGCTCGATACCCCTGGCGATCTTGTCGATCGTCTCGACGCCGCGTGTCGAGCCGATGCGGCAGGGCGTGCACGTGCCGCAGCTCTCGATGGCGCAGAACTCCATGGCGAAGCGCGCCTGCTTCAGCATGTCGGCGGTGTCGTCGAACACGGTGATGCCGGCATGGCCGATCAGCCCGTCCTTGGCGGCGAAAGCCTCGTAGTCGAATGGCGTGTCGAACAAGGCGCGGGGAAAATAAGCTCCCAACGGACCCCCGACCTGCACCGCCTTGACCGGCCGTCCAGTCGCCGTGCCGCCGCCGATGTCGTCGACGATCTCGCCAAGCGTCATGCCGAACGCCGCCTCGAACAGGCCGCCATATCTGACATTGCCGGCGATCTGGATCGGAATGGTGCCGCGCGAGCGGCCAATGCCGAAATCCTTGTAGAAGGCAGCACCCTTGTCCATGATCACAGGCACCGAGGCCAGCGAGATGACGTTGTTGATCACCGTCGGCTTGCCGAACAGCCCTTGGATGGCCGGCAGTGGCGGCTTGGCGCGAACGACGCCGCGCTTGCCTTCGAGGCTGTTGAGCAACGAGGTTTCCTCGCCGCAGACATAGGCGCCGGCGCCAACGCGGATTTCGATGTCAAAGGCGTTGGGCGAGCCCAGCACGTTGAGGCCGAGCAGGCCGGCCTTGCGGGCAGCCTCGACCGCCTTTTGCATCATCGCCACCGCATGCGGATACTCCGAGCGGATATAGACAAAGCCCTTGGTCGCGCCGGTGGCGACACCGGCGATCGCCATGCCTTCGATCAGCACGAAGGGATCGCCCTCCATGATCATGCGGTCGGCGAAGGTGGCGCTGTCGCCCTCGTCGGCATTGCAGACGATGTACTTTTTGTCGGCGGTCGTATCGAGCACCGTCTTCCACTTGATGCCGGTCGGGAAGCCGGCGCCGCCGCGACCGCGCAGGCCCGACTCGGTGACCTGTTTGACGATTTCGGCTGGCGCCATAGCCACGGCGTTCTGCAGCCCCTTCAGCCCGCCATGCGCCTTGTAGTGATCGAGCGACAGTGGATTGATGACGCCGCAGCGCGCGAAGGTCAGGCGCGTCTGCCTGGCCAGGAACGGGATCTTGTCGGGCGCGCCCAGCCAGCGCTTGTGATGACCGCCGGTGAGGAAGCCGCTGTCGAACAGGCTTTTGACCTCGGACGGCTTCACCGGCCCATAGGCGACACGGCCATTTTCTGTCGCCACCTCGACCATCGGCTCAAGGAAATAGGCGCCGCGCGAGCCGTTGCGCACGATCTTGGCCTCGATGCCGCGATCGGCCAATTCCTTCTCAATCGCCTTGGCGACCTTTTCCGCACCGAGCGCCAGCGCGCCGGAATCGCCGGGAATGTAAATGCGTGGGATCATGAGCGCACCTCGGCAACGATCTCGTCGAGCTTTTCGTCATCGAGCCGGCCGATCACCTCGCCGTCCAGCATCGCCGATGGCGCGCAGGCGCAAAGGCCGAGGCAATAGACCGGCTCCAGCGTCACCGAACCGTCGCGGGCCGTCTCGTGGAAGCCGATGCCCAGCAATTGCTTGAGCTTGGCGGCAATCGCGTCCGAGCCCATCGACTGGCAGGCTTCGGCCTGGCAGAGCTTCAGCACATGCCGGCCGGCCGGCTGGCTGCGGTAATCGTGGTAGAAGGTGACGACGCCGTGCACCTCCGCCTTGGAGATGTTCAGCGCCTCGGCGATGACCGGCAGTGCGTCCTGCGGCACATGGCCGAACTCTTCCTGGATGCCGTGGAGGATCGGCAACAGCGGGCCTTCGAGGCCCTTCAGCTCCTGGACGATCGCCGCCGTGCGCGACGCGATCTCGGTACTTGCAGGCTGCATGATCATGCAGCGCCCTCCCTGGTCGTAGTAATCCGCTAAGTGCCTAGGAAATCGGAGGAAACCCGCTAAATCAATAAAGCTGATCCGTTGCTCGATAGAAATCTTCTATCGCTGCCGTCCAGCCTGCAATCTCTAGCTCAGTGGCGGGCGCGGAAATCGTCTGCCAGCGCCATTGCCTCGTCCAGCAGCGCCGAGACCAGCGGGGTATGCGGCTCGCGCAGCGTCGCCACCAGCCCGACGGTGTGGCTGGCGTCTGGCTCAACGATCGGAATGGCCCGGATCGGCTCGGAAAAGCCGAATGTTTCCGAGAGGTTGAGCGGCATGATCGACGACCATTTTCCGGTACGGATATGCGAGAACAGCACGATCATCGAATTGGATTCGAGTGTCGGCCGCACCTGCGTGCCGGCTTCGGCCAAATGCTGGTCGATGATGCGGCGGTTCTGCATGTCCGGCGTCAACAGGCAGAGCGGCAGCTGGCTGAGCTCCGCCCATGTCACTTTGTCGCGGTCGGAATAGGGGTTTCCGATCGCGGTGATCAGCTGATAGCGCTCGTCATAGAGCGGCACGCTGGTCACCCTCCCCAGCGGCTCGTTGTCGAGATAGGTGATGCCGGCGTCGATGTCGAAATTGCCGAGCAGCGACAGCACCTCGATCGAGGTGCGCGACAGCACCGAGAAGGTGACGCCGGGATGTTTTGCCCGAAAGGGTGTCGTCAGCCGCGCCACCATGGCCAGCGCCGTCGGGATGGCGGCGATGCGGATGCGCCCCGAAAGGCCGTGACGCGCCGCCCGCATCTCTTCGCGCATGGTGCGGGTATCGCCGACGATGCGGCGCGCCCACGCCAGCACCTGTTCTCCCTCCGGCGTCAGCCCCTGGAAGCGCGAGCCGCGCAGAACCAGCATCACGCCGAGCTGGCCCTCCAGCTGCTTGATGCCGGCCGAAAGCGTCGGCTGGGTGACGCCGCACACCTCCGCCGCCCGGCCGAAATGCTCCTCCCTGGCCAGCGCGATGAAGAATTCCAGCTTGTCGATCATGAGCGGACGCTACCCGGCCAAGTGAGGCTGCGCCAGATGCATACTGTTTTTGCCTGGCGGATCCTCATTGCGGCCGAAGCTTCGCGGCCGTACGTGCCTACCTGTCGACCAGGTTCAGAATGTTGCCGTCAGGATCCTTGAACCATGCGACCTTCATGCCGTAGCCAACATGGATGTCGCCTTCCAGCTTCAGGCCCGGCATCTCGTAGTGCTCGAAGACAACGCCTTTCGATTTCAGCGCCTTGACGATGGTGTCGATCTCGTCGCCGACCATCCAGGTCACCGCCGTCGCCTTGTTGGTTCCGGCGAATTGCGAGCGATAGACATTGATGCTGGTGTCGCCGCATTTGTAGACGATCAGTTCGCCACCCTCGTTGTGAACCTCCGTCAGCCCCAGAACGTCTTCATAGAAGGCCTTGGCCTTGGCCAGGTCCTTCACCGCGAGATTGGCCGTTGCGTTGCTGTTTGCGAGCATGATTGGTCTCCTTTGCTTGCGGGCGAGCACGTCCGAAGCCTGCAAAGATAGGGCTGTTCCGTCTTCCGGCGACCGCAGCCTGTGCGATCGGCGTGCTTCTTCCCTAAAGACGTTTCGTCCTCTGCAAGACCGACAAACGGACGCAAGTTTTTGCAGCCACGCCCGTGCGTGTCGTTCCGCCGCTTGGTTCTGTTCGGGAACTGCACTATCTCAGTCGCAAAAGCAGAGGAAAAGCTGATGCCCGCCGTCCAGGAAAACGTCACCAAGGAAATCGTCATCGAGCGCCTGAAGACGGTCAACGGACCGGACTTCACCGGCAACATCGTCGACCTCGGCATGGTCTCCGAGATTTTCATTGCCGATGCCAAGGTGTTCTTTTCGATCACGGTGCCGGCTGCCCGGGCCCAGGAGATGGAGCCGCTGCGTGCCGCCGCCGAGCGTGTCGTCAAGGCGATCCCGGGTGTCGCCGGAGCCGTGGTCGCGCTGACGGCGGAAAAGAAGGGTGGCGGCATGGAAGCTCCGGTGCCGCAAAGGCCTGCCCCCAGGCCCGTACCGCCGGCCGCACCCGCTGCCGCGCCACGTCCGGCTCCGCACGCTCCAGCCTCGCACAGTCAAGGCAAGCGCGGCGTGCCCGGCATCGAGGCGATCATCGCTGTCGCTTCCGGCAAGGGCGGCGTCGGCAAGTCGACCACTGCCGTCAACATCGCGCTTGGCCTCGCCGCCAACGGCCTGAGGGTCGGCGTGCTCGACGCCGACATCTACGGCCCGTCGATGCCGCGGCTGCTCAACATCCATGGCCGGCCGCAGACCGTCGACGGCAAGGTCCTGAGGCCGATGGAGAACTACGGCCTGAAGGTGATGTCGATGGGCTTCCTCGTCGATGAGGAGACGCCAATGATCTGGCGCGGGCCGATGGTGATGTCGGCATTGACGCAAATGTTGCGCGAGGTCGAATGGGGTCCGCTCGACGTGCTCGTCGTCGACATGCCGCCCGGCACCGGCGACGCGCAGCTGACCATGGCCCAGCAGGTGCCGCTGGCCGGCGCCGTCATCGTCTCGACGCCGCAGGATCTGGCCCTGATCGATGCGCGAAAAGGCCTCAACATGTTCAGGAAGGTCGACGTGCCGGTGTTGGGCATCGTCGAGAATATGAGCTATTTCCTCGCCCCCGACACCGGCAAGCGCTACGACATCTTCGGCCATGGCGGCGCGCGCCGCGAGGCCGAGCGTCTCGGCGTCTCCTTCCTCGGCGAAGTGCCGCTCGAAATGGGCATCCGCGAAAGCTCGGATGCCGGCAGGCCGGTGGTGGTCTCCAAGCCCGACAGCGCCGAGGCCAAGATCTACCGCGACATCGCCGCGAACGTCTGGGGCCGGGTCAAAGAAGAACGCGGCGCGGCCGAAGCCGCCGTGCCGAACATCGTGTTTGAGTGATCCTCCCCCTTGAGGGGAGGGTGGCCCGCAGGGTCGGGTGGGGTCGGTGGCGACGCACTCCACCTTTCTTGGTCAACGCCAGTTGTAGGTCGAGGCGGTTGAGGCGACCCCTCTTGCCGCGCTTCGCGCGGCACCCTTCTCAAGGGGGAGGGGAGCCGCCAACTTTCTCGCCAAAACTCGAAAAAAACTGTCCGGCCAGTTTCTTCGATGTCGATTCGATCAGCCGGCTGCCGAGTTGGGCGATCTTGCCGCCGACATCGGCCTTGGCCGCATATCTGAGGATCGTCGCCTCCGGGCCATCGGCGGTCAGCGTCACATCGGCGCCGCCCTTGGCGAAGCCGGCGATGCCGCCCTTGCCCTCGCCCTGGATGGTGTAGCAATGCGGCGGGTTGAGATTCCTGAGCGTCACCTCGCCGTTGAATGTCGCCTTGATCGGGCCGATCTTGACCACCACGGTCGCCGCCATCTCGGTGTCCGACTTCTTTTCAAGGCTCTGGCAGCCCGGAATGGTCTGCCTCAGAACGTCCGGGTCGTTCAGCGCCTCCCACACCTTTTGCAGGGGTGCGGCGATGCGTTCCTCGCCTTCGATAACCAAAGCCATCAAAATCTCCCGGATACGAATTGACAAGCCCCGATGCGGTCTAGCGTGGGGGTAAACGCATGTCTATCGCACCAAAGTCCGGAATCGGATGGCGCGTGCCTCTTGCCTGCTCTCGCGCGTTGTCATATCGATTTGTCATACAAATACGGAGACCATGATGGCCGGCGCCCCCACGCAGAAAAAGAAATTTCGCTCGCAGGAGTGGTTCGACAATCCCGACAATCCGGGGATGACGGCGCTTTACCTCGAGCGCTACCTGAATTACGGGCTGACGCGTGCCGAACTGATGTCGGGCAAGCCGCTGATCGGCATCGCCCAGACCGGCTCGGATCTTTCGCCCTGCAACCGCCATCATCTCGAACTGGCCAAGCGCGTGCGCGAGGGCATCGTCTCGATGGGCGGCATCCCTTTCGAGTTCCCGTGCCACCCGATCCAGGAGACGGGCAAACGCCCGACCGCCGCACTCGACCGCAACCTCGCCTATCTCGGCCTGGTCGAGGTGCTCTACGGCTATCCGCTCGACGGCGTCGTGCTCACCATCGGCTGCGACAAGACGACGCCGGCCCTGCTGATGGCCGCTGCCACCGTCAACATTCCGGCTATCGCGCTGTCTGTCGGCCCGATGCTCAACGGCTGGCACAAGGGCAAGCGCACCGGCTCCGGCACCATCGTCTGGGAATCGCGCCAGCGTCTGTCGGCCGGCGAGATCGGCTATGACGAGTTCATGGACATCGTCGCCTCCTCGGCGCCGTCAACCGGCTATTGCAACACCATGGGCACCGCAACCACCATGAATTCGTTGGCCGAGGCGCTTGGCATGCAGCTGCCGGGCTCGGCCGCCATTCCGGCGCCCTACCGCGAGCGCGGCCAGATCGCCTATGAGACGGGGAAACGCATTGTCGACATGGTGCATGAGGATTTGAAACCCTCCGACGTCATGACCCGCCAGGCCTTCGAGAATGCCATCGTCGTCAACTCGGCTATCGGCGGCTCGACCAACGCGCCGATCCACCTCAACGCCATCGCCCGCCATCTCGGCGTGCCGCTCGACAATGACGATTGGCAGACGGTCGGCCTCAAGATACCGCTCATTGTCAACCTGCAGCCGTCGGGCGAGTATCTCGGCGAGGATTATCACCATGCCGGCGGTGTGCCGGCGGTGGTGGCCGAACTGATGAAGGCCGGGCTGTTGCCTCATCCCGACGCCATGACGGTCAACGGCAAGACGATCGGCGCCAATTGCAGCGCGGCAGTCAACGAGAATCTCGATGTTATCCGCACCGTCGCCGAGCCGCTGAAGGACAATGCCGGTTTCATCAATCTTAGGGGTAATCTGTTCGATTCGGCGATCATGAAGACCAGCGGCATCTCGCCCGAATTCCGCGAGCGCTATCTGTCGAACCCGAACGACCCCGAGGCCTTCGAGGGCAATGCCATGGTCTTCGACGGGCCAGAGGACTACCACGCCCGCATCGACGATCCGGCGCAAGGCATCGACGAGCACACCATCCTGTTCATGCGCGGCGCCGGCCCGATCGGTTATCCCGGCGGCGCCGAAGTCGTCAACATGCAGCCGCCGGCCCATCTCATCAAGAAGGGCATCCATGCGCTGGCCTGCATCGGCGACGGCCGCCAGTCGGGCACCTCGGGCTCGCCGTCGATCCTCAACGCCTCGCCCGAAGCCGCCATAGGCGGCGGGCTGGCGCTATTGAAGACCGGCGACCGCGTCCGCATCGACCTGCGCAAGGGCACCGCCGACATTCTCGTCACCGACGACGAGATTACGCGCCGTCGCGCCGAGCTGCGGGACAATGGCGGCTATCGCTACCCCAAGCACCAGACGCCATGGCAGGAGATCCAGCGCGGCATGGTCGACCAGTTTTCCGAAGGAATGGTGCTGAAGCCGGCGGTGAAATACCAGGACGTGGCGCACACCAGCGGCGTGCCGCGGGACAATCACTGAACGCCTCTTTTCTTGCCTTCTCCCCCTTGTGGAGAAGGTGTCGCCGAAGGCGACGGATGAGGGGTGCTCCAGCTTGGCTCCGACCGCGTTCCGTCCAGCACCCCTCATCCGGCTCGGCGCTGCGCGCCGATCCACCTTCTCCCACAAGAGGAGAAGGAAGAGGCGCACCCAAGCGCCTATAGATAAACAGTGATCTCCGGCGTCTGGTCCTGCCTGTCGCGCTTGCCGTCCTCGTAGACGATCGGGGCTGCGGCGAGTTCCTCTTCGGTGACGTCGTCGAGGCAGGCGACGTTCACCGCCCAGAAATTCCCGCCCATGAAATCCAGATAGCCGCGCGAGAGAAAATTCGCGCCGCAGTTCGGGCACATATAGTGGTTGATGTCGCCTTCCGGCCAGTTCGACGGCGTCGCCTTGTACTCCCGCATCCGGTCGCGGCCATCCGTCACCCGCACGGCCTCATAGGCGGCGAAAGATTTCCGGTAGCCGAGTTTCCAGCAGAAGCTGCAATTGCATTTGCGGATGCCCTCAGTGAGGTCGATTTCGGCTTCGAAACGCACTGCACCGCAATGGCAGCTGCCGTGATAGGTCTTTTTCATGGGTTTCCTCCCAGACGTGTCCTGGCTCTGCCGCCCGCCGGAGCCAGAGCATCCTTTGCTCCAGGCATGGCGCTTGACAAGCGGGCGCGACAAATCCACGATCATGGCAAGGGGTGCATCGCGACGACCCCGTGAGGCGTCAGCCCAACGTTCGCGTCCAAGCTTCTCTCTCAGGGAGGTGGACGCCATGCCGTCGACAACCGCTATCACCGTATCGCAACTGTCCCGTCTGATTGGTCTGCCGGGCGCGCCCGCGATCATCGATGTTCGCATCGAGGAGGATTACAGCGCCGATCCGCGCCTGCTGCCGGCCTCAAACCGGCGTGATTTCAAAACCGTGTCGACCTGGGCATCCGAATTCGCCGGCAGCCGAGTGACGGTCGTCTGCCAAAGAGGGCAAAAGCTCTCGCAAGGCGTGGCCGCATGGCTGCGGCATGAGGGCGTCAGTGCCGAATCCCTCGAAGGCGGGTTCGAAGCCTGGCGCGATGGCAAGGGGCCTTTGATCAATGCCGGCAAGATACCGCCCCGCGATGAAAAAGGCCGCACCGTGTGGGTGACGCGGGCCCGCCCGAAGGTCGATCGCATCGCCTGCCCCTGGCTGATCAGGCGTTTCATCGATCCGAGCGCGGTCTTCCTCTTTGTCGAGGCGGCCGAAGTGTCGGCCACTGCGGACCGCTTTCAGGCCGTGCCTTTCGACATCGACAATGTGTTCTGGACTCACCGGGGCGAGTGCTGCACCTTCGATACGATGATCGAAGAGTTCGGGCTCGAATCCGAGGCGCTCGACCGCCTGGCCATGATCGTGCGCGCAACCGATACCGCACGCCTCGATCTGGTTCCCCAGGCAGCCGGATTCCTGGCCGCCTCGCTTGGCCTGTCGCGGATGTTTCGCGACGACCTGGAACAGCTGGAGGCAGGAATGCTGCTCTACGACGCGTTTTTCCGATGGTGCCGCGACGCCACCGAGGAGACGCACAACTGGCCAAGCGCGAGCAAGCCATCATGAGCGAAACGGGGACTTCTGCCAAAACGGTCGAGATCGTCGAAGCGCCGGCCGCGCCATCCTTCCGTGAAGGCGTAAAACTTTGGGCGAAAATCGGCCTGCTCAGCTTCGGCGGGCCGGCCGGCCAGATCGCGCTCATGCACAGGGAATTGGTCGAGGAACGGCGTTGGATCGGCGAGCAACGTTTCCTGCATGCGTTGAACTACTGCATGCTGCTGCCCGGCCCTGAAGCCCAGCAACTCGCCATCTATATCGGCTGGCTGCTGCACCGGACGATCGGCGGCCTGGTCGCCGGCATCCTGTTCGTCGCGCCGGGCGCGCTTGTGATGCTCACCTTGAGCGTCCTCTATGCGCTGTATGGCGACACTCCGCTCGTCGAGGCGCTGTTTTTCGGGGTAAAGGCGGCCGTGCTCGCCATCGTGATCGAGGCGATGATCCGGATCGGACGACGGGCCCTGAAGAACCGGGTCATGGTTTCGATCGCGCTCGCCGCCTTCATCGCCATCTATGCATTGAACATGCCGTTTCCGCTCATCGTCCTGCTTGCCGGCCTGACGGGCTGGATTGGAAATCGTGTTGCGCCAGCGCTTTTTTCCGGCGCGGCGCACGGCAAGGACGCGGTTCCCGACATCAAGGGCGCAGTCGACCTGATGTTCGAGCGCGGCGAACTGGCCCACACCCAGCCGACGCGATGGCATGCGCCGCGCACCGTCGCGATCTGGCTGCCGATCTGGCTCGGGCCGATGCTGCTGATCTGGGCTTTTACCGGATCCACCAGTGTGTGGACGCAGATCGGCGGCTTCTTCAGCGTCATGGCGGTCGTCACCTTCGGCGGCGCCTACGCAGTCCTTGCCTATGTCGCGCAGGCAGCGGTCGAGTCCTTCGGCTGGCTCGCACCCGGTGAGATGGTCGATGGCCTCGGGCTTGCCGAAACCACGCCGGGTCCACTCATACTCGTCCTGCAGTTCGTCGGCTTTCTGGCCGCGTTCCGCCAATCCGGATCGTTGAGCCCGCTGCTTGCCGGATCGCTTGGGGCGATGCTCACCCTGTGGGCGACGTTCACGCCTTGCTTCTTCTGGATATTCCTCGGCGGGCCCTATATCGAATCCCTGCGCGACAACAAGGCGCTGTCGGCGGCGCTGGGCGCGATCACCGCCGCCGTCGTCGGCGTCATCATGAATCTCGCTCTGTGGTTCGGCTTGCACGTCATCTTCGGCGAGGTGCGCAACGTCGGGCTTGGAACCGACGTGCCGGTGCTCTCATCGATCGACTGGCGCGCGGCGCTGCTGTCATGTGCTGCCATGATCGCCATTCTGAAGCTGAAGATCGGCATGCTGCCGACGCTTGCGGGATCGGCCCTCGCCGGTGTTCTGTTGCTGGCAGCGAGTGGTTAATGCATGTCGCGCAAAAGCATGCCCTCGGGCCTGACCCGAGGGTGTGCAGCGGTTTTGCGATAACGACATGCATAAAACAACAACCTAAAGCGCGTCGCATGCGGCCGGCTGAAATGCGACGCGCTTTAGCGGCTGCCTGCGGACGGCGCTTCGTTGCGGTTTCGGGCATTCGGATAGGAACATCATGGCGAAACGGCGCTCCTCCCTAGGCTTCCTTGGAATGTTCGGCCGTTCAGGCGACCTCAGGCAACTCGACGCCGCGCTACGCGGCGTTGACCTTCATCCCGCCCTTGTGCCGGAGGGAGCAAAGCTCACCATCGTCAATCTGATGAAGGACCACTGGCCCGACGAGCCGCCGCCACAAGCCTACCCGCCGGTGGCGCAGCTGCTTGGCTATTGTATTGCCGGGCCGGACGCATTCGAGCAATCCAACGGCCTTCGACATAGGCTGGATGCGGAGCGCCGGCTCGAGGCGGCACTCGAGGCCGGCGACAGCTTCGATGCGCAAATCATACTGATGACGCTGCATGCCAAGCTGATCAGTGGCGAGGTCGTCGACCGCTACGGGTTGAGCGCCGACTAGACCATGATCCCGAAAAGTAGAACCCGGTTTTCGGAAACGATCATGGTCAAACAGATCCCGATTTTGCCGGGATGGATTAGTCTCTGACCGTTTTGACGAGAACCGTCTTCAGCCGCCCATGCCGCTGCGCGGCAGTTGGATCAGATTGCCGAAGCGGGCGCGCAACTTGTCGTCGACCGGCTTCGGCACGTGGCGCGGGAAGCGCTCGGCGAGGATGCGGTTCTTCTCGATGATCGCCCGCTGCAGGATGTCGGGCCTGCCTTTCTCGTTCCATTCCTTCGGCGAAAAGCGGTCGCCGACCGCCGGATAGAAATATTCCGTCTGCATCAGCCGCAGCGTCTGCTCGTTGCCGAGGTAATGACCCGGCCCCTTCAGGCAGACCTCGGCGATGGTGTCTATCGACAACGACTCATCGGTCACCTCGATGCCGCGCACGCAGCGCAGGCAATGGCCGAGCATGTCGTTGTCAATGATCAGGCTTTCCAGGCAGAAGCCGAGCAGCGAGGCGTGCATGCCGGCCGATTCGTAGACAAGGTTGAGGCCGGCCAGGCCGGCCATCACATCGGTGATGCCCTTTTCGTAACCGGACTGAATGTCGGGCAGTTTCGAATCCGTCATGCCGGCGGCCGAACCGCCGGGCAGGTCGTAGAATTGCGCCATCTGGGCGCATGCAGCGGTCAGCACCGCTTGCTCGGCCGAGCCGCCGGACATGGCGCCGGTCCTGAGGTCGGAGACGAACGGCCAGGTGCCGAAGATCGCCGGATGCCCGGGTTTGATGGCGTTGACATAGACGAGGCCGGCGAGCACCTCGGCCACCGCTTGCACCACCGCACCGGCGATCGCCGCCGGCGCCGTGGCGCCCGCCTGGCCGGCCGACAGCAGCAGGATCGGAATGCCGCCTTCGACGCAGGCCTCGAGCACGCCGCAGGCATCCTCGGCAAACTTCATCGGCGGCACGACAAAACAGTTCGAATTGGAGACGAAAGGCCGGGCGCGAAAATTATCTTCGCCGCCGGCAATCGCGTAAAGCATGTCGAGCGCCGGCTTGACGTTCTCGCGCACCGTGAAGGATGTGCCGACATGCTTCGACGTGCCCATCACGCAGGCGTAAAGCGTGTTGAAATCCATGTCGAGCGGATCAGGGATGTCGCGCGGCACCATCGGCCGCTGGAAGAAATGGATGTTGTCGAGCCCTTCGACGATGCGCGCCGCGTCATAGATGTCCTGCAGCAGCGACTCGCGATAACAGCGCTTCTCCACGTCGACCAGATGCACCGCGGCGCCCGCCGTGCCGTAATGCACGCGCTTGCCCTGGATCAGCATGTCGTGCTTGGGATCCTGGCCATGCAGGGTGAAATGGCGTGCCGCCTTCTTGATGGTGTCGAGGACGAGCGCGCGCGGAAAACGGATGCGGCCGTCCTCGTTGAGCGTGGCACCGGCCTCGGTCAATGCCTCGATGCAGGATGGGATGGCATTGGCGAAGCCGACCGTTTCAAGCAGCGTCAGCACCGCTTCGTGAATGCGCTCGCGGTCGTTTTCGCTGAGCGGCCCGTAGCTACCGCCTTCGAGGCCGGCGCGCACCGGCTTGATATCGTCGGCAAGGGGTGCTGCCCGCATGGCGCGACGCGCTTCGCGCCCGCCGGAACGCCGCGAACGCTGGTCCGAGGGCGTGTCCGGCTTCTCAACAGCCACTGACATCGAGGCACTCCACCTTTAACTGCGAAGCGGGCGGCGGTGGTTGGTCCACCAGGTGGTTGGTCCACCATCGGCCGCTTCGTCCCCTTATGCGTCGAACTATGCCGCCGGCATTGGCACAGCCTATGAGCCAGACGGTCCCGTCGCATATGCCAGGGGGCTAAACAACGGTGGCCGGTCACGGCCCCGACGAGGCATCAGGCGGCGGCCGGCCTGCGCCCGGCCGCCGTCGCCAGTTCGCGGATGCCGGGCTCGATGTGCTGCAGCGCAATCGAGGAGATGCCCAGCCGCATGAAGCGTGACGGCTTTTCGGTGCGGTCGAAGAAGCGGTCGCCGGGCTCGATGATGACACTGCGCGAGGCGGCGGCCTCGGCCAGCCCGCGCGAATCGGTGCCGCGCGGCCCTTCGAGCCAGAGCGACGCGCCGCCGGCGGAATCGGTCGAGCGCCACTCCGGCAGAAAGGCGGAAATCGCATGGATCAGACGCTTGCGCCGTTCGTCGAAGGCGCTCGACAGCCGCCGCACCAGCGCCTCGTGATGGCCAAGCGACAGGAACAGCGCGACCGCGCGCTGGTTGTTGGCCGGCGGATGACGCAGCATGAAGCGACGCAGCGCGCGAAGCTCGGAGATCAGCCCGGCCGAGGCGACAATGTAGCCGAGCCTAAGGCCCGGAGCCAGCGTCTTCGACATCGAGCCGACATAGATGACGCGGCCGGAACGGTCGAGGCTCTTCAGCGCCTGCTGCGGCGCCTCGTCCAGAAGCTGGCTGTCATAGCCGTCCTCGATGATGATCTGGTTATGGCGGTTGGCGCGCGCCAGCAGGTCCTGCCGGCGCTCCGCCGACAGCGGCACCATGGTCGGGCAATGGTGGCTGGGCGTCACGAAGACGAAGCCGGAATCGTTGGGAATAGAAGCGGTTACAATGCCGGAATGGTCGACCGGAACCGGTGCGACGTCGGCACCCGCCAGCCGGAAGATCGAGCGTGCATCGGGATAGCCGGGGTCTTCCATGGCCACCTTGGAGCCCTTTGTCATCAGCAGCGTCGCCAGCATGTAGAGCGCGTTCTGCGCGCCGAGCGTGACGATGATCTCATCGGGATTGGCGAAGATCCCGCGCCGCGGCAACAGCCTGGCCTGGATCTGCTCGATCAAAAGCGGATCGTCGCGGTCAACCATGTCGGACGCCCAATTGCGGATCTCGAGCACGGCGAGCGCCATGCGGTTGCACTCGCGCCACTCGGCGGTCGGGAACAGTGCCGGATCGAACTGGCCATAGACGAAGGGGTAGGACGACTTGATCCAGTTGTCGTGCTTGGCCGGCGGCGGCATGTCGCTGGCCGCGATCTGCCGGCGCGCCTTCCAGTCGATCTCGTTGGCCTGGTCTGGCGCCTTCTGGTGCGGTTTGGCCGGCGTCGCCAGCACGTCCGGATTGACGAAATGGCCGCGCCGTTCGCGCGCCACCAGGAAACCCTGGTCGACGAGCTGCTGGAAGGCCAGCACCACGGTGCCGCGCGCCACGCCGAGTTTCTCGGCCAGGATCCGGCAGGACGGAAGCGGCATCGAAGCGGCGATTTGCCGGTCGAGGATGGCGGCGACGATCGCTTGACGGATCTGCGCCTGCAGGGTCTGGCCGGATTCCGCCGAAATCCGGAACAAGCCGGACCATATGGCCGTGTCGTTTCGCTGTGGCATGGGAGATGTTCCTCGATGGCCAGCCTTTTTCACCTGGCTGGACCAGTCGAATGTACCGGTGGCACAAGCTGTTGCGCCAATCAATTTTTCTGATCACTGGGATTTACGCCAGTGATCCTTCCCCAAGGGTGACGCAAAGCGTCATCCCAGGGTGACGCAAAGCGTCATCCCGCTGGTGAAGCAGCGCGTCATTCCCAAGGGTGACGCAAAGCGTCATCCCGCTGGTGACGCAAAGCGTCATCCCGCTGCCTGACGCAACGCGGCATCCCCAGCGTGACGCGTTGCGTCATCCCCTGCCTGACGCAACGCGTCATCGCGGCGCATTGAAACCAGTGGATTTCGGCTAGATAGTTCGCCGCGACGACACGCGCCGGAAACACCCGGTCTGTTATGTTGGCATTTCAAGGCTCGGAGTGAGGCAGTGGATCAATCGTCCTTTCAAAAACAGCTCGACGCCCTGCGCGATCACCGTGCGGCCAAATCGGGCAGCATGCGCGAGGCTTTCGCCGCCGATCCGCAGCGCTTCGAAAAATTCTCCGCCACCGACGGCGACCTGCTGCTCGACTGGTCGAAATGCGCGGTCGATGCGCAGACGATGGATCTGCTCGAGAAGCTGGCGGCAGCCGCGGATATCGAAGGCCGGCGCGCTGCGATGTTCTCGGGCAAGAAGATCAACGTCACCGAAGGCCGCGCCGTGCTGCACACCGCGCTGCGCAACCTGAACGGCAAGGGCATCGTACTCGACGGTCAGGACGTGAAGGCGCAGGTTGTCGCCGTGCTCGATGCGATGGGCGGCTTCGCCGATGCCGTGCGATCCGGCAAGGCGGCCGGCGCCACCGGCAAGAAAATCGCCGACATCGTCAACATCGGCATCGGCGGGTCCGACCTTGGCCCGGCCATGGCGACGCTGGCGCTGGCGCCCTATCACGACGGGCCGCGCACGCATTACGTGTCCAACATCGACGGCGCCCATATCCACGACACGCTGAAGGGCCTCTCCGCCGAAACCACGCTGTTCATCGTTGCTTCCAAGACCTTCACCACCATCGAGACGATGACCAATGCCGAGACGGCGCGCGAATGGGTGCAGAAGGCGCTCGGCAAGGAAGCGGTCGGCAAGCATTTCGCCGCCGTCTCGACGGCGCTCGACCTGGTGGCCAAGTTCGGCATTGCGTCCGATCGCGTCTTCGGCTTCTGGGACTGGGTCGGCGGACGCTATTCGGTGTGGGGCGCGATCGGCCTGCCGGTGATGATCGCCGTCGGCCCGAAGAATTTTCGCGCCTTTCTCGATGGCGCGCATGCGATGGACGAACATTTCCAGACGGCGCCGCTGGCCAGCAACCTGCCGGCGCTGATGGGGCTGATCGGCTGGTGGCATCGGGTGATCTGCCAATACCCCGCCCGCGCCGTCATTCCCTACGACCAACGCCTGTCCAGGCTGCCGGCCTATCTGCAGCAGCTCGACATGGAATCGAACGGCAAGAGCGTCACCCTCGACGGCGGCGCTGTCACGACGCCGACCGGCCCGCTGGTCTGGGGCGAGCCCGGCACCAACGGCCAGCACGCCTTCTTCCAGCTGCTGCACCAGGGCACCGATTTCATTCCGGTCGAATTCCTCGCCGCAGCCATCGGCCATGAGCCGGATCTCAAGCATCACCACGACCTGTTGCTCGCCAACTGCCTGGCGCAGTCGGAGGCGTTCATGAAGGGCCGCACGCTGGAGGAAGCGCGCGCGCAGATGCTGGCAAAGGGCATGGCGCCCGCCGAGGTCGACAGGATCGCCCCGCATCGCGTCTTCTCCGGCAACCGGCCCTCGGTGACGATCCTCTACAGACAACTCGATCCGCATACGTTCGGACGGCTGATCGCGCTCTATGAGCACCGCGTCTTCGTCGAGGGCACGCTCTTCAACATCAATTCCTTCGACCAATGGGGCGTCGAGCTGGGCAAGGAACTGGCGACCGGGCTACTGCCTGTCGTGGAAGGCAAGGAGAATGCCGCAAAGCGGGACGCTTCGACTGCCGGACTGGTGGGACACATCCATCGATTGCGCGGATCGGAGTAAGCGGCTTGGCCGAGATCAAAGGAATATTGTTCGACAAGGACGGCACCCTTGTCGACTTCAACGCGACGTGGCTCGGTGTTGCCGATTTCATGGCGATGGATGCGGCGGAGGGCGACCGCTGGAGGGCCGACAGGCTGCTTGCCGCGGCGGGCTACGATTTCGCCACCAAACGCTTCAAGCCCGATTCCATCTTTGCCTCCGGCACCAACATGGATGTCGTCGAGCTTTGGTTTCCGCGGCTGTCGGATGAAGACCAGATGCTTGCCGTCGCTCGCTTCAACGAGATCACGTCGGTGCAGGGCTCGTCGATGGCGGTGGCGCTGCCGGGCATCGTCGAGACGCTTGGCGTTCTTCACAGGAAATCCTACCGGCTCGGCGTCGCCACCAACGATTCGACCACTGGCGCGGAGAAGACATTGCTCACGCTGGGTGTCGCGCAGCTGTTCGACGCCGCCTATGGTTACGACGCGGTGGCCAATCCGAAACCGGCGCCCGACACGATCCTCGCCTTCTCGGACCTGACCGGCCTGAGGCCTGCCGCGATCGCCGTGGTCGGCGACAATCGCCACGATCTGGAGATGGCGCGGGCCGGCGGCTGCGGTCTGGCGATCGGCGTGCTTTCCGGCACCGGCACGCGGGAATCGCTGTCGCAGATCGCCGACGTCATTCTGGATTCGGTTGCCGATCTGCCCGACTTTCTTTCGGCAAGGGTCAAGGAGACGATCTGAACTCGCCTCCGAGTTGCTCCGGCTCGAACGAGAAGACGCCGCTCGGCTTCGTCGCCGCGCCTTTTGCTTGGCCGACATCCGGCACCTGATATTCGGCCAGAAGGCGAAGCCGCGAGCGGGGCAGGTAGGCGCGGCCCGGGTCGCCGATCAGCACATTGATGCCGGCGGCAAGGCAGCGGTCGAGGAAGGGGATGACCCGGTCGGCGAGATCTTGCCGGTAAAACAAGTCGCCAGCTGCCACGACGTCCACCGGCGGCGGCGGACCAGCGGTGATATCCTCGCCGACGACCGCGATTGCGACGCCGTTCGCCGCCGCATTGAGACCAAGCGCGGCGACGCCATTGCGGTCGATCTCGGACGCGATCACTTCGCTGGCGCCGGCCCTTGCCGCGGCAATACCGACGAGGCCGGACCCGGCGCCGAGATCGAGCACGCGAAGCCCAGCTACGGTCTCCGGCCGATCGAGGATGTAGCGGGCAAGCACCGCGCCGCCGGCCCAGGCATAGGCCCAGTAAGGAGGCTGCGGCTCGGGGCCATCCTCGTCGGCTTCGTTTGCTTCTTCTTCCGGCTCGGCTGCTCGTCCTTGTGGACGCGTCAGCCGCCACAGTCCGCTCGCTGGATGGGCTGCATAAAGCCGGATTTCGGGAAGCGCGGCAACAGGGGCGATACGCATGTTCGCCTTGATGAAGGTTAGCGGATCGGGACGGGAAAGCGTATCCGCCGCGTCATCGACAGTAAGGCTATCGGCCAAAATTGTCCCTATTCCCGCAATGCCCGCCGCAGGATCTTGCCCACCGGCGTCTTCGGCAGTTCGGTCCGAAACTCGATGTATTTTGGCCGCTTGTAACCGGTCAGGTTCTCGCGGCAATACACAGTCAGCACCTCTGCGGTCAGCAACGGGTCCTTCTTGACGACGAACAGCTTCGGCACTTCGCCTGAATGCTCGTCCGGCACGCCGATCGCGGCAACTTCGAGCACGCCCGGATGCAGCGCCACCACTTCCTCGAGTTCGTTCGGATAGACGTTGAAGCCGGACACAAGGATCATGTCTTTCTTGCGGTCGACGATCTTGGTGAAGCCGCGCTCGTCCATGAAGCCCATGTCGCCCGACTTGAAGAAACCGTCCTTGGTCATCACCTTGGCGGTCTCGTCCGGCCGGTTCCAGTAACCGGCCATCACCTGCGGTCCGCGGATGCAGATCTCGCCGACTTCGCCGGGCGGCAAATCATTGCCGTCGTCGTCGCGGATGGCGATCTCGGTCGAGGGCAGCGGCAGGCCGATCGTGCCGGTGAAGTTGCCGTCGCTGAATGTGTTGGCGGTGGCCACCGGCGAGGTTTCCGAAAGCCCGTAGCCCTCGGTGACCGGGCAGCCGGTCAACGCCTTCCAGCGTTCGGCGACACCCTTCTGCACCGCCATGCCGCCACCGAGCGTCAGGATCAGTGGCTTGAAGTCGAGCTTGCGGAAATCCTCATTATTGAGCAGCGCGTTGAACAGCGTGTTGAGGCCTGGAAAGATGTGGATCGGGTATTTGCCGAGTTGCTTGACGAAGCCGGGAATGTCGCGCGGATTGGGAATGAGTATGTTCTGGCCGCCCAGTTGCATGCCCATCAGTGCGTTCACCGTCAGCGCGAAGATATGATAGAGCGGCAGCGCGCAGATGAAGTTGAGATGCGCCGGCTTGGGCTTGACCGTGAAGGCGTCCTCGATCCACAGCGCGTTCTGCGCGACGTTGGCCAGCACGTTGCTGTGCAGCAGCACCGCGCCCTTCGAGATGCCGGTGGTGCCGCCGGTATATTGCAGGAAGGCGACGTCGTCGGCAGCGACATGCACCGGCTTGAAATTCATGCCGGCGGCTGCCTTCAACGCGGCGTTGAACTTGACATGGCCCGGCAGCGACCAGGCCGGCACCATCTTCTTCACGCGGCGCACGACGAGATTGACGATCGTCCCCTTCACGCCGCCAAGCATATCGCCCATCGCCGCGACCACGACATGCTTGACCGCCGTTTTGGCGATCACCGCCTGCAAGGTGCTGGCGAAATTCTCGAGAATGACGATGGCTTGCGCGCCGGAATCCCTGAGCTGATGTTCCAGCTCGCGCGGCGTGTAGAGCGGGTTGACGTTGACCACGACATAGCCGGCGCGCAGCACTGCCATCATCGCCACCGGATATTGCAGCACGTTCGGCATCATCAGCGCCACGCGTGCGCCTTTCGGCAGTCCCGTCGATTGCAGATAGGCGCCGAAGGCGGCCGATTGCCGCTCGACTTCCGCATAGGTGATGGTCTTGCCCATGCAGGTAAAGGCGGGCCGGCTGGCGTACTGCTTGCAGACGTCGGCGAGCAGATCGCCGATGGAGCCGAAGGGCAGAGCGCCGATCTCGGCCGGAACGACTTTCGGATAGCTTTTGAGCCAGGGTTTTTCCGGCAATCCGGCGGCAACCACATTCGGCAACCTTGTGGCCGGACCTGGGTTTGACGTCGATGCAGCCGCTGTCGGTGCCGCCTTCGCCGCTGGTTTGGCGGCGGCGGGCTTTGCGCCACCCTTCGCGGATACATTGGCCGTCGCGGGCACCGCGGCCGCCTTCGGCTTGGCTTTGGCCGTCGGCGCTTTTAGCTTGTCGGGGCTGGCCGGTTTCGCAGCAGTTTTGGCCTTGGCTGTCGCTGGTGCCGTCGTCCTTGGTGTTTTTGCCACTCGTCCCTCCCTCGATTGTTCTTATTGTCTCTGCCTGCTCGCCGCGTCGCCTCCGAATGACAGAGACGTCCTCCGCTGCTGCCGGCATCCAGGAAATCCAGCCTGTCATCTATGTATTGCGACTATCGGCAGCCGTGCAAGTCTGTCCCTGCGGCAAGGTGGGAAGAAATCGTCCGCGGCAACGACCAGCCGAAGGTCGCAGTTCCTCACCAACGCCGGGTTGAAGATCAATAAAAAAATGCAGTCGTTAACATTACCGTGATAGGCGGTAATTGACATTTCCTTCTCCTTTTTGGCGAGTGCGCAGAAATAAATTCTGCTTCCCATGGGGTAGGCAAACGGGGTGTTCCAAAGCCGGAAAAACGGTGCTTATATGCGCGCTTCACGAGCCTGATAGAGGGGCTTGGAAGAACATCAGGGAGTCCTCCATGAAAAAGAAACTGACTTTTGCGGCCGCGTTGCTGGCCGCAAGCGTCCTCGGCGGCATGGCCAATGCCAAGCAGTTGGTCTACTGCTCGGAGGCGTCGCCGGCCGGCTTCGACCCGTCGCCGTGGAGCGGTGGCAACGACTTCGACGCGTCGTCGCGCACCATCTATTCGCGCCTGGTCGAGTTCGAACACGGCAAGACCACCATCACACCCGGCCTCGCAGAGAGCTGGACGGTTTCCGACGACGGTCTCGAATACACGTTCAAGCTTCGGCCGGGCGTGAAGTTCCAGACCACCGACTACTTCACGCCGACGCGCGATCTCAACGCCGACGACGTGATCTTCTCCTTCGAACGCCAGTGGAAGAAGGAAAACCCGTGGTTCGACTATCTGGCAGGCACCGGCTGGGAATATTTTGCCGGCATGGGCTTCCCGGATCTTCTCAAGGAAATCGTCAAGGTCGATGACCTGACGGTGAAATTCGTCCTGAACAAGCCTGAGGTCGCTTTCCTGCCGGATCTCGGCATGGATTTCGCTTCGATAGTCTCCAAGGAATATGCCGACCAGCTCGACAAGGCCGGCACCAGGCAGCAATTCACCCAGAAGCCGATCGGCACCGGTCCGTTCCAGTTCGTCGACTACCAGGTCGACGCGGTCATCCGCTACGCGGCATGGGACGGCTACTATGGCGGCCGCCAGAAGATCGATGATCTGATCTTCGCCATCACCACCGATCCGGCCGTGCGCGCGCAGAAGCTGAAGGCGGGCGAGTGCGATATCATGTCGTACCCGGCGCCGGCCGACATTGCCGGCCTGAAAGCCGACCCGAACCTCAAGGTCGACGAGCAGGAAGGCCTGAACATCGGCTACATGGCCTACAACACGACGCAGGCGCCCTTCGACAAGGTCGAGGTCCGCAAGGCCCTCAACATGGCCGTCAACAAGCAGGCCATTCTCGATGCGGTCTATCAGGGCGCTGGCCAGGCGGCGATAAACCCGATCCCGCCGACGATGTGGTCCTATAACAAGGAGGTCAAGGACGACCCGTACGACCCGGACGCGGCCAAGAAGATGCTGACGGATGCCGGCGTCACCGATCTGTCGATGAAGATCTGGGCAATGCCGGTCAGCCGCCCGTACAATCCGAACGCCCAACGGGTCGCGGAACTGATCCAGGCCGATTACGCCAAGATCGGCGTGAAGGCCGAGATCGTCAGCTACGAATGGACCGAGTATCGCGAACGCGGCAAGCAGAAGGACCGTGACGGCGCCTTCCAGCTCGGCTGGACCGGCGACAATGGCGACCCGGACAACTTCCTGTTCCTGCTCGGCTGCGATGCCATCGGCCAGTCCAACTATGCGATCTGGTGCAACCAGGAGTTCGAAGCCCTGCTGCAGAAGGGCAAGGCGACCACGGATGTCGCCGAGCGCACCAAGATCTACGAGGAGGCTCAGGTCGTGTTCAAGCGTGAGGCGCCGTGGCTGACCATCGCCCATTCCAAGGTCTTCATGCCGATGAACAAGAAGGTTACCGGCTTCGTCATGGACCCGCTCGGCATTCATCGGTTTGACGGCGTCGACGTCGCCGAATAACGCTGAGAAATAGAACGGCGGCGCTGGACTTAAAGCGCCGCCGTTCTATGAAGCAAGATGCTCCGCTATCTCCTCCACAAGCTCGCCTTGATCATCCCGACCGTGTTCGGCATATCGCTGGCGGCGTTCGCTTTCGTCCGGCTTCTGCCGGGCGACCCGATCACGGCGCTCGCCGGCGAGCGCGGCGTCAGTCCCGAACGCTATGCCGAGCTTGTCGAGCGGTTTGGCTATGACCGGCCTTATGTCGTCCAGTATCTCGAGTATATCGGCAGGGTCCTGACCGGCGACTTCGGCATATCGCTCGCCACCAAGCGGCCGGTGCTCGGTGAATTCCAGGCGCTGTTTCCGGCGACGCTGGAACTGGCGACGATCGCGCTGATCATCGCCGTGCTCATCGGCATTCCCGCCGGCATCTTCGCCGCGGTCAAGCGCGGATCTTGGTTCGACCAGGCGACGATGGGCGTGGCGCTGACCGGCTATTCGATGCCGATCTTCTGGTGGGGGCTGCTGCTCATCATCTTCTTCTCCGGCTATCTCGGCTGGACGCCGGTGTCCGGCCGCATCGGCCTTCAATATTTCTTCAAGCCGACGACGGGGTTCATGCTGATCGACAGCCTGATCTCCGGCAAGAGCGGCGCTTTCAGGTCCGCCGCCAGTCATCTTGTCCTGCCGGCGATCGTGCTGGCGACGATCCCGCTCGCCGTCATAGCGCGCCAGACGCGGTCGGCGATGCTGGAGGTGCTGGGCGAAGACTACGTCCGCACCGCCCGCGCCAAGGGCCTGGCGCCGCGTCGCGTCATCGGGCTCCACGCTTTTCGCAATGCGCTGATCCCCGTCGTTACCACCATCGGCCTGCAGGTCGGCACGCTGATGGCGGGCGCCATCCTGACCGAAACGATCTTTTCCTGGCCCGGTATCGGCAAGTGGATGATCGACGCGATCGCCAAGCGCGACTATGTTGTCGTCCAGAGCGGCTTGCTGATCATCGCGCTGATCGTCATGGCGGTGAACCTGATCGTCGACGTGCTCTACGCCGTCATCAACCCACGTATCCGGGTGCAGTGAGATGACCGACCAAACCACGGCAGAAGCCACCGCCGCCTCCATTCCGACCGGCGGCCGGCAACGCGCCTTCACCGAGTTCTGGCATTACTACTCGATGAACACCGGCGCCGTCATCGGCCTGGTCGTGTTCACTGCCCTGGTGCTGGTGGCGATCTTCGCGCCGCTGGTCGCACCGCATTCGCCTGACGAACAGTTTCGTGACGCGCTGCTGTCGCCGCCGGCCTGGCAGGAGGGCGGCAGATCGATGTTCCTGCTCGGCACCGACGCCGTTGGCCGCGACATGCTTTCGCGGCTGATTTTCGGGGCGCGGTTCTCGCTGTTCATCGGTCTGGTCGTCGTCGTTTTCTCGCTGACCAGCGGTATCGTCCTCGGCGTGCTCGCCGGCTATTTCCGCGGCTGGGTCGATACGCTGATCATGCGCGTCATGGATGTCATTCTGGCCTTCCCGTCGCTGCTCCTTGCCCTGGTTCTGGTGGCGATCCTCGGGCCCGGCCTGTTCAACGCCATGCTGGCGATCGCGCTGGTGCTGCAGCCGCATTTCGCGCGGCTCACCCGCGCGGCAGTGATGGCCGAAAAGAACCGCGAATATGTGATCTCCGCCAAGGTGGCCGGTGCCAGTCATCTCAGGCTGATGGTGAAGACGATCCTGCCGAACTGCATGGCGCCGCTGATCGTGCAGGCGACGCTGTCCTTCTCCAACGCCATTCTCGAGGCCGCGGCTCTCGGCTTCCTTGGCGTCGGCGCGCAGCCGCCAACGCCGGAATGGGGCACGATGCTGGCCACGGCGCGCGAGTTCATCCTGCGAGCGCCATGGGTGGTGACCTTCCCCGGCCTTGCCATCCTGATCACGGTGCTCGCCATCAACCTGATCGGCGATGGCCTGCGCGATGCCTTCGACCCCAAGCTGAAGCGGTCGTGACCATGCCTCTTCTCGAGATCAAGAACCTTACCGTGTCGTTCGATACCGCCGCCGGACCGTTCATGGCCGTGCAAGGCATCGACCTGTCGATCGAGCCGCGCGAGGTGCTGGCGATCGTCGGCGAATCCGGCTCCGGCAAATCGGTGGCGATGCTGGCGGTGATGGGGCTGTTGCCGAACACGGCGACGGTAAAGGCCGATCGCATGGCCTTCGACGGCATCGACCTGCTTGAGCTCAGCCCGTCCGAGCGCCGCAAGATCGTCGGCAAGGACATCTCGATGATCTTCCAGGAGCCGATCGCCAGCCTCAACCCGTGCTTCACCGCCGGTTTCCAGATCGAGGAGGTGCTGCGCTTCCATTTGGGCATGGACCGCGCCCAGCGCCGGGCCCGTGCCATCGAACTGATGAAGCTGGTCGGCATCGCCGATCCGGAAGAGCGGCTGAACTCGTTCCCGCACCAGATGTCGGGCGGCCAGTGCCAGCGCGTCATGATCGCCATCGCCATCGCCTGCAATCCCAAGCTGCTGATCGCCGACGAGCCGACCACCGCGCTCGACGTCACCATCCAGAAGCAGATCCTCGATCTTTTGGTCGGCCTGCAGGCCAAATACGGCATGGGCCTGATCATGATCACCCACAATATGGGCGTCGTGGCCGAGACCGCCGACCGCGTCATCGTCCAGTACAAGGGCCGCAAGATGGAAGAGGCCGACGTTCTGTCGCTGTTCGAGCAGCCGAAGAGCAACTACACCCGGGCGCTGCTGTCGGCGCTGCCGGAAAACGCCGTCGGCGACAGGCTGCCGACCATTTCCGACATGCTGTTCGAACCGGCCCCCTCTGCTGCTGGGAGCGGGACTGCAACGGGAGCCGCGTCATGAGCGTGACGGTTCTCGAAGGCAAGAACATCGTGCGCGACTATCATGTCGGCGGCGGCCTGTTTCGTCCCTCGCGCACGGTGCATGCGGTCAAGGGCGTTTCGTTCAGCGTCGACAAGGGCAAGACGCTGGCCATCGTCGGCGAAAGCGGCTGCGGCAAGTCAACGCTCGCCCGTATCATCACCCTGATCGATCCGGCGACGGCGGGCGAGCTCTTCATCGACGGCAACAAGGTCGACATCGCCAGGGATGGGCTGACTAAGGAGATGCGCCGCAAGGTGCAGATCGTCTTCCAGAACCCCTACGGTTCGCTCAATCCGCGCCAGAAGATCGGCGACGTGCTGGGCGAGCCGCTGCTCATCAACACCGACACGCCAGCCGACGAACGGCGCGATCTCGCCATGAAGATGCTGAAGAAGGTCGGCCTCGGACCGGAGCATTACAACCGTTACCCGCACATGTTCTCGGGCGGGCAGCGCCAGCGCATCGCCATTGCCCGCGCGCTGATGCTCAATCCGAGCCTTTTGGTGCTCGACGAACCGGTCTCGGCGCTCGATCTGTCGGTGCAGGCGCAGGTGCTCAACCTGCTCGCCGACCTGCAGGACGAGTTCGAGCTGACCTATGTCTTCATCAGCCACGACCTGTCGGTGGTGCGCTACATCGCCGACGAGGTGATGGTCATGTATTACGGCGAGGCCGTCGAATACGGCTCGCGCGACGAGGTCTTTGCCGACCCCAAGCACAGCTACACCAAAACGCTGTTCGCGGCGACGCCGCGCGCCGACGTCGCCAGCATCAAGGCGAGGCTGGCGAAGAAGAAGGCCGCCTGACGCCGCAATTGCGGTACCCAGCCCATGCTGAGGTTAGGGCGCCGGCCGATCAAAGGCTGCAGCGACCGCGATTCCTACGGAATGCAGTGCTTCTCGACGTCACGCGCGGTGAACTCTGCTGCTCGCCGCCATGCTTCGTCGGTATCTCCCCGGTAAGTCAGGTATCGATCGCAGACAGGTTTGTTGTTGCTCAAATCCAGCACTGCAAACTTCACCCAGCCGACCAGCGTGCTCATCTTGTGCACCTGACCGATCAGGAGATATTTCGCGCTGGCTGTTTTTGCCTGTTTCGAGAGATCGACAAGGCCGGGGTCCTTGATGGTGCACTGTTCTGCCTGACAGGGTAACGCGACGAGCTTGATCTTCTCCGAAAGGCCATCCTGCAACGCAACGCCAAATGCCTTCAGTCGCGCTTCGTGTTCGGCGGTCTGGTCCCTGACTTCGCCTGATGTATCCCTGAACTCGAAATCCGCGACGGCGAGGGTCGCTGGCTCGACGACATCGGCAAAAGCGGCCGGCGCAAGTAGACCAGCGCCCATCAGGATCAGGAAAAATTGTCGACACTCAAAAAGTCGAAATCGAACTTCCGCACTTTGCACCTTGAGCATCTCGTTTCTCCGAGGTTAGGACGATACCCATCCCAATGACGGTGCCGATTTGTCTCTTCGCGCTGCTGGAAGACGCGGAAGCGGGCGCAGACTACCCGGTTGCGTCGCGACGTCAACTTTCAACCCGTTACTGGGTGGACTCCACCTCCGCGACAACCAGCTTGCCTTTGGCGCGCGAGATTTCGAGTGCCTGGCCGGCCCCTGCCAACGCGCCCGGGACCGAGATCACGAACGCCTGGCCCTCGCTGAGGGTCGCGACGAAGCGTACTGGCAGGTTTTCTTCGCCCGCCGCCATCGTGGTGACCACCCGGTAGCCGTCATCCGCCTCCGTGTAGTAGACGACGCCATGAAAATTGCCGAGATCGACGGTCCCACCCTGACGGGCCGTGAGTTCGCCGGCAGAAGCGGAACCTGCCACGACGCAAAGCGCCGCAAGTGCTGTGTATCTGAACATCGTGTTTCTCTCCATTTGGAATTGTCGTTTGGGTGGGTGGTCGCCTGCGGCTGCATCCCCAAAAATTACGCGGCGAGCTGATCCTCACGGGCAGCCGCGATCATTACGCTGGCGAGCAACCCGTAGGCCGCCTCCCAAGCCTCGCGGACAGCCGGCGTAAAAGCCGTGCCGAGGCCGGCCGCCAGCGTCTCGATGAGCGCTTGCCCGACGATCGGGTAATGACGCTCCTCGACGCCGTAAGTCACGTGACGCCTGGCGAGCACGCGAACCGTCGGCAGGATGGTGTCGGCACGTTCCAGTCCATGCACGACGAAGCCGAGGCTCGCCATCAGCTTGGCGCCTTGCTTGGTCATGTCTGTCATCGGAAACAGCGCGCGAAGATCCGCGTCGATCGCGAACAGGCGCTCGTAGAACAGCGCGGCGGCGGCCACGCGGATCGGCACGATCTCGCGAAAACTGTCCTGGACAAGTCTGATCTGGTCGGGTGTCATCGGCGACGCTCCTGCGTTCCTGGTCTTGCGGCGATCATCGCCCCAAAGCGTTTCGCATGCATGTCGCCTGCGCCTGGATGTGTTTCAGTTGTGTCTCAATTGGTTTTCAGTTCGCGCTCATTTGTCTTCTTTATCTAGAGGCACGCCGAGAGTGCCAGGCCGAACTCTCGCCGACCTCGACCTGGCCATAGCTGAAACCTGGGGCGCGGTGCCAGCTTGGAACTGCATCGGCAGTCGGTCATTATATCGGGGAGCCGGCGGCTCCTCCCCTATGCCTCCGTTCGGATGGAGAAATCATGCTGCGGATACTCATTGCTTCGTCTTTTCTTCTCGCCTTCGGTGCGCCCTCGACCACGCTCGCGCAGGACAGCAGCATCGAGAGCGAAACAGGCCGCGTTGCGGTCGAGACCTTTGCCGAAGGGCTTGAGCATCCCTGGGGCGCGACCTACCTGCCCGACGGCGCGTTGCTGGTCACCGAGCGTCCCGGGCGCCTGCGGCTCGTCTCGACCGACGGAGCCGTTTCCGACCCGATCGACGGTGTGCCGGACGTCCTTGCCAGCGGACAAGGCGGTCTGCTGGATGTGGCGCTCGATCCGGACTTTGCCAACAACCGAACGGTTTATCTCTCCTATTCGGAGGAACGCGGCGGCGGCGCGGCCACCTCGGTCGGCCGTGGACGCCTGGACGAGAACGGCAGCGCGCTTTCGAACTTCGAAGTGATCTTCCGCCAGGAACCAGCCGTATCCAGCCGGCTGCACTACGGCTCCCGCCTGGTATTCGCGCCGGATGGCAAGCTCTTCGTCACGCTCGGTGAGCGCGGCAAGATGCGAGAGGCGCAGGATCCGAACAATCATCTCGGCACGATCGTCCGCATCAACCCCGATGGTTCCGTGCCTGACGACAATCCCTTCGTCGGCAAGGACGGCACCGACGAGATCTGGTCCTACGGCCATCGCAATGTGCAAAGTGCTGCGCTCCATCCCGAAACCGGCGTGCTCTGGACGGCGGAAATGGGACCGCTCGGCGGCGATGAGTTGAACATTCCGCAAGCGGGCAGGAATCACGGCTGGCCCGAGGTCAGCTGGGGCCGGCACTATTCTGGCGAACGCATCCCCGAGCCGTCGACGCAGCCGGAGTTTGCCGACTCCATCCATAGCTGGACGCCCGTCATCTCGCCTTCTGGCATGACCTTCTACACCGGCGACATGTTTGCCGATTGGAGAGGCGACCTCTTGATTGGCGGACTGTCGGCGGAAGGCATCGTTCGTGTCAGGATCGACGGAAAGCAGGTCGCCGGCGAGGAAGTCCTCGCTCTCGGCAGGCGTATCCGGGACGTGGTGCAGGCTCCCGACGGCGCGGTCATGGCGCTAACCGACGAACCAGCGGGAAAGATATTGCGACTGACGCCGGCAGCGTCGCAGTGATGCCGCGCGGCGCGACAGGCGCGTTTTCTGAACTGGTCACTCTACTGTGTGAAATTCAAAAGTCCTGCATTTGCCACAGAAGCTGCTGATTTTGTTGCGCTCTGGGAACGTCGTCCAGATGCTCGTGCTGAAACAACAATATTTCACGTGCCATGGCCCAATTGGGTCATGAACCGGACCAGGAAACACTTCAGACTCTCTTCATGCGGTCCGCAGCCCTTGGGGTAAAAAAACTACACGCACGCGGAGCCGCGATCACTCCATGGCAATCAACGAAGGGGAGCAGCGGTTATGAGACCAATTCATTCAACAGCATTCTCCATATTGGCTTCGATTCTGACAATGCATGTATCGACCGCATCGGCCGATAATTTGCCGAAGAACGCTAAACCCATGTCCGCAGATGAAGTGCGTTCTGTCTATTCAGGAAAATCTGCGGTCTGGGACGCCTCTAGTCGAGCTTTCTTTGCTCCAAACGGGACAGTCGTTGGCTACAACTTGAAGGAGAAGGTCACTTTTACGGGTAGCTCGGCTGTTTCTTCAAACAGAAATTGCATGAAAGTTAGCTGGAAGAAGATCAAGTCCGGCGATTCCGGCACGGCAACCGACTGCTGGAAGTGGTACAAGGACGGGAAAAAGATTTGGACGTTGTGGTCGACCCATTATGATGGCTCCAAACCCAAAAAGGGCGACTATTACCAAAGCGAGGCGAAAATCTTAAAAGCCGGAGACAAGGTATCCGAGGAATACGCGAAACTAACCAAGTCTTAGGCCCAGCGAACGGACTTCTCGGAGGATGGACGGGAGCGCACCGGCCGTCCTCTCTAGGACTGCCGCAGGATGTGCTGGCTGTCCAATTGCGGCTCCTTCGACACCGGGCGAGCCAGCATGGGATGGGTTGGGTTGGCCGATCAAGCGGCTGGCTCATCAACATCTGGCGTCGGCCGATCGCGAGCCATTACCGAGTCTTTCGCCTTTTCGACGGCATCGCGCACGTCATTCGAAAATTCACGGCCCGCACTCCCGTTCTGTAGCCGCGTAAGCTTGCGAGCGAAGTTGTCCCACCCCATCAACTTCTCTGCGCCCGATCTATCGACGCGATAGTGCCGACCAAAAACCATCATCACGAACGCCTCGAATGCGGCTTCGTCTTCTGTCAGACCGTTAAGCCGTTGAACGCATGGTTCGTCCCACGCACCGACATCAGAAAGAAACCATACGGGTGATTCCTTCCAATTGCCGAAAAACCAGTCTGATGCGAGGTGCTCCTCTTTCCACTGCGCTCCGAACTCTTGGCAGGCTTTCTCCCAATCAGCGGCCTTTCCAACTTTATGGAAATCGTGCCTTCCCTCCCGGCCAAAAAGCCCATGTGCCCAAACCTGATCACGCAGAACACGAGCGGCAAACTCGACCGCGCCGACATCTGCCGTGGTCCGCACAATCTCCAAGATGACGTTCGCCAATTGAGGGGATTTCCCCACCGCAGATCGAAACGAACCTTCGATAACTTCTAAATAGCCGACACGGGGGTCGTGCGATGTAGGAATGGTTCTATCTGGCTTTCGACACCACTCGGCCATAGCGGTCCAGAACTTCACATGGTCGCAATTGTCGAAACTCGCATAATGGTAGGACAGGATGTAATTCAGATCGTCAAATTGACCTGCGCTGACGGAGTCGCCAAAATATCGCACGAGTTCATCCGAACTAAGCTCAAAGACATTCTGCACCGCCCGCAATGGTAACGAGCCGGGTGGCGTCCCTTGGCGGATTAAGAAGCTGAGAGCCCTATAATGCTCGATGCGGGTGTGATCATCACTCAGTCGCGCCTTCTCGACAAATCGTGGGAAAAGCGCCTGAATAAGCTTCGCTTCGGGTCGCTTGCGTTCGTAGTTTTCCCCAAGAACCTCGGCTAACTGCTCGGCCGCGCTTGGAGCGTCCATCCCATATCTGAGATAGGCTGCTCCACCGCGACCGAAATCCGACGAAAAGAATATTGGGTCACTCTTAATCCGCTCTGTAAGAGATGGGGCCTTGGCTAGAAGCGTTGCGTAGCCAAGAAGGTCAATCCAGTTTACCTCACCCCTGACCATCAGATAGAGGGTACGAAAAATGCCGACACAGCGCTTGAGGTCGCGCGGTGTTTTGATGAGGGTTGGAAAGATCGCATTTTCTACCACCGTGTAACGGTCTTCCGAGTAGCGTGAATCGGGGAATTCGGCTTCGCTGGCGACGGTCTTCACCTCGCCCCGAAACATTTCGATCAACTCCGCTTCGAACAGAGCCGGGAGAAACACCTGATGCTGAACAATCTTTTCCAGGTATGCCCGGCCACGATTACCTGCGTCTTCGGCCGTTCTCGCGCTTGCTCCTAACGCTTCGACAACTCGGTCCACGTCATACGCGATCAAATAGGACACGTTTGGAAAGTCCGCGACTGCCTTCACAAGTCGCATTATCTCCAAGACTTCGCTATCGTCCAAACGATCAACTTCGTCGATCAACACCACGATGGGGTATGGAATATCTTTGATGGTCTCGTTTATCTCAGTCTTAAGTTGGTGAAGCGTCTTCTCGGTCTTTTTGAGCGCGCCTTTTGCGGCCTTTAGACCGCTTGAAAACAGCGAAAACGACAGAAGACCTACCGCGTCAATCCCAATGTTAATTACATCATCGTACTCTGAAAGGAGTTCTCTCGCCTTCTTTGCGGCCTTGCTCGCCGCCCCCGCATCTTTTGAAAGAGCATTCCCCAAATCGGATAAGAACTGCCTGACCAAGCTATCTCGATTGGCGATCAGCCAAGGGTCAAACCGAAGGACAACTGCATTCTGGTACCGGGATTTGAGGTCCGCCTCTAGCAGATTTAGGATGCTGGATTTTCCGCTGCCCCACGCTCCTAACAGAGAGACAACCAGACCGGACGAGCGTTTGTTTTTTTTGTCCACCAAGGCATCGGTCAATTGCTCGACAAATGGCCCTCTACCAAGTTTGTCTTGGTCCTTCTGTTGAATAGGCCGATCAAGTTCCTGTGCCATGCTTCCCCCATAGAGACAAAATCGGGCGACGTTACACGCTTCGACACAATCTCAATCGCCTCGCAACGTGTGAGTTGGCGCTCCCCAACCTTGCGGCCCCAGCCCTGACGGTGGGCCGGTGTGGTCCCCAAGCCCACAGGGCTCTTGGAGAAAGAGTTTAATGAAAACAAGTGGTGCCGCTTAGGTGACTCGAACACCTGACCCCATCATTACGAATGATGTGCTCTACCAACTGAGCTAAAGCGGCCCGGGAAGCCAAGGCCTCCAAGATGCGCTGGGTGATAGACGCAACCCGCCACAAATTCAAGATGGGACTTGGCAATTCGTGTCGGCTCATCCCGGGCCTATAAGCGACCGCCGCACCGATCGGCCATGCGGTTGTGCGAAGCCTCAACGCCAGGTTGTGCGACGTCGCGTTGGCGCTGCATCGGGAAACCGGCGAAAAATGTTGATTCCTTTACCGAAAACCGCCGAAATCGGCATTGGATGCCTCGCCAAGGCAGAATGCGGCCGCTGGCCCGTTGATTGATCGGTCGCCTGCGGCTAACGATCATGACAATGTGACCGTACGTGCAGAGGGGTCCCCGTTGGACGCGATCGAAAAAGCGATCCGGAATGCCTTCGAGAAAGGCAATGCCGAAGACCGCGCGTTTCGCGAGCGGGTCTACCGATCGGCCTTCGCCGCGCTTGATCGCGCCCTGCAGGCCAACCCGAACGTGACGGTGGAAGTCGCCATCAAGCGCCGCAAGGCGGTGCAGGCCAAGATAACCGAAATCGAATCCGAATTCCTGCCGGCGGTTCCCGCTGTCGGCCGGCCGACCGATGACGACGCTGCAGCACCGGCTGTGGAGCAGCCGGCTGGCAGCGAAGCCGATGCCGATGCCGAACCCGGGGCCGATGCCGAACCGGATGCCGGCGCCGACGCTGAACCGGCGCCGCCGCCTGAGGTCATTGTCGACGGTCCGGCGGAGTCTCCTGCATCGGTCGCGCCTCCTGTTTCGGACGCGCCCCCTGCTTCCGATGCGGCACGCTCGCGCGTCTTGCCGGTCGTTCCCGACATCATGCCCGAAGCGGCTTTTCCCGATGCGCCGGAGATCGACTTGTCGTCCCCCCAATCGGCCGGTGACGGCGACGCAGAGGTGATGCCCGACCGCGACGACAGGCGGGTGAGAGGTCCCCGCCTGCCTCTCACCGCGATCTTCCTCGGCGTGACTCTGCTCGCAGCCGCCGGCATCGGCCTCTATTTCGCTGCCCAGACCGGCGTCTTCAAGTCGGCGGCCGAACTCGACACCGCCCCGCCGCAAACGCCACCGACGGTGGAAGACGATGATTTCACGCCGTCAGGCGACACGGCCCCGCCGCTGAACGCCGGCGAGGCGGATGAGGCACGCGACTGGATCAATGTGTTTTCACCGAGCGACCCGACGCTTGTCAGCGCACCTTCGGATGCCAAGGCCGGAGTCATGCAGGATGACAGCGGTTCTTTCCTGCGCATCCGGTCGGGCGCCTCCGGTTCGGCGATCAGCTTCGACGTCGAGCAAGGCGTCTTGGACAAACTCGCCGGCAAGCACGCCACGTTCGACATCATCGCCCGCTCCGAGGAGGGCCAGGAGACGCAGATCTCCGTCGACTGCAATTTCGGCGAACTCGGCGACTGCGGCCGCAAGCGCTACGCGGTCGGCCACGAGCGCAACGAATACCTCTTCGATGTGCGGTTTCCGGACAAGCGTCCGGGCGCTGCCGGCACCATCGCCATCAATTCCGACTTCGACAAGCAGGGCAAGTCGGTCGACATCTACGAGATCCGCGTCGCGATTGTTCCTTGAGCCTCAACGCATCGGCCCGAAAATCGGAATCGATTTTCGGAAAGCACGATGCGTAGATTATAACTGTTTAGAGCGTACTTTGTGCGTCCAATTGGACGCACGTCGCTCTAACTATCGAGCAGCGCCTGCAGCGTCTCGATGCGGTCGGCTTCGGCCGCCGGCTTGTCCCAGCGCAGCCGTGAAATGCGCGGAAAGCGCATGGCGACACCGGATTTGTGCCGTGTCGAGCGGTTAAGCCCTTCGAACGCCACCTCCAGTACCAGGCCTTGTCTGCGGTCGGCCCGCACCGAGCGGACCGGGCCGAAGCGCTCGATCGTGTTGTCGCGGACATATTTGTCGATCTGCCTTAGTTCCTCGTCGGTGAAACCGAAATAGGCTTTCCCCACCGGCACCAGTTCCTCCGATCCTTCCGGGCCGGACCACACGCCGAACGTGTAATCGGAATAGAAACTCGAACGCTTGCCGTGGCCGCGCTGGGCATACATCAGCACGGCGTCGATTGTGTGCGGATCGCGCTTCCATTTGAACCATGGGCCTTTCGGCCGGCCGGTGAGATAGGGCGAATCCCAGCGCTTCAGCATCACGCCTTCGATCACCGGATGAAGCGGCTTGCGGCGCATTTCCTCCAGCGCCTGCCAGTCGGTGAATTCGACAAGCGGCGAAAGATCGAAGCGGCTCGGGTCGAGCGTCTGCACGAAGGCTTCGAGGTGGCCGCGCCGCTCGCGGAAAGGGTGCGTGCGCAAGTCCTCGTCGCCGATCTGAAGCACGTCGTAGCAGCGCACGAAGGCCGGGTATTGCTGCTGGATCTTCGGTGTCACGCTCTTGCGGTTCAGCCGCTGCTGCAGGTCCGAGAACGTGCCGGTCGCCTGCCGGGGATCGCCGACCAGAAGCTCGCCGTCGAGCGTGGCGGAGAAATCCATCGCCTCTGCGAGGTCAGGAAAAGCCCCGGAGACATCGTCGCCGGTGCGCGAATAGAGCCGGCGAACACCGCCTTCCGATACCGCCTGGACGCGGATGCCGTCCCATTTCCACTCGGCGGCGTAGTCGGCCGCGTCGAGCTTTTCGAGGTCGCCGTCACCGATCGGGTTGGACAGCATCACCGGCCGGAACAGCGCCAGCCCTGTCTTCTTGGGTTTGTCTGCCTTGCCCTCCAGCCAGGCGAACAGCTCGGCATAGGGCGGCGTCAGCCCGTGCCAGAGTTCTTCGATCTCGGCGATGTCGACCTTGCCGAGATCGGCCAGCGCCTGCTTGGCCAGCCGCGCCGAAACGCCGATGCGCAGGCCGCCGGTGACCAGCTTGATTACGGCGAAGCGCGCCGAGATGCTGGCGCTGTCGAGCAGCCGGGCCAGCACCTTCGGCCCGTCGGAACGGCTCGCCGCCTGCAATTTCGCGACGACCTCGGCGAGCGTCGGCTCATGGTTGGCGATATCCGCCGGTGATTGCGGCCAGACCAGCGACACGGTCTCCGCCAGGTCGCCGACATAGTCGTAGGAATAGCCGAACAGCACCGGGTCCATGCGCTCCATGACCAGCGCGCGCAGCATCGCCGGCTTGACCGCCGCGATGGTCAGGTCGCCGGTGATGGCAGCCAGCGCCAGGCCGCGATCCGGATCCTCGACGCTGCGGAAATAATCGCTCAGCAGCGTCAGCTTGCCGTTGCGCGACGGCGTCAGCACGAGGCGGTCGAGGAGTTCGGCGAAGCGGTTCATGATGCGGGCCGCGCCAATGGGCCAGCCTTGCGTTCTGTCGCGCCGCCGTGAAGCGCTACATCGGCCGTGACCACCATCAATCGCCCTCGTCCTCGTAGCCGACGAGATGCAGCGGCCGCGCAGCGATGCCTTCGAGTTCGCACCAGCGCACCAGGGCCTCCTCGCGGCCATGCGTCACCCAGATTTCCCCGGCGCCGGTCTCCCTTATCGTGGCGGTCAGTTCGTCCCAGTCGGCATGGTCGGAAACGATCAGCGGCAGCTCGACGCCGCCCTGCTTGGCGCGCTGGCGGATGCGCATCCAGCCGGAGGCAAAGCACGAGATCGGATCGGGAAAGCGCCGCGCCCAGCGGTCGGCGAAGGCCGAGGGCGGGCCGACGACGATGGCGCCGGTGAAATCCTCCTTGCCACTGCTTTCGACGGTCGCCGGCTCCAGCGTCCCGAGCTCGATGCCCTGGCTCTGATAGTAGTCGCTGAGCTTGGCCAGCGCGCCGTGGATATAGATCGGCCTGTCGTAGCCGGCGTCGCGCAGCAAGCGCATGACGCGCTGCGCCTTGCCGAGCGCATAGGCGCCGACCAGATGCGCGCGTTCGGGAAACTGCGCCGTCGATTTCAGCAGGCGGGCGATCTCTTCGGTATCGGGCGGATGACGGAACACCGGCAGGCCGAAAGTCGCCTCGGTGATGAACACGTCACACTTGACCGGTTCGAACGGCTCGCAAGTCGCGTCCCTCTGGCGCTTGTAGTCGCCCGAAGCGACGATGCATGAGCCCTGATGCACGACCTCGATCTGCGCCGAGCCCAGCACATGGCCGGCCGGATGGAAGGTTACGGTGACGCCGTTCAGCGCAATCGCCTCGCCAAGTGCTGCCGCTTGCGTCGTCCCGGCAAAACCCTCGCCGTAGCGCAGCCGCATGATGTCCAGCGTCTGTTGTGTAGCCAGCACCGAGCGGTGGCCGGAACGGGCATGGTCGGAATGGCCGTGTGTGATCAGCGCCCGGCTGACCGGCCGCACCGGATCGATGAAGAAATCGCCGGGCGGGCAATAAAGGCCCTCGGGCCGAGGGTGAAGCAGGTCGCTGGCGCGCATGGCTCCAAGATAGTTGCTAATTCCGGCGCGGGAAGCCTGTTGCAAGTGACTGCTGACTCGGCATACAGGCAACTGCCGGCGGGATCTCCATCGCGAAATCGCATCAGGCCTTGTCCGGCGACCCTTTTCGTTCACCTGCGCCACACGTGGCGGCGGCTGCGAAAAAGTCCGATTCGCGTGCCCGAAAGGGCAGGACACTGACACGGAGGACGTTGCATGCGCTGGAACTTGGTGGTGTTGGCATCTTGCCTGGCAATAGCCGGTTGCGTCGGCACCTCGATTGCCGAGCGACAGGACGCGAATGTCCAGTCCTCGCTGCAATATGACAGCGTGCCTTGCGATCAATTGCTGGCGCAACGAAACCGGCTGGCGCAGCAATACCGCCTTCCACTGGATGCCAAGCCGTCCTTCTCCGATCCCGGGGTGGGCCTCGGCCCGTTCACGCCGGACGCCCGTTCCAAGGCCCAGCGCGACGTCGAACAGGCAAGCGGCCGGATCGACGCCATGAACCGGTCGATCGCCCGCCGCGAATGCGGCAAGCCGGGTTAATACCCGGCGTTGCGATCGACGACGTTCTCGAGCTTCTCGCCGCGCTCGAAGGCGGCCATCTGGCGCAGCATGATCGGCACCAGATGCACGGGATCGGAGGTCGCCGCCGCATGCGGGGTCACGAACACCTTCGGGTGGTTCCACAGCCGGCTGGTCTTCGGCAGCGGCTCGACCTCGAACACGTCGAGGCTCGCCTCCTTGAGCGTGCCGTCCTCCAGCGCACGCAGAATGTCGGCGTCCTTCTGCAACTTGCCGCGCCCGGCGTTGATCAGCACTGAGCCGCCGAGGCCGTTGCGTTTCCTCAACTCCTTCAGCACGCCGTAATTGATGATGCCTTGCGTCTGCGGCGTAAGCGGCAACAGCACCACCAGGATATCGGTGGCGTTCAGGAAGGGGATCAAGCCGGCCTCGCCGGCATAGGTCGAAACGCCTTTCACCGGCCTGTCGCCGCGCGACCAGCCATTGACCGCAAAGCCGAGCGACAAAAGCACCGACGCCGCCGCGCGGCCAAGCGTGCCGAGCCCCATGATGCCGACGGAGATGTCGCCGGCCGGCCGCTGCGGCGACTCGTGCCAGATCTTCTTTTGCTGCTGCGTCCGGTAGAGCATGCCTTGACGGTGATGATCGAGCACCCGCCAGACGACATACTCGGTCATGTACTGGGTCAAATTGTCGGCCACGACCTTGACGATCGGCACGTCGGGCAAAGTGGGATCGGCGAAGATGTGGTCGACGCCGGCGCCGATCGAAAAGACAGCGCGCAGATTGGGCAGGGACGACAGAAGGTTCGGCCGCTGCTTCCAAACCACCGCATAGGTGATCGAAGGATCGCTGGCGCCTTCCGGCTCGAGCACCACCTCGCGTTCGGCCGCCAAGAGTTCGCGCCAACGGCCTGGATGGATACCGGTGAGGGCAAGCAGGACACGGCCTTTTTCCATGGCGGGTTCTTTTTCCTTTATGCGGTACAGCCTACTCGCTGACGATGCCGACCGGCGCCGTTTCGATCCTGAATGCGGCCGAGATCAGCGCCTTGGTATAGTCGGTCTGCGGCCGTTCGAAAATCTGTTCGGACGGACCGGCCTCGACGATCCTGCCATTGCGCATGACGATGACGTCGTTGGCAAGCGCACGGATGACCTTCAGATCGTGGCTGATGAACAGATAGGCGAGGTCGTGCTTCGCCTGCAGGCTGCGCAGAAGGTCGACCACCTGCGCCTGCACGCTCATGTCGAGCGCCGAGGTCGGCTCGTCCAGCATGACGAAGCGCGGGTTGAGCACCATGGCGCGGGCGATGGCGATGCGTTGGCGCTGGCCGCCGGAAAACTCGTGCGGATAGCGATTGCGCGTGGCGGGATCGAGCCCGACTTCACCGAGCACATCGACAATGCGCTTGTCGCGCTCATCGGGCGACAGTTTCGGCTCGTGGATCTTCAGCCCTTCCTCGATGATCTCGGAGACCGACATGCGCGGACTCAACGACCCGAACGGATCCTGGAAGACGATCTGCAGCTCGCGCCGCAGCGGCCGCATGGCGTTGAATGACAGCTCGTTGATATCGCGCCCGTTGAACTGAATGGTCCCGGTCGACGACATCATCCTGGCCAGCGCCAGGCCGAGCGTCGTCTTGCCCGATCCGGATTCGCCGACGACGCCGAGCGTCTGGCCGGCGCGCACGGTGACGTCGATGCCGTCGACCGCCTTCACATTGTCGACAGTGCGCCGGAAAAAGCCTTTCTTGATCGGAAACCAGACTTTTATGTCCTGGCCGGTCATCACTGGCCTGGCGGCTGCGTTGGCGGCGGGCGGCTTGCCCTTGGGTTCGGCGGCAAGCAGATGCCGCGTATAGCTGTGCTGCGGGTTGGCGAAGATTTCCTTCGTCGGCCCGGTCTCGACGATCTTGCCCTTGGTCATCACGCAGACCCGGTCGGCGATCTTTCTGACGATGCCGAGATCGTGGGTGATGAACAGCATCGACATGCCTTTGCGGCTCTTCAACTCCGCGAGCAGTTCGAGGATCTGCGCCTGCACGGTGACGTCGAGTGCGGTCGTCGGCTCGTCGGCGATCAGCAGTTCCGGCTCGTTGGCCAGCGCCATGGCGATCATGACGCGCTGGCGCTGGCCGCCGGAAAGCTGGTGCGGATAAGCGTCGAGCCGCTTCTCCGGCTCGCGGATGCCGACCTCGTTGAGCAGCTCCAGCGTGCGCGCCTTGGCCTGGCGGTCACCCAGTCCCTGGTGCAGCGTCAGCACCTCCACGATCTGCTGCTCGATCGTGTGCAGCGGGTTGAGCGAGGTCATCGGCTCCTGAAAGATCATGGTGATCTTGTTGCCGCGCACGCGGCGCAATGCCTTCTCGTCGGCGGCGAGCAGGTCGGCGCCCTGGAACAGGATCTTTCCCGACGGATGGCTGGCGGCCGGATAGGGCAGCAGCTTCAGCACCGACAGCGCCGAGACCGACTTGCCGGAGCCGGATTCGCCGACCAGCGCCACCGTTTCGCCCTTGGCGATGTCGAAGGAGATGTGGTCGACCGCCATCGATTGGCGGCCTTCCTGCGCGAAGGCGACGCTGAGATCGCGCACGGAGAGGAGAGGGGCGTCGCTCATCTGAACGTCTTGCGCGGATCGAAGGCGTCGCGGGTCGCCTCGCCGACGAAGACCAGCAGCGACAGCATCAGCGAGATGACGACGAACCCCGAAATGCCGAGCCACGGCGCGTTGAGGTTGCGCTGCGCCTGCTTGAGAAGCTCGCCCAGCGAGGCCGAGCCGGGCGGCAGGCCGAAGCCAAGATAGTCGAGCGAGGTCAGCGTCGAGATCGAGCCACTGAGCAGGAAGGGCAGGAAGGTCAGCGTCGCCACCATGGCGTTGGGCAACAGATGCCGGAACATGATCGTACCGTTGGGTACGCCCAGCGCGCGCGCGGCGTTGACATATTCGAAGTTGCGGGCGCGCAGGAACTCGGCCCGCACCACGCCGACCAGCGCTACCCAGGAGAACAGCAGCATCAGCCCGAGCAGGATGAAGAAGCCGGGCGGCAGGATGGCGGCGACGATGAGGAGCAGATAAAGCACCGGGATCGCCGACCAGATTTCTATGAAGCGCTGGAACAGAAGGTCGGTCCAGCCGCCGAAATAACCCTGCAATGCGCCGGCCGTCACGCCGATCACCGCCGAGCCGGCGGTGAGGATCAGGCCGAACAGCACCGAGACCCTGAATCCGTAGATGACGCGCGCCAGCACGTCGCGCGCCTGGTCGTCGGTGCCCAGCCAGTTCCAGTTGCCGACGACGCAATTGGGGTCGGCGGCGCCTTGCGGATACTGGTTGCAACGTGTCTTGGTGTCATAGAGCCAAGACGGCTTGGTTGGTGCGGCCTCGGGAATGGCGTTGTTGACGGTCCGGTAGGAGTAGCGGACGGGCGGCCAGATCATCCAGCCATGAGCATTGATCTCGTCCTGGATGACCGGGTCGCGATAGTCGGTGACCGCATAAAAGCCGCCGAACTTCTCTTCGGGATAAGCGACCACGACCGGAAACAGGATTTCGCCCTTGTAGGAGACGAGGACCGGCTTGTCGTTGGCGATCCATTCGGAAAACAGCGACAGCACGAAAAGCACGAGGAAGATCCACAACGACCAGTAGCCGCGCCGGTTGGCCCTGAAATTCTGCAGCCGCCGCTGGTTGAGCGGCGACAGCCAGGGCCGTGCGCTCCGGCCCGGCGCCGTTTCGGCTGCGGCCCCGGCCATCAGACGTCTCTCCGCTCGAAGTCGATGCGCGGGTCGACCCAGGTATAGATCAGGTCGGACAGCAGCCCGACGATCAGACCAAGCAGCGAGAAGATGTAGAGATTGGCGAACACCACCGGATAGTCGCGCTCGACCACCGACCTGAAACCGAGCAGGCCGAGGCCGTCGAGCGAAAAGATGTTCTCGATCAGGAGCGAGCCGGTGAAGAAGGCCGAGATGAAGGCGCCGGGAAAGCCGGCGACGACGATCAGCATGGCGTTGCGGAAGACGTGACCGTAGAGAACCCGCCGTTCCGACAGACCCTTGGCGCGCGCGGTCACCACATATTGCTTGCGGATTTCCTCGAGGAACGAATTCTTGGTCAGCAGCGTCGTGGTGGCGAAGGCCGACAGCACCAGCGCCGTCAGCGGCAAGGTCATGTGCCAGAGATAGTCGACGATCCGCGCCGGCCAGGACAACTGGTCCCAATTGTCGGAGGTGATGCCGCGCAGCGGGAACCAGTCGTAGAACGATCCGCCGGCAAACAGCACCATCAGCAAGATGCCGAACAGGAAGCCCGGAATGGCGTAGCCGACAATGACGACGCCGCTGGTCCATACGTCGAATGCCGAGCCGTCCTTGACTGCCTTGCGGATGCCGAGCGGGATCGAGATCAGGTAGGACAGCAGCGTGATCCACAACCCGATCGAGATCGACACCGGCATCTTCTCCAGGATCAGATCGATCACTGAAATGTCGCGGAAATAGCTGTCGCCGAAATCGAACCGGAAATAGTTCCACAGCATCATGCCGAAGCGCTCGAGCGGCGGCTTGTCGAAGCCGAACTGCTTTTCCAGCTTGGCGATGAATTCGGGGTCGAGCCCTTGCGCGCCGCGATATCTCGAACCGGCATCGCCGGCCACGTCGAAATTGCTGGCGCCGGCGTCACCGCCGCCGCCGCCAAGGCGATCGCTGCCGCCCTGGTTGGTCAGCCGGGCGATGACCTGCTCGACCGGCCCGCCCGGCGCGAACTGGATGACGGCGAACGACACCGCCATGATGCCGAACAAGGTCGGGATCATCAGCAGGATGCGGCGCAGGATATAGGCGCCCATCAGTTTTTACCCTCCCCCTTGTGGGGAGGGTCGATCCGCGAAGNGGNGNGGGGTGGGGGTGCTTTCACGTCAATGCATGCGCCGGCACCCCCACCCCGGTTCGCCATCCGCGCAGTGCGCGGACTGCTCACCGACCCTCCCCACAAGGGGGAGGGTGAAGTGCTGTGCAACATCTCACCCTTTGCCAATCTTTGCCGCCTTGTCCTTGTCGAACCACCACAGCGCCTCGACCGGAAAGCCGAAATCGGGCTTCTGCTCGGGAAAGCCGAACATGTCCCAATAGGCGACTCGGTGATTCGCGAGATAATATGTTGGAATCCAGTCTAGCCGCGCGCGCAAGACCCGATCGAGCGCTTTGAGCGCCGTGATCAGTTCGACCCGGCTCTGCGCCTTGCCGGCTGCCTCGATCAGTGCATCGATGGCCTTGCTTTCCGTGCCGGGATAATTTCGCATCCCCGGCGTTTTCGCCATCCGCGAATCGTAGAGTATCTCCAGGCCGTCGGCAGTCGGCGTCGCCCCGATCGACCAGGCGAGCAGGGTGAAATCGAAATCGAAATTGCTCTGCCGCTGTTCATATTGCGTCGAATCGACCTGCCGGATCGAAGCGTCGATGCCGATCGTTTTCATGTTCTCGGCCCACGGCGACAAAAGCCGAACGATGCCGTCGTCCTCGGCCAGCATTTCCACCCGCAGTGGCTCGCCCTTTTCATTGACAACGAAATTGCCCGCCCGCTTCCAGCCGGCTTCGGCAAGCAGTCTCGAAGCCGCGCGCAGCAGCTTGCGGTCGTGGCCCGAACCGTCGGAGACAGGCTGCATCACCGCTTCGCCGAAGGTTTCCGGCGGCAACTCGGCTCGGAACGGCTCCAGCAGGGCCAATTCCTCGGGCGAGGGCAGGCCCTCGGCCTTGTAATCCGACCGCTCGAAATTCGATTGCGAGCGCTCGTAGGCGCCGTAAAACAGAACCCGCTTGGTCCATTCGAAATCGAAGCAATTGGCGATCGCGCGTCTGACGCGCACATCGCCGAATTGAGCACGACGCTGGTTCAGCGCGACAGCCTGCATGGATGGCGTTTTCTCGCCGGGAAATTCGCGTTTGACGACCCGGCCGTCCTTCAGTGCCGGAAAGTCGTAACCGGTTGCCCATACCCGCGAGGTAAATTCTTCGCGAAAATGCGTGTCCCCCTTCTTCAGGGCTTCAAACGCTGCCTGGCGATTGATGTAAAAATCGATGCGGATGCGGTCGAAATTATAGACGCCGCGGTTCACGGCCAGATCCCTGCCCCAATAGTCGGCGACGCGCTCATATTCGACGGTCTGTCCGGCCGCCACGCGCCCTATTTTGTAAGGTCCGGAGCCGAGCGGCGGTGTCATCGTCGAGGCATCGAAATCATTGACCGTATAAAAGGCTTTGGACACGATCGGCATGGCGACGATCGCAAGGATATTCTGCGCGGATTGTTTGCCGTTGAAGGTGAGGTCCACGGTAACCGGATCGGCCGCAACCGCTTCCGTCATATGCCGCAACGCCTGGGAGAGGTTCGGATGGCCCTTATCCTTGTAAAGCTTCAATGCGAAGGCGACGTCCTCCGCGGTCATTGGCGAGCCGTCGTGGAAGCGTGCTTGCGGTCGCAGGCTGAAGCGGAAGCCATTGCGGTCCGGCGACAAGGTAACCGACTCGGCAAGCCGGCCATAGACCGCATCCGGCTCATCGAGTGCGCTAGCCATCAGCGAATCGAAACAGAGTTCGGTGCGCGGCGGCGATTCCCCTCTCAACACCAGGGAATTCAGCGTGTTGAACGTCAGGAAGCTCTGATTGAAAGTGGAGTTCGGCGGTGCGAAATTCATCTGGCCGCCCTTGGGCGCGTCCGGATTGACATAGTCGAAATGCGTGAAACCTGGGGAATATTTGAGGTCGCCGAAGGCCGACAGACCATGCAGCTTGACCCCCGTCGGGATGGCGGCGAAGGCGCGGCCGGGCAACAGCGCTGCCGTCGTGGCCGCGACGCCCAAGGCCAGAAAGTCGCGGCGGGCCAGCGAGACGCGGCGGGGGAGCGCCGCCATCAATTGCCACTCTTGTATTTTGCCGCCAGCGCGTTTTCCTTGTCCGCATCGATCCACCAGGAATTCTGGTCGACGCCGCTATAGGCCGGCTGCTTTTCCGGGATGCCGAACTTGTTCCAGTACGCTATCCAGACCGCCGACCGATGGTGTTGCGGCACGACATAGTAATTCCACAGCAGCACCCGGTCGAGCGCATGGGTGGCAGCAACCAGATCGTCACGGTCGGTCGCGAAGATGACGCGGTCGACCAGCGCATCGACGACCGGATTCTTGATGCCGGCGTAGTTGCGCGATCCAGGCGTGTCTGCGGACTTGGAACTCCAGAAGTCACGCTGCTCGTTGCCAGGCGAATCCGACTGCCCCAACTGCGATATGGTGACGTCGAAATCGAAATTGTTGACGCGGTTGATGTATTGGGTCTGGTCGATCAGCCGCAGCGTGGCGTCGACGCCGATCTTGCGCAGATTGGCGATATAGGGACTGGAAAGGACCTGGTCGGTATCGTTCCAGCCGAGGATTTCGAACTTGAACGGCTCGCCTGTCTTGGCATTGACCATCTTGCCGCCCTTGATCACCCAGCCCGCCTTGGCGAAGAGATCGACCGCAGTCTTGAGATACTTGCGTTCCGCCTGCGGCGAATCGTAGACCGGCAGCTTGAATTCCTGGGTGAAGACTTCGGGCGGCAGCTTGTCGCGATATGGCTCAAGGATTTCCAGCTCCTTGCCTTGTGGCAGGCCGCTCGATGCCAGTTCGGTGCCTTGGAAGTAACTGCTGGTACGGGTGTTGGAACCGAAGAACAAGGTACGATTCATGGCCTCGAAGTCGAGCGGGTAAGTCAGCGCGGCGCGTACCAGACGATCCCCAAACAGCGGACGCCTTGTGTTGAGCATGAAGGCCTGCATCGGTTCGGGTGAGGCGGTCTTGAATTCCTGCTTGATGACGTCGCCTGCCTGGACCGCCGGGAAATTATAGGCGGTGTTCCAGCGCCTCGAACTGTTTTCCGACCTGATGTCATGCAGTCCGCCCTTGGTGAAGGCCTGCCAGGAGGCATTGTCGTCGAGAAAGTAGCTGAAACGCTGCCTGTCGAAATTCTCGCGGCCGATCTTCACCGGCAGTTTGGCAGCCCAGTAGTCCGGAACCCTCTGCCAGATGATTTCAGAGCCCGGCTTGAAGCTGGCGATCTTGTAGGCGGCCGAGCCGAGCGGCGGATCCTGCGTCGGCCTGGTGATGTCGCGTTTCTTGCCGGTGGCGTCGGTACCTTCCCACCAATGCTTCGGCAGCACGACGAGATCGCCGAGAATCTTGGGCAACTCCCGGTTGCCCTTCTGGTCGAAATGGAATTCTACCTCGCGGTCGGAAACCGCGACCGCATCGGTGACATTCTCGAAATAGCGGCTGTACATCGGGCTGTTGGCCTTCAGCACCTGAAAAGACCAGATCACGTCGTCGGTGGTGATCGGCTTGCCGTCATGCCATTTGGCCCGCGGATCAAGACGGTAGGTCGCAGAGGAATAGTCGCCGGGGTGTTTGTAGGCGTCGGCGATCAGCGGATGGCTGACGCTGCCTTCGTCGGTTGCCTGCTCCATCAGCGTGTCGTAGAGCAATCCGCCGCCGAACGGGGCGAATCCAGCCGCGGCGGAACCCTGGACGATATACGGATTGAAGCTGTCGAACGTGCCGAGCACCACCGAATTCAGCGTGCCGCCCTTCGGCGCGTCCGGATTGACGTAATCATAGTGCTGGAAGTTGTCGCCATATTTGGAGTCGCCGATCAGCGACGAGGTGGTGCGCCATTCGTCCGCCAAGGCTGCCTGCAGGCCGCCGGCGAAAGCCGCCACAACCAGCATCGATCTGAGAAACGTTCGGCCAACCGTCATGCCTTCTCCTCTGTGCGATAGCTGCTAGCGGACAATCTAGATCATTTGACGCTCATGAAAACCGCGACAGGCCGGCTTTGTCGCCGTACATGCGCTTTTCCCATTGAAAAAGCCGGGCTGAACCCGGCTTTTTCAAGGAATGTTTCGATTACAATTGCGTTATTGCGCCGGAGCTGGTGCGGGAGCAGCAGGGGCCGGAGCAGCGGGGGCTGGAGCAGCAGGGGCGCCCGGTGCTTCACCCTCTGCCGGCTTGGCCGGCGCGGCGCCCTCGGCGGGCGCGGCTGCATTCTCGGCCGAAGCGCCGGGTGTCGGCAGCGGCTTCGGACTGTCCGACAGCGTGCGCAGATAGGCGATGACGTTGGCGCGGTCCTCGTCCTTCGGCAGGCCGGCGAAGCCCATCGCCGTGCCCTTCACCAGCTTCTTCGGCGAAAGCAGAAAGTTATTGAGGTGGTCGTACGTCCATTTTTCCGCGCCGCCCTTGGAAAACTCTTTCATGCCGGCCGAATAGGCAAAGCCCGCATGCTCGGCGATGGGACGGTCGACGATATCCCAGAGATCAGGGCCGACCTTGTTCGGTCCGCCTTTTTCGCCGGTGTGGCAGGCCTGGCACTTCTTGAACACGGACGCACCCGCCTCGACATTGGCGTTGGCCAGGAGGTCGGCGATCGGCTTGGCTTCGGCGGGGGCTGCCGGGCCGCCCTCGGCAGGCTCCTCGGTCGCCTCGATGGCGTAGCCGGGTTTTTCCGGTGCTGGGGAGGCGAACAGCGCGTCGGATATGATGCCGACCGAGAAGACGACGAACACGGTTCCGAGCAGGCCGCCGATCAGCTTGTTGATTTCGAAAGAGTCCATACGCCCCAGGCTCCCTTTTCCGGCGGACCGATCCGTCCACTCCGTCCGTCGGTAATCGTGAACCACCCCGCGAGGCGGTCAAATCGGGCGGAAACTAGGTCTTTTGCTCTGGCGTTGCAACACCTATAAGGGCGCTTCCAGTGAGACCTTTTGCCACTTTTCCCTTCCTCTTTTTCGGATGCTTCATCACCCGATGTCCACGCTCATCCTCATCCCGGCCCGCATGGCCTCGACCCGCCTGCCGGGCAAGCCGCTGGCCGACATCGCCGGCGTTCCGATGATCGTCCATGTCGCCCGCCGCGCCGCCGAGGCCGGGCTCGGCCGGGTGGTGGTCGCTACCGATACTGACAGCGTGGCGGACGCGGTGCGGACGCACGGTTTCGAGGCGGTGATGACGCGCGTCGGCCACGAATCGGGCTCCGACCGCATCTTCGAGGCGCTGGCCACGCTGGATCCCGGGCGCAAGGTCGAAACGATCGTCAATGTGCAAGGCGACCTGCCGACAATCGATCCCGACATCATCAATGCCGCACTGAGGCCTTTCGAGGATGCGACGGTCGACATCGCCACTCTTGGCATCGAGATCGTCCGCGACGAGGAAAAGACCAATCCGAATGTCGTCAAGATCGTCGGCTCGCCGCTGTCGGAGACACGGTTGCGGGCCCTCTATTTCACCCGCGCCACCGCACCCTGGGGCGAGGGGCCGCTCTATCATCACATCGGCCTCTATGCCTATCGCCGCTCGGCGCTCGAGCGCTTCGTCGCGCTGAAGCCGTCGCCGCTGGAACGGCGCGAGAAGCTCGAGCAATTGCGGGCGCTGGAGGCCGGCATGCGCATCGACGCCGAGATCGTGCAGTCGGCGCCGTTCGGCGTCGACACGCCGGACGATCTCGAACGCGCCAGAACTGTCCTTTCAACCTGAGACATTTGGACACCTGAGACATTTGGCATGCCCGAAAAAACCAACAGAATAGCCTTCCAGGGCGAGCCGGGCGCCAATTCCGACACCGCCTGCCGCAACATGTTCCCTGATATGGAGCCGTTGCCGTGTCCGACCTTCGAGGATGCTTTCAACGCGGTCGAGACCGGCAAAGCCGACCTCGCCATGATCCCGATCGAGAACACGATTGCCGGGCGCGTCGCCGACATCCATCATCTCCTGCCGGAATCGAAGCTGCACATCGTCGGCGAATATTTCCTGCCGATCCATTTCCAGCTGATGGTTCTGCCGGGCGTCAGGCGCGACCAGATCAAGACCGTGCACAGCCACATCCATGCGCTCGGCCAGTGCCGCAAATATATCCGCAAGAACGGCTGGAAGCCGGTGGTCGCCGGCGACACGGCGGGCGCCGCCAAGCTGGTCGCAGAGCTGAAGGACCGCACCATGGCGGCGCTGGCGCCGGCTCTGGCCTCGACGCTCTATGGGCTCGACATCATCGAGCAGAATGTCGAGGACACCGACAGCAACGTCACCCGCTTCGTCGTGCTGACCAGGAACAGGCAGTGGGCCGAACGTCCCTCGTCCGAGGCCAGGATGATGACGACGTTCATCTTCCGCGTCCGCAACGTGCCGGCCGCGCTCTACAAGGCGATGGGCGGCTTCGCCACCAACGGCATCAACATGACCAAGCTGGAGAGCTACCAACTCGGCGCATTCACCGCGACCCTGTTCTATGCCGACATCGAGGGTCATCCCGACGATCCGCTGGTAAAACTGGCGCTCGACGAGCTTGCCTTCTTCTCGCGCGAAATGCGGATTCTGGGCGTCTACCCGGCCAGCCAGTCGCGCGAGCAATGGAAGGTGGCGGATTAGCGCAGCGCCTTGCCAGGTGACCGGCGCCGGGCGACATTGCTGCGATGTGGCTTCTGAAACTGACGCTTGCGGTCGCTGGATTGTATGCAGTGATTGTTGCCGTCGTGTATGCGCTCCAGTCCTGGCTGATCTTTCCGGCCGGCCTTGCGGCGTCCGGACCCGATCTGCCGGCCGGGGTCCGCCATGTCGAACTGGCGACTGAGGATGGCGAGCGCGTCGTTCTGGTCCGCCTGCCGGGAAGGCAGGCGCCGGCCGAGCCACGCCCGCTGCTGCTGGGGTTCGCCGGCAACGCCTGGAACGCCGACGCGCTTGCCCTTATGCTGCACCAGCTATTTCCCGAACATGAGGTCGCTGCGCTGCACTACCGCGGCTATGCGCCGAGCAGCGGAAGCCCGTCGGCCGCGGCCCTGCTCGATGACGCGCGACGCGCCCATGACCATCTGGCCGGCGACGCCAAAGCCGGCATCGTCGCCGTCGGCCTTAGCATCGGCGCTGCGGTTGCGGCCGATCTGGCGACGGCCCGGCCCCTGCGCGGCATCATCATGGTTACTCCCTTCGATTCGCTCAGAGAACTCGCCGCTCACCACTATCCCTGGCTGCCGGTTCGCCTCTTGCTGCGGCACCGCATCGAGACGGCAGAAACGCTGCGCAACCTCGATGTGCCCACGGCCGTCATCACCGCCGAGAACGACACCATCGTACCTGCGGCGCGTTCGGCACCTCTGCGCGAGGCTGCCCGTGACCTGCGCAGCCACATCGCCATAGCGGCTGGCCACAACGACCTCTATGGCCATCCCGACTTCGCCGGAGCGCTACGCGCCTCCGTTGCGGCGGTCACGCGCGATTGACGAGCAGTTGGGTGGCGAACGGACAAGCTCTGGCAGCAATTTGGCCGCAAGACACAATGGGGCGTCAACCGCGCCGCGCCGCCTCGATCGCGGCGACGTCGATTTTCACCATGGTGATCATCGCATCAAACGCGCGCTTTGCCTCGTCGCCGCCAGCCGCCATCGCGTCAGTCAGCACGCGCGGCGTGATTTGCCAGGAAATCCCCCATTTGTCTTTGCACCAGCCGCACACGCTCTCCTCGCCGCCATTGCCGACGATGGCATTCCAATAGCGGTCGGTCTCCTCTTGATCGTCGGTGGCGATCTGGAACGAGAACGCTTCGTTGTGCTTGAACTCGGGACCCCCGTTGAGGCCGATACAAGGAAGGCCCGCGACTGTGAATTCGACCGTCAACACCTCGCCTTCCTTGCCGGCCGGGTAGTCACTGGGTGCACGGTGCACAGCACCCACCACGCTGTCAGGAAATATCTCGGAGTAGAAGCGGGCGGCGGCCTCTGCGTCCTTATCGTACCAGAGGCAAATCGTGTTCTTTGCCATTTGCGGGTTCCTTTCGCTTTGAGGCCAAGTTCCCCATCCGCCCTCATCCGAAATAGGTAGCCAACCACTTTTCTCCACCCTGCGATGACTGGAGTTGGCCTTTTTGCACACCATCACAGGGCGGCCGGCCATGTGCATGACAGGCGGGTTGCGGAAGGTGTTTCGATTGAAAGCAGATTCCTTCGCTCCTGAAATCAGAATGTAACGTCCTCCGCGAATTTTTCGCTCCGCCTTCGTTCGCATCGGATCGACGAGCGGACGGAATTGAGTCAACACGGAGTTTGTTACCATGACTACGAAGCACTTCAGAAGCGGGATCGCCGTCGATCGGTCCGATCCCGCCATCGTAACTGAGAACAAAACAGGCAGGCCGACCGCGCCACGGATCGTTGGTCTTCGCCACGTCGGCATGGTCGCCGAAAACCCGGCTGCGCTCGCGCGATTTTATGAGGATGTCCTCGGCCTTCAGGTGGTCGGCGGCAGTGGCGAAGAATACCCGTTCGGCGCCACCGCCTTCCTGAGCAGCGATCCGGCCGAAGACTCCCATCAGATCGCGATCTTCACCAATCCTGCCTTGCGCCACATCGCATTCAAGGTTGGCACATTGGCCGATCTGCGCGCCGCTTACACGCGCATCGTCGACATGGGGCTGCCGATCAAGATGGCTTTCAATCACGGTGTGTCGCTTGCATTCTATTTCGAAGACCCTGAGGGAAATCTCGTCGAAGTCTACTGGGCGACCGGTATGGCCTTCGGCCAGCCTTACGGGGATCCGCTCGATTTGACGCTGCCCGAAGAGGCGTTGCGGCAGGAGGTCGAGCAACTGATGCGGCAGGCGAGTGTACAGACGCCACAATCTCTGCCCTTCGCATCCGCGTCATAGCGCGGAGCGGGTCGCTCTTTCATCCTTCCCACCATTCAATTCTCACACCTAACGAGGAAATAGCAATGACGACACCGCTATCGCGGACGCGTACCGCTGCGCCTGGCCACGACATGACGGACCTCTGGCAGGCCCATATGGATCACGAATTCATCACCAAGGACGTCGATTCAACCATGCAGACCATGGTCAACGACCCACACGTCATTCATGTACCGGTCGCCACCGGCGGCGCGGCTGGGACAACGTCCGGAACTTCTATGCGACGTCCTTTATTGGCCGCAGTCCGCAAAGCACCAGGCTCGATCTCATCTCACAGACCGTGGGAGAGAAACGCATCGTCGACGAGTTTCTGTTCTCTTTCATTCACGATATCGAGATGCCGTGGATCCTGCCCGGCGTCGAGCCGACCGGCAGGCCAGTGAACATCCCGGTGGTCGCTATCGTTTCAATTCAGGACGGCCGGGTCGAAAGCGAGCACATCTATTGGGACCAAGCTTCGGTGCTTGCGCAGATCGGACTGATCGACAAGACGGCTCTGCCGATCCTCGGTGCGAGGCAATCACGCGCGCTGACCGATGCAGCCGAGCCGCTCAACGCGCTGATTTCCTCCTCCGCGCGCTTCGCGCGGCCAAGAAGAGACAGGTGACGACCGGCAGCGCCGCGAAAGAGACCGACCGGCGTGGCGGCTCTCGGATTGAGAGTCGCTGCGGCCGGATTATTGCCGTCCGTATGGCGGCACCACTGGCTACGACTGTAGCTTCCGTCGACGCGGTGAAACTTATGATTGGAATGCGTCCGCATGCTTATCTTGTTCATCATCGCAGCCATTGTCTTTCGCATCGTGATGCTTGCGATCTCGATGCGAAATGAAAAAGCGCTGCGAGAGAATCGGGCGATCGAGTACGGTTCGCGGAACTCGCGCTGGCTCGCCCTGGCCCACATTACCTTTTACATCGCAGCTTCGATTGAAGGCCTAGCTCGACCGACGTCTTTCGACCTCGTCACGATCATCGGGCTAGCCCTGTATGGCTTCGGTGCCGTGATGTTGCTGGTCGTCGCGTTTCTGCTTGGTCGTTTCTGGACGGTAAAGCTAATGATCGCCCGAGACCATGTGCTGATAACGCACCCTCTTTTTCGGTGGGTTCGCCATCCGAACTATTATCTCAACATTCTCCCCGAGCTCCTTGGGTTTCGCGCTTACGCTGCACGCCTTTTTCACTCTTATGGTCGGCCTGGCGATTTACGCGGTGCCGCTTGGCATCCGCATACTCCAGGAGGAAAGAGCGATGCGCAAGCACTTCCCTGGCTACTGACAGACTGATTCCGTCAGTTGGGACGCTTCAGTATAATCAGAGGTGATTATAAATCAACCAAACCGATGCATTTCAAATGAAACAATCAAGACATACTGCATAAACATTGTGGTGGTAGCCAGGCTGCCTCGGGACGTCGAGAGAAACTAAGTGTTCCAATTACAGGCATACTTACCACGTCATCACAAGATAGGAATACAGGAGATCATCCAGATGACCTCAAGATCAACAACCTTTGTCGCGTCTGCAATCGCGATCATAACTACCGCCGCCGCCCCGGCCGCTCCGCTGACACCGGCGGAGGCAGCGCGGATCGACGCATCGTCGTTGCCTGCCCCCGGAGAGCCGAGCCTTGCCGAAATCCGCCATGCAACGGAGCGGTTCCGCGACGTCAATGTCGCGCCCGCGGAGGGCTACATCCGCGATCCCGCAAACATGTGCGAGACCGCCGAAATGACCGGACAGCCGCGGAAATTAGGGGCTATGGGCCTCCATTACTTTCGCCCCGATATGCTCGGCATCACCGCTCCGCCCAACCCGCGCGTCGACGGCACCGGCACGCATGCGGACTTCGGCAAGCCCGCGGTCCTCGTCTACGAGCCGCAGGCCGACGGATCGCTCGAGCTGATCGCGGTGGAGAATCTCGTCTTCGCGAAAGCGTGGAAGGAAGCCGGCCACCACGCCCCGCCTTCGTTCCACGGCGTTCCCTGGGACACTATGATCGACGACCCGGCGACGCCCGTCGATGAGGCGCATGACTTCGAGCCGCATCACGACCGGCATGTCTGGCTCTATCGAGAAAACCCGAACGGCATCTTCGCCCAGTTCAATCCGCGGGTGACCTGCGCGCATCACAATCCCGGTGCGCCACACGCCCACCAGCATACATCAGGCCAGTAAGACCCAGCCCACCTGCCGATCGGCTCGCGCCGAGCGGCAGGTGACGCTCGGAGCGCACGCGCTCGCCGCGGGCGCTCAACGAACGCAATCTCGGCAACGCCAGGACAGCGCCAGTCACATGTGGGACAACGGGCTCAAGAAGCCAATCTTCGCCGGACTTGGACCCGAATCTCACGCCATCTTCCGGCGCGGCGACAGCACCGGGCTGACTGCGAGATCACTCCCAGATCCCGCGAACTTCTCTCATCCAGATGTCGGAATTCCGGCTCGACATTCGTCCTTTGCTTGCCACAATCGAAGAAAGAAGGCGACGAGATGCGGAGCCTGATCTCGATCAACGACGTGACGCACGATGGCGCCATTCGATCACCTGGAGCCTGCCAATGAGCCCCACCATCACCGCCTTTGAACAGTCGCCCGATCGCGGCAGGGGACTGGCGCGCGACATGCGTGTTCGCTGGGCGCTTGAAGAAGTCGGCCTGCCTTACCAGGTTCGTCTTGTTTCGTTCAAAGCGATGAAGGAACCCGCGCATCTCGCGCTTCATCCTTTCGGGCAGATTCCGACCTATGAAGAAGGCGATCTCGCGCTGTTCGAGTCGGGGGCGATCGTGTTCCATATCGCCGAGCGCCATGCTAGCCTGCTGCCAGACGAGGCGAATGCCAGGGCGCGCGCAATCTCATGGATGTTTGCCGCGCTCAACACCGTGGAGCCGCCGATCCTTGAACGCCAAACCGCCGTGCTCCTGGAGCGCGACGAGACCTGGCACGAACAGCGCCTGCCTATGGTCGAGGATCGCATCCGTGACCGGCTGGGCGAGCTTTCCGGTCGCCTTGGCGATGCCGACTGGCTCGATGGTGCGTTCAGCGCCGGAGATCTGATGATGGTGCACGTGCTGCTAAGGTTGAGCGGGTCCGGTATGCTGGACGAATATCCGAACCTCTCCGCCTATGTCGCCCGTGGCGAAGCCCGGCCCGCCTACAAACGTGCTTTCGCCGCTCAACTGGCGGTTTTCACAGGCAAGTCACCAATTTAGCTCAGCGGCGCGTAGTCGATCTCCAAAAACGCCGCGACCTCCGGGATCCAGCGGTCGCGGACGAAGGCGACGTGGTCGGGATGGTCGTTGTAGCCGGAATAGGCAGCCTGGTCGGCGAACTCCATCGAGAAGCCGAAACGATAATCGTTCTTCGGGCTGACCTGCCGCAACTGCTCGAATTTCTCGACGCCCGGTATCGCCGCCAGTATTTGGGCGTCTGCCAGAAATTTTGCCTCCTCGGCCGAGCTCTCCTTGTGCTTCAGCCTGAACACCACTGTATGACGGATCATTTTTGCTTCCCCTGCAAGGCTATGCGCTGTCGGCCCAGGCGCGGATGAGGTTATACGCGATCGCCCCCTTCGGCGGCGTGACCAGGCTGCCCGGATGCTCGCGGGCCAGCATCGACAGCACCTCGTCGCGAAAGAACCAGCGGCAGTCTTCCAACTCGTTGAGGTCGGCCTGGATGTCGTCGTTGAGCGGCTCGCCGAAGCAGCCGATCATCAGCGAATAGGGAAACGGCCAGGGCTGGCTGGCGTGATAGACGACGCGGCCAAGCCTGATGCCGGCTTCCTCCAGCGTTTCGCGGCGCACCGCCGCCTCGATCGTCTCGCCGGGTTCGATGAAGCCGGCAAGCGCCGAATACATGCCGGCCGCGAAATGCCGGCCGCGGCCGAGCAGGCATTTTTCACGCGTCGCCGTCAGCATGATCGCCACCGGGTCGGTTCGCGGAAAATGCTCGGTGGCGCAGGCCGGGCAAAGCCGCTTGTAGCCGCCGGCCCGCATCGCGGCTTCAGCGCCGCATTTGCTGCAGAAGCGGTGGCTGGCATGCCAGGCGAGCAGCGCTGCTCCTTGCGCCATTGCGCCGGCCGCCGCCTCGTCGATCAGCCCCTGCATATAGACCGAGCGATAGTCGATGGCCTTGATCGTCTCCGGCAGTTGTTCGGGATCGAGCCCGGCCGGCACGGCGAGCACCGGGCCGCTGTCGGAAAAACCGAGCAGGACGCCATGGTCGAGCGACGCCCGGAGCGGCCGGCTTTCCTCGGCGCCGAACCAGGGGTCGAAGCCGCCACCAACGAGCTTCAGGTAGAGCCGCCCGCCGTGCATCAGCAAAAGCCTGGCTGAAGGATCGGCGAGCGCCTTTTCGACGGAATCGTCGGCGCGGTTTTCCGATTGCCGGTCGATCCTATTGCCGGCGAAGCCGACGAACTGGCTCGGCTCGCGCAAGGGCGCGTCAAACAGGCGGAAGCTCATCGGAGACTCAAGGTTCAGGATGGACACGGGACAGGCTTATAGCGCCGCCTTTATCTTCTGCGCAAACCGGCGCAGGTCCGAGCGCTCGTAGGGCTCGCGCATACCGTGCCCCCACACCGGGCCGGGCCAGCCGGGATCGCCTTCCGAGCGCGCGACGACATGGACATGCAACTGCCGCACGATGTTGCCAAGTGCGCCGCTGTTGATCTTGGTGCAGCCGGTCACGCTTTTCAGCGCCTGCGCCACCATGTTGGTCTCGAACGTCAGCATCGCCTGGTCGAGCGGCGTCAAATCATGGATTTCCTCCGCGCCCGGCCGCTGCGGCACCAGGAGCAGCCACGGCCAGCGACGGTCATTCATCACCCGCAACTCGCACAGGCCGAGCCACATCAACTGCTCGCTGTCGGCCTCCAGACGAGCATCCAGCGTGAATCCGGCCTCGAGGCCCGGCGACATCGGCGTTTCCTTCACTTTTGTAGTATTTTTTTACTCCATGGACGCTAGAGCGGCTGCCGTTAGCCCGCAAGAGGGCGGCAAGCGAATCAAGGCCTATCATGGCGATGATGGTCCGGCGAAGAACTCGGGGTATGGCCTGTCAAGACCTGGGCTGGAATGAAGTCACCATCTCGCCCCCTCTGGTCCGGCCATGTCTTTCGCTCATCTGTTCTTGCTTTGTGCCGGCCGCTATGCCTGTAGTTTCAACATGGTGCTTAATCGCGCCAGCGATCCGCCTCCGAGGCGGTTTTTTATTTTCTGGTTTCGCCGCCCGTCACTGCGCCCTTGCATTTCATCGCCGGATTGCCGATATGGGAGCCGGGAGGTTGGTGGTGGACGGTCCACTCGCCAACCGGGTCAGGTCCGGAAGGAAGCAGCCCTAACGAGCCCGGAACGGGTCATTGTTCCAGCCTCCCACCTCTTCGCCTTTCTCCCGCGACATTGACGGCGCCAAGCCCTGCGGGCGAAACTATGCGCAGGAATCGGCCGCCTGCAGGCGCGGCCCTTGGAGCTTTACGGGCGAATGAGCGAAGCCGGAAATTCGGGAACGGAAAAGGCCGCTGCCTACCGCGTTCTGGCGCGTAAATACCGTCCTGCCAATTTCTCCGAACTGATCGGCCAGGAGCCGATGGTCCGCACCCTCACCAACGCCTTCGCCACCGGCCGCATCGCCCAGGCCTGGATGCTGACCGGCGTGCGCGGTGTCGGCAAGACGACGACGGCGCGCATACTCGCGCGGGCCCTGAACTACAAAACATCGACCGTCGACCAGCCTTCGGTCGATCTTGCCGTGCCGGGCGAGCATTGCCAGGCGATCATGGAAGGCCGCCATGTCGACGTCATCGAGATGGACGCCGCCTCGCACACCGGCATCGACGACATCAGGGACATCATCGAGCGCGTGCGTTATGCGCCGGTGTCGGCGCGCTACAAGGTCTACATCATCGACGAAGTGCACATGCTCTCGACGCAGGCCTTCAACGGCCTGCTGAAGACGCTGGAAGAGCCGCCGCCGCACGTCAAATTCATCTTCGCCACCACCGAAATCAGAAAAGTTCCGATCACCGTTCTGTCGCGCTGCCAGCGCTTCGATCTCAGGCGTATCGATGCCGGCACGTTGGTCGCGCACCTCTCCTCGATCGCCGGAAAAGAAGGCATCGCGGTCGATGACGACGCGCTGGCGATGATCGCCCGCGCGGCCGAGGGCTCGGCGCGCGATTCGCTGTCCATTCTCGACCAGGCAATCGCCCATGGCAGCGGCGCGGTCAGCGCCGAAGCGGTGCGCGCCATGCTCGGGCTGGCCGACCGCGCCCGCATCGTCGACCTGTTCGAACTTGTGATGAAGGGCGATGTGGCGGCCGCACTGGCCGAATTCCGCAACCAGTACGACACCGGCGCCGATCCGGCCGCTGTGCTGACCGACCTGGCCGAGTTCAACCATCTCGTCACCCGGCTGCGCTTCGTGCCGACAGCCCTCGATGACGCCTCGCTGTCGGACGACGAGCGCCGGCGCGGCGCCGATTTCGCCAAGGCGCTGTCGGTCAGGGTGCTGTCGCGGACCTGGCAGATGCTGTTGAAAGGCATTCCCGAGGTGCAGTCCTCCAACCGGCCGGTCAGCGCCGCCGAAATGGTGCTGATCCGGCTGGCGCATGCCGCCGACTTGCCGACACTGGACGAGGCGCTGAAATCGCTGGAGGGCGCAGCGTCGGTGCCGAATGGCGCGCCACGCTCGAATGGTGCACCCGCAACCTCTGCTGCCGCAAATCCCGGCCCGGCAAATCCCGGCCCAGCAAATCCCGGTAATGGCGGCGTCGGCGTGGCGCAGGCGCGGATGCCGGCGGCCAATGGCGGCGCCCAGACGATGCGGCTGGTCGAACCCGAGCCGATGCCTGCGCCTTTCGTTCCGGCGCCGGAGCCGGTCGCCGATGCGCCGCCGGTGCCAGTGAAATCGCTGGCCGACATCGTCGCCCTTGCCGACGCCCAGCGCGACATCGCCTTCAAGGTGCTGGTCAAGCGCTGCGTGCGCCTGGTGCGCATCGAGCCGGGCCGCATCGACGTCAGCCTGACCGATGACGCGCCGAAGATGCTGCTCAACGATCTGACCGCCAAATTGCGCGCCTGGACCGGACGCAGCTGGCTGGTGTCGCTGTCAAAGGAAGAGGGCGGCCAGACGCTGGCCGAGATGGAATCGACCAAGCGCGAAAACGCACTCCTCGATGCCAAGAGCGACCCGACCGTCGCCGCCATCCTGGCGCGTTTTCCCGGCTCCAGGATCATCGACGTGCGCATTCCCGACGCACCGGAAGCCGATGCGGTGGAGGCCGAGGTTCCGATCGAGCCGGCCACCGACGAAGACGAAACCTGAGCATGATCCCGAAAATTCGGAGAAGATCATGCTTAAACTAGAAACAGATCAATCGTAGAGGACAACGCGATGAAAGACCTTCTCGGCCTGATGGGCAAGGCGAAAGAAATGCAGGCCAAGTTCCAGGCCATGCAGGACGAGATCGCCACCTTGGAAGCCACCGGACAGGCCGGCGGCGGCCTGGTCAGCGTCACGCTGACCGGAAAATTCGAGATGAAGGCGCTGAAGATCGACCCGTCGCTGTTCAAGGAGGACGAGGTCGAGATTCTGGAGGATCTGCTCCTCGCCGCCCACAATGACGCCAGGGCCAAGGTCGAGCAGACGATGCAGGAAAAGACCCAGGCATTGACCGCCGGGCTGCCGATACCGCCGGGAATGAAGCTGCCGTTCTAAGAGGCTGTACGTCGGTCAAGCGAGCCCATGGCTTGGCCCGGCAAGCCCACTCTGCGAAGGTTGCGACGCTCTGCGAAGGCTGCGCCGCTCGAAGGTCATGCCGTTGCAGTAGCCGAGGAGCGCGGCGATCAACGCCCACCTGCCGGCCATCTGTGTCCATTAGGCAACTCCGCTCACTTAATAACGCTTTAGCCATCTTTTTGCCCGAAAGTGTCTCATTCTTGCCGCAACCAGGGGCGGGCTGGCGACAGAATGAGGGGATATCTTTGATCGTGACCCGATGGAAGACGCCGTTGCTGCTCGGCGTCATCACCTCTCCGCTGTTTTTGGCCGCCTGCAGTCAGACCACGCACGGCCTGTCCGTGGCCAGCCTGACCGATACCGTCAGATCCCGGCCCTACAATCACACAGCGAAGGACAAGGAGTGCCTCCAGCGCGCGATGTTCTTCGAATCCAACCGGTCGAGCCGTGACGGCATGATTGCCGTCGGCACGGTGGTGATGAACCGGCTGCGCTCCGGCAAGCACGGCAACACCATCTGCCAGGTGGTCGGCGAACGCGGCCAGTTCGCGCCGGGCGTGATGACACGGCCGATGAATTCGAAGGCGATGCCCGATGTCGAGGAAGCCGCCGAGGCGGTGCTCAGGGGCGAGCGCAAGGCCAAGCTGAAGAACTCGATGTTCTTTCACACCGCCGGCCTGCGTTTCCCCTACAAGAACATGCACTACACCATGGTCGCCGGCGGCAACGCCTTCTACGAAAAGCGCGGCCGCAACTGGAAACCGTTGCCGGACGAGCCAACCGTCGCGGTGGCGCAGGCGACGCCGCGGCGGTCGCGCGCCGCACCGGTGAAGCTCATGGCCTCTGCGGCGCCGGCCGCCAAGGCAGGATTCGCCACCAAGGCAACCTATGTGACGGCAGTCGCATCGCAACCGGCAAAGGCTGTTCCAGGGAAGGCAACGCCGGAGAAGGTGACCTTTGTGGCGATGCAGGAGCCGGACGCCGCCCGTTTCGGCGGCACCGCCGGTGCGCAACCAGCTACGTCATTTTCGGCGGCGCCGGCCGAGCCGACGATGTCGTTTGAATCGACACCCGAGAACACCGATGCCATCGGTGCGATGATCGCCGGCCAGGGCAGGCCGCTGGAAGCCTACTGAGCTATCGATAGTCGACGTCGGCGCCGCCCCTCATCTGCCTGCCGGCATCTTCTCCCCGAATAGGGACGGGGAGAAGGGGCTGGCCGCAACCCTGGCACCCTTCCTGCGACGCTTCAGGTTGGCGAAATCTTTTGCGAAGGCGTCTTTCTCCCCGTCACTATACGGGGAGAAATGCCCGGCAGGGCAATGAGGGGCAGCGCAAACCTCAGCGATTGTTCGCAACAGCCGCGCCGCTGCGGTGTTCCAAAACCCGCTGAAAAATCCTAAACCGATGCGATGTCGAAGCGAATCGCCGGTCCCGAGATCGAACGCCTGATCCAACTCCTGGCCAAGGTGCCGGGGCTTGGGCCCCGTTCGGCCAGGCGGGCAGCGCTTCACCTCATCAAGAAGAAGGAGCAGTTGCTGTCGCCGCTCGCCGCCGCCATGAGCGAGGCGGTCGACAAGGTGCGCATCTGCTCAACCTGCGGCAATGTCGATACGTCCGACCCCTGCATGATCTGCACCGATCCGCGCCGCGACGCCGGCACGCTTATCGTCGTCGAGGACGTGGCCGACCTGTGGGCGCTGGAGCGGGCCGCCGCCATGAATGTCCGCTATCATGTGCTCGGCGGCTCGCTCTCGCCGCTCGACGGCATCGGCCCCGAGCAGCTCAACATCCGCTCGCTGGTCGACCGCGTCGCCGGCGGCGAGGTCAAGGAGGTGATCCTTGCCGTCAACGCCACCGTCGAGGGCCAGACCACCGCGCATTATCTCACCGATCAATTGTCCGGCTTCGATATCAAGGTGACGCGGCTGGCGCATGGCGTCCCGGTCGGCGGCGAACTCGACTATCTCGACGAAGGCACGCTGGCCGCCGCGCTGCGCTCGCGGACGGCGTTTTGAGGGGGGCCTATTGAGATGATTGCGTTCTGTCGCGCCCCCCTCTGTCCTGCCGGACATCTCCCCCACAAGGGGGGAGATCGGCCGTTACGCCGGCTTTCGCCAACCTCCAGCGCTGGAGAAGCGCCGTCGTGGAAGCTGCCGATCTCCCCCCAAGTGGGGGAGATGTCCGGCAGGACAGAGGGGGGCGCGACAGAACGTCGACTTTGCGGACTGGCGATTTTTCTTGCAGCCCTTGTTGCCCTCCTCCTCGCCACCCCCGCCTCCGCCACAAAACTCGACACCCAGTTCCGTGCCTGGCTCGGCAACGACCTCTGGCCCGAGGCCAACGCCAACGGCATCTCGAGAAAAACCTTCGACGCCGCCTTCGATGGCATCAAGCCGAACCTCAAACTGCCAGACCTGGTGATGCCGGGCAAAAAGGCGACGACGCCGCAAAAGCAGCATCAGGCGGAATTCGGTTCGCCCGGCGCCTATTTCGCCGAAAAGACGGTTCGCGCCGTGACCGCTGGTGGCCGCACGCGCAAGGCGGCCAATGCCAGGACCGTCGCCGCGATCGAGAAGCGCTACGGCGTGCCGGGCGAGGTGCTGCTGGCGATCTGGGGTCGCGAGAGCGGCTTTGGCGCGGCGAAGATGCCCTACGACGCTTTCGAAGTGCTGGGCACCAAGGCGTTCATGGCGACCAGGAAGAAGTTTTTCCGCACCGAGCTCATGGCGGCGCTCGAGATCGTCGAGCGCGGGCTGGCCCCGGTCGGCGCGATGAAATCGTCCTGGGCCGGCGCACTCGGCCAGCCGCAGTTCATGCCGAGTTCGTTCCTCAGACATGCCGTCGACTTCGATGGCGACGGTCGGGTCGACATTTGGAGCTCGGTGCCGGACACGCTGGCCTCGATCGCCAATTATCTCGTCCATTATGGCTGGGTGAAGGGCCGCGGCTGGGGTTTTGAGGTGACGGTGCCGGAAGCGGTCTCCTGCTCGCTCGAAGGTCCGGACCAGGGCAAGAGGATTTCCGAATGGGCTGACCTGGGCATTAAGCGCGTCGCGGCAAGACCGTTTCCGGCGCGCGAATTGAAGGCCGAAGGCTTTCTTCTGATGCCGGCCGGGCGCAGCGGTCCGGCCTTCATCGTCACGCCCAATTTCTACGTCCTGAAGCAATACAACACCAGCGATCTCTACGCCCTGTTCATCGGCCACGGTGCTGACCGCATCGCCAATGGCGACAGCAATTTTTCTGGGCGCTGGGGTGCGGTCGGCGGGCTCCACAGGTCCGACATCGCCACCTTGCAGCGGGCGCTGGAGGCCGAGGGCTACGACGTCGGCAGCGCCGACGGCCTGCCCGGTTTCAAGACGCGCCGGTCGATCGGCAAATGGCAGGCCAGGAACGGTCGCGCCGCCACCTGTTTTCCCGACGCCGACCTGGTCACAGCGTTGAAATAGCGCGACTGCGGGTGTCGCTTCCGGCGGCGGCGGCTGGCTGATCCTGGTCCAACAAACAGCTTTGCAAATGCTCGTTGCCGCGCCTGAAACCGCCGGATATGGTGAGGCGGAACTGGATAGAAATCACCAGGACGACCGGTTCAGGGTCACCGTTCGATTAGAGCGCCGCGCGTCCGTTGGACGCGCAAAGGACGCTCTAAGACTTTGAACTACACATCGTGCTTGCCGAAAATCGATTCCGATTTTCGGGCCGATGTGTCAAGTGAATGCCAAAACCCTGAGCGGGAACTCAGGTCAACAAAAACAGGGAACAGTTAAAAATGATGATGGAAAAGTTTGCTCTACGCTCCCGCGTCCTGCTCGCCGGCGCAGCCATGTCCGCACTGCTTCTGGCCGGTGCGCCTGCCCTTGCTGTCACGCCGGCCGACACGCTGGTCGAGGGTTTCGCCATCGACGACATCATCTCCATGGATCCGGGCGAGGCGTTCGAGCTGTCGACCGCCGAGGTCACCGGCAACACGTACGATCTTCTTGTCCGCCTCGACTTGAGCGACACCTCCAAGGTCAAGGGCGATCTCGCCGAAAGCTGGACTGTCTCCGACGACGGCCTGACCTATACGTTCAAGCTCAAGCCCGGCTTGAAATTCGCCTCGGGCAATCCGATCACCGCGGCTGATGTCGCCTACTCGTTCGAGCGCGCCATCAAGCTCGACAAGAGCCCGGCCTTCATCATCGGCCAGTTCGGCATCAATGGCGACAACGTCATCGAGAAAGCCAAGGCCATCGATGACACGACGTTCCAGTTCACCATCGACAAGGCCTATGCGCCGAGCTTCGTCCTGAACTGCCTGTCGGCGACCGTCGCCTCGGTTGTCGACAGCAAGCTGGTCAAGGAGCATGCCGCCGCGGTGACGCCCAGCGACGACTACAAATACGACAACGACTTCGGCAACGCCTGGCTGAAGACCGGCTATGCCGGCTCCGGCGCCTTCAAGCTGCGCGAATGGCGGGCCAACGAGGTCGTCGTCATGGAGCGCAACGACAATTACCACGGCGAAAAGGCCAAGCTCGCCCGCGTCATCTATCGCAACATGAAGGAAAGCTCGGGCCAGCGCCTGGCGCTGGAGGCCGGCGACATCGACGTTGCCCGCAATCTTGAGCCGAACGACCTCGACGCAATCGGCAAGAACGCCGATCTCACCACCACCAGCGCGCCGAAGGGCACGGTCTTCTACATCAGCCTCAATCAGAAGAACCCGAACCTCGCCAAGCCGGAGGTTCGTCAGGCCTTCAAATATCTGGTCGACTATGATGCCTTGAGCTCGACCATCCTCAAGGGCATCGGCGAGATCCACCAGACCTTCCTGCCAAAAGGCGTGCTTGGCGAGCTGGACGAAAATCCGTTCAAATTCGACCTCGCCAAGGCCAAGGAACTGCTCGCCAAGGCCGGCTTAGCCGACGGCTTCAGCGTCACCATGGACGTACGCAACACCCAGCCGGTGACCGGCATGGCGGAATCATTCCAGCAGACGCTCGGCCAGGCCGGCGTCAAGCTGGAGATTATTCCCGGCGACGGCAAGCAGACGCTGACCAAATACCGCGCCCGCAATCACGATATCTATATCGGCCAGTGGGGCCAGGATTATTTCGATCCGAACTCCAACGCCCAGACCTTCGCCAGCAACCCCGACAATTCGGATGAAGGCAAGACCAAGACCTTGGCCTGGCGCAACGCCTGGGATATTCCGGACTTGAACAAGCAGACTGAAGCGGCCCTGCTCGAGAAGGATCCGACCAAGCGCGCCGCAATGTACCAGGATCTGCAGAGGAAGATTCTCGAAACCAGTCCTTTCATCATCGTTCACCAGCAGCTGGAAGTGGCCGGCCTGCGCAAGAACCTCAAGGGTTTTGCACTCGGCCCAAGCTTCGACACCAATTTCGTCGGCCAGATCTCCAAGGAGTGACGCCGGCGGACGCGCCGCATGAGTACTGTTGAAAGCGAAGCGACGGCAGGGCGCGGCAGCGCCCGCGCCGTCGCTGTCGCCTCGTCGATCGCCCGTTTCCTGGTCATCGCGATAACCACCTATCTCGGTCTTCTCGCGGTGACCTTCTTCATCGGCCGGGTGATCCCGATCGATCCGGTGCTGGCGGTGCTCGGCGACCGGGCGCCGGCCAATGTCGTCGAGCGCACCCGCCGCGAGATGGGTCTCGACCTGCCGCTGATCGAGCAGTTCTACATCTATGTGAAGAATGCACTGAACGGCAATTTCGGCACCTCGGTGCTTACCACCAATCCGGTGATGACCGACATTCGCCGCGCCTTTCCGGCGACGATCGAGCTGGCGACGCTGGGAACGCTGATCGGTGCTTTGCTTGGCGTGCCGCTCGGCGTGCTGGCCGCGGTCCGGCGCGGCAGCATCATCGACCAGATCGTCCGGATCATCGGCCTGGTCGGCTACTCCGTGCCGATCTTCTGGCTGGGACTGCTGGCGCTCGTGCTGTTCTACGCCAGGCTGCAATGGGTGGCTTTTCCCGGCCGCCTCGATATCGTCTACGAATACACCTTCACCCCGATCACCGGCTTTTATCTCCTGGATGCGCTGTGGCAGCGGCAGTGGGATGTGTTTCGCGATGCCTTCCGCCACATCATCCTGCCGGCCTCGCTGCTTGGCTATTTCTCGCTCGCCTATATCAGCCGGATGACGCGATCGTTCATGCTGAACGAGCTTGCCCAGGAATATATCGTCGCGGCGCGCGCCAAGGGGCTGTCGGAAACACGCATCATCTGGGGCCACGCGCTGCGCAACGCCGCCGTGCCGATGGTCACCGTGATCGCGCTCTCCTATGCCGGTCTGCTCGAAGGCTCGGTGCTCACCGAGACTGTGTTCTCATGGCCGGGCATCGGCCTCTACATCACCAATTCCCTGCAGAACGCCGACATGAACGCCGTGCTCGGCGGCACCATCATCATCGGCTCGGTGTTCATCGGCATCAATCTGCTGTCCGACCTGCTTTATCGGGTGCTCGATCCAAGGACCAAGGTACGATGAGCGCTGAAGCGATCCAGAGCCGTCGCGACTGGCTGCTCAGCGAGCGGCCGGCGTCGCGCATGCAGGCCAGGCTCGGCCGTGCCTATGTCGCGTGGCGGCGCTTTTCCGCCAACCGGCTGGCGTTTCTCGGTCTGCTCATCATCATCGCTTTGCTGGTAGTCGCCGCCTTTGCCGATGTGCTGGCACCCTATTCGCCGACATTCGGCGACCTCAAGGGCTCGCGGCTGCTGGCGCCAAGTGCCGAGCACTGGTTCGGCACCGACGACCTCGGCCGCGACATCCTTTCGCGCGTCATCTTCGGCTCGCGATGGACGCTTTACGTCGTCATTCTCGTCGCAGTCATCGCCGCTCCTATCGGCCTGCTGGTCGGCACCGTCGCCGGTTATGCCGGCGGCTGGATCGATGCGATCCTGATGCGTATCACCGACATCTTTCTCGCCTTTCCGAAGCTGATCCTGGCGCTGGCCTTCGTCGCCGCACTCGGCCCCGGCATCGAGAATGCGGTGCTCGCCATCGCCGTCACCTCATGGCCGCCCTACGCCCGTATTGCGCGTGCCGAAACGCTCACCGTGCGCAATTCGGATTACATCAAGGCGGTGCAATTGATGGGCGCCTCGCCGTTCCGCATCGTGCTGCGCCACATCATGCCGCTCTGCATCTCCTCGCTGATCGTCAGGGTGACGCTCGACATGGCCGGCATCATCCTGACCGCCGCCGGTCTCGGCTTCCTCGGCCTCGGCGCGCAACCGCCGCTGCCGGAATGGGGCGCGATGATCGCGTCGGGCCGCCGCTTCGTGCTCGACCAATGGTGGGTGGCCGGTGCACCGGGCTTTGCCATCCTCATCGTCAGCCTCGGCTTCAACCTGCTCGGCGACGGCCTGCGCGACGCGCTTGACCCGCGCAGTGGTGACCAATGAGCACGCTTCTCGAGGTCGACGATCTGCGCGTCACCTTCCCGACGCGCACCGGCCGCATCGAGGCGGTGCGCGGCGTCTCCTTCTCGCTCGGCCGCGAACGGCTCGGCATCGTCGGCGAGAGCGGTTCCGGCAAGTCGCAGACCGGCCGCGCCATCATGGGCCTGACCCCGCCCCAGGCCGAGGTCACGGCCAGCAAGCTCGCCTTCGACGGCATCGACCTGCTCGCGGCCTCGCCCCGCGACCGCCGGGCGCTGCGCGGCAAGCGCATCGCCATGATCCTGCAGGACCCAAAATACTCGCTCGACCCGGTGATGAGCATCGGCCGCCAGATCGTCGAGACGCTGCGCACGCATGAGAAGGTCGGCAAGGCCGAAGCCCGCGACCGGACGCTCGCCATGCTGGAGGCGGTGCAGATCCGCGACCCCGCCCGTGTCTTCGACTTGCATCCGCACGAGGTGTCGGGCGGCATGGGCCAGCGCGCCATGATCGCCATGATGCTGATTGCCGGGCCGGAGATGATGATCGCCGACGAGCCGACCTCGGCGCTCGACGTCACCGTTCAGCTCGACGTGCTCGGCATCCTCGACAGGCTGGTCAGCGAGCGCGGCATGGGGCTGATCTTCATCTCGCACGATCTGCGGCTGGTCTCGTCCTTCTGCGACCGGGTGATCGTCATGTATGCCGGCAAGGTGGTCGAGCAGCTCAAGGCGTCGGAGCTCGGCCGCGCCCAGCATCCCTACACGCGCGGCCTGCTCAACTGCATGCCCAAGATCGGCGCCGACCGTCACCCGCTGCCGGTGCTCGACCGCAAGCCGGAGTGGGCGGCATGACGGCAGCACTTTCTGTCGACAGGCTGGAGGTGGTCTTCGACCGCTTTCGCGCGCTGAAGGGTGTCAGCCTCGAAGTGCAATCCGGCGAATCCTTCGGCCTGGTCGGCGAATCCGGCTCCGGCAAATCGACGCTGTTGCGCGCGATTGCCGGCCTCGCCCCGGCCGCTTCGGGCAGCATCACCGTCAACGGGAAAAAACTCGGCAAGCACCGCGACAAGGCCTTCTATCGCGAGGTGCAGATGGTCTTCCAGGACCCCTACGGCTCGCTGCATCCGCGCCAGACCGTCGACCGCCTGCTGCAGGAGCCGCTCGCCATCCACGGCTTTGCCGATGGCGAGAAACGCATCCAGCGGGCGCTCGACGAGGTCGGGCTCGGCACCGGCTTCCGCTTCCGCTATTCGCATCAATTGTCGGGTGGCCAGCGCCAGCGGGTGGCGATTGCGCGGGCGCTGATCCTCGAACCGGCGATCCTGCTGCTCGACGAGCCGACCTCGGCGCTCGACGCTTCCGTGCAGGCGGAGGTGCTCAACCTGTTGGAAGACATCCGGCGACGGCGCAAGCTGACCTTCCTGATGGTCAGCCACGACCTCGCCATCATCACCCATATGTGCGAGCGGCTGATGGTGATGCAGAACGGCGAGGCGGTCGAGCATCTCACCGCGGGCGACCTCGTCGAGCGCCGCGTCAGTAAGGATTATACGCGCAATTTGCTCAGGGCGAGCGAGGGGTTTGTGCGGACTGCGTGAGTCAAATCAGCTGTCCGCGTCGCGTTCCTTCGCGCCCCCCTCTGGCCTGCCGGCCATCTCCCCCACGGGTGGGGAGATTGGCCGCCACCACTGATTTCGCCAATCGCGAACGCTGCAGAAGGAGCGCCGTCGACGAAGCTGCCGATCTCCCCCTTGTGGGGGAGATCGCCGGCAGGCCAGAGGGGGGCGCGAAGGAATGCGACCTTAGCGGCAGGCCCAATCGCCTGGCGGCGCTGCCAACTTGAGGAAAACGTGAAATAAGGTCAGAACAGGTCTTAGCATATACCAAACGGGAACATCATGAAGAACTCAACCATCTCCGAACGCAAGAACCAGTCGATCTCGCGCGGCGTCGGCATGACCACGCAGATTTATGCCGACCGCGCCGAGAACTCGGAAATCTGGGATGTCGAAGGCCGCCGCTACATCGATTTCTCGTCCGGCATCGCCGTCGTCAACACCGGCCACCGCCATCCCAAGGTGATCGAGGCGGTCAAGGCGCAGCTCGACCGCTTCACCCACACCTGCCACCAGGTGGTGCCCTATGAGAGCTATGTCAGGCTGGCCGAACGGCTGAACGGCATGCTGCCGGGCAAATTCGACAAGAAGACGATTTTCGTCACCACCGGTGCCGAAGCGGTGGAGAACGCCATCAAGATCGCCCGCAACGCCACCGGCCGTCCAGCGGTCATTGCCTTTGCCGGCGGCTTCCATGGCCGCACCTTCATGGGCATGGCGCTGACCGGCAAGGTTGTGCCCTACAAGGTCGGATTCGGCGCCATGCCGGCCGATGTCTTCCACGCGCCGTTCCCGGTGGCGCTGCACGGGATCACGGTCGCCGATTCGCTGGCCGCGCTCGACCGGCTGTTCAAGGCCGATGTCGATCCCGCCCGCGTCGCCGCCATCATCGTCGAACCGGTGCAGGGCGAGGGCGGATTTTACGAGGCGCCGCGCGACTTCATGACCGCGCTGCGCAAGATCTGCGACCAGCACGGCATGCTGTTGATCGCCGACGAGGTGCAGACCGGTTTTGCCCGCACCGGAAAGATGTTCGCCATGGATCATCACGAAGTGGCGCCCGACATCACCACCATGGCCAAGAGCCTTGCCGGCGGCTTTCCGCTGTCGGCGGTCACCGGCCGCGCCGAGATCATGGATGCGCCCAACCCCGGCGGGCTCGGCGGCACCTATGGCGGCAGCCCGATCGGCGTTGCCGCGGCGCACGCCGTGCTCGACGTGATCGAAGAGGAAAAGCTGTGCGACCGCGCCAACACGCTAGGCAACCGGCTGAAGCAGCGGCTGCAATCGATCCGCGACGACACGCCGGAGATCGTCGATATCAGAGGCCCGGGCTTCATGAACGCTGTCGAGTTCAACGATGTGAAGAAGGGCCTGCCGTCGGCCGAGATCGCCAATGCGGTCCGGCTGAAGGCGCTCGACAAGGGCCTGATCCTGCTCACCTGCGGCGTCTACGGCAACGTCATCCGCTTCCTCGCGCCGATCACCATCCAGGACGGCGTCATGAACGAAGCACTCGACATCCTGGAAAGCTCGATCCGCGAGGTCCGCGCCGCCTGAGCGGATTCTTCTTCCCTTCTCCCCTTGTGGGAGAAGGTGGATCGGCGCGGAGCGCCGAGACGGTTGAGGGGTGTTGGACGGAGTGCTGTCGGTGCCAAGCTGGAACACCCCTCATCCGGCCGCTCCGCGGCCACCTTCTCCCACAACAAGGGGAGAAGGCAAGACCGCGCCGAGACCGGCATCACCTGAATATCAACAAGTCCTTATTCAGCGGCGCGGACGGGCTCTACCTGCTGGAAGGCGGCGAGCGCCGCCTTCAGCCCGTCCGGTCCTGTCGCAACCGTCTGCGGCGTCGGCGAAAAGCCGGCGCCGAGCATCTTGCGGCCAAGCATGTGGTCGCCAGGCCGGTTGACCGATTCGATGCCGAGCAGACGATTCTCAGCATAGTGGTAGATGGAGAACCGGTTCTCGTTGACGTCGCCCAGCACGACATGGCTGTCGCCGCCCGAAATCAGGCCGACCATCTGCAGCTTGATGTCACCGATATCGGACCAGAACCACGGCACCGCCGCAAAGGCGTCCGCATGACCGACAACGGTGCGTGCTGCAAGACGCGCCTGGTCGGTGGCATTCTGCACCGATTCCAGCCGCACATCGCCGCCGGTGAGCCAGTGCCGGTAGGCGGCGGCGTCGCCGATGGCGAGGATTTCGGGCGCCGACGTGCGCATCTGCTGGTCGACGCGGATGCCGTTGGCGATAGTGATGCCGGCGGTTTGCGCCAGTTCGACATTCGGCACGACGCCGATGCCGGTGATGACCATCTGCGCCGGCATCCGCTCGCCGGATGCGGTGATTGCCGCCGAGACATGGCCGTTCTCGCCTTCGAGCCGCGCAATCGTGGTGCCGGTGAGAATGCGCACGCCGGTCGCTTCCAGCCGCTGCCGCACGTGGCGCGCGATGATCGGCGCCACCGCCCGGCCGAGCAGCCGGTCGACCGCCTCGACCACGGTGACCTTGCGGCCGGCCGCTGTGAGCGTCGCGGCGATCTCCAGCCCGATGAAGCCGCCGCCGAGGATTACGACATCCTCGCTCTGCGCGCTCAATTCGCGGATCAGGCGCGCGTCGGCGAGCGAGCGCAGCGACACCACGCCCGAAAAATCCGAACCCGGCAGCGACAGCATGCGCGGCCGCGAACCGGTCGCCAGGATCAGCCGGTCGAACGGCAGTGTGCCGCCATCCGATAGCTCCAGCCTGCGGCCGCCGGCATCGATGCGATCGATGCGGACGCCCGGCCGGTAGTCGATCGCGCTGCCGGTATAAAAAGCCTCGCCGCGCAGCGGCTGCGGTTTGGCCTCCTGATCCTTAATGAAGGTCTTCGACAGCGGCGGCTTGTGGTAGGGCAGTTCGTCCTCGTCACTGATGAGGATCACGGGTTCGTCGTAGCCGTCCTCGCGCAGGCTGGCGGCCGCTTGCACGCCCGCATGACCCGCACCGACAATGACCACACCGTTTTTCATCGCAGCCCCAATTCCTTATCTCTCCTAGGCGTTATCCAAGTCTAGGACGTCTCGCCAAGTGGCGATTGTCTGACGCCGCCGCAAGACCACCCTTGCGGGTCGCACCCGGAATGGCGGTCTGTCAATCGTTCGTTCGACGGCGGCGCGGCAAGTACGGCTAAAGTTGATATTTGCAGTTTAGAATAATTCTAAACTGTTGTTTCAATTGGCTTTTCCCTCTGAAATTGGTTGACTTCCGGCACCTTCATCGCTTTATGGAAGCGTGCGCGTCAAGCGCATCCCTTTGATGTCTGGGCCTTGAACCCTTTCGATTGGAGGCATTTCGATGTCTTTCTTCCGCAAACCGCGCTATGCCGCGGCCTGTATCTCGCTCAATGGCATGGACCTGCCTTGGCGCCGATTGCCTGCCGACGCGCCTTTGGCGCCGGCATTTTCACTGAATTCCCTAGGGAGATGACAATCATGAGAGCGATGATCACGGCGCGATATGGCAACAGGCTTGCAGCGATCGGCGCCACGGTGGCCTTGACGGCGGCGATATTCGTGCTGCCGGCCAAGGCGGAAACCGATGCCAAGGCGGTCATCAAGACCTATTCCGATATTGCGCTCGCCAAATATGAGGATTCGCTGACCAGGGCGCAGGCGCTCGGCAAGGCCGTCGACGCGCTGCTCGCCAAGCCTTCGGTGGAAACGCTGACGGCCGCCCGCGAGGCCTGGAAGGCGTCGCGCGTTCCCTATCAGCAGACCGAAGTCTATCGCTTCGGCAACGCCATCGTCGACGACTGGGAAGGCAAGGTGAACGCCTGGCCGCTGGACGAAGGCCTGATCGACTATGTCGCCGGGAATTACGGCACCGAGTCGGACGCGAATGCGCTGTACACCGCCAATGTGATCGCCAACAAGTCGATCCAGATCGACGGCAAGAAGATCGACGCCACCAACCTTACTCCCGAGCTCCTCTCCGGCACGCTGCAGGAGGCCGGCGGCATCGAGGCCAATGTGGCGACCGGTTATCACGCCATCGAATTCCTGCTGTGGGGTCAGGATCTGCACGGCACCGGCCCGGGCGCCGGCGAACGGCCCTATACCGACTACGACCTCGCCAACTGCACCGGCGGCAATTGCGATCGTCGCGCGCAGTATCTGAAGTCGGCGAGCGAGCTTCTGGTTTCCGATCTGCAGGACATGGTCAACGACTGGAAGGAAGGCGGCGCCGCCCGCAAGAACCTTGCCGATGGCGAGCCGAAAGCCGGCATTTCGACCATCCTCACCGGCATGGGCTCGCTGTCCTATGGCGAACTCGCCGGCGAGCGCATGAAGCTCGGCCTGCTGCTGCACGACCCGGAAGAGGAGCATGACTGCTTCTCCGACAACACCTATGATTCCCATCTCTACGATGCCGTCGGCATTCGCGCCGCCTATAAGGGCAGCTACACCCGCCTCGACGGCACCGTCGTCGAAGGACCGTCGGTATCCGACATGGTCAAGGAGGCCGATCCGGCGGTCGACAAGGAACTGTCGGACAAGCTGGATGGCACCGTCGCCAAGATGGAAGCGATCAAGGCGCGGGCGCTTGGCGGCGAGGCCTATGACCAGCAGATCGGCGAAGGCAATACGCAAGGCAACGCCACCGTGCAGGCGGCGATCGACGCGCTGGTCGACCAGACCAAGTCGATCGAACGCGCCGTCGGCACCCTGAAACTCAATGCCATCGCCTTCGAGGGCTCTGACAGCCTCGATGCGCCGGACAAGGTGTTTCAGTAAGGCCTCCGGAGCACGAACCGAAAGTCGACGTCGCGAAAAGTGGAAATCGGTCTTCGGCATCAGGCTCCACTTAAGAAAATAAAGCCACATGGCGCCGAGCACGCGTCGTCAGCCACACAGAGCAAATAATGCTGATCTGCCATTGCAACATCATCACCGAGAAGGAGATTGAGCAGACGATCGTCGGGCTGCTGGATCAGGATCCCTGGCAGCTCATCGTGCCGGCGAAGATCTATCATGCCATGCAGAAGCGTGGTCGCTGTTGCGGCTGCTTCCCAAATGTGGTCGAAACGATCATTCGGGTAACCGAAAATTACCACGCCCGCTCGGAGGCGAGCGGCGTGGATGTCGTTTCACACCTGGATCGCGTCAGAGGCCTGCGCGTCCAATACGGGAGCAGAACCCATGAAAGGCGAACAACAGATCATAGAGCGGCTTAACGAAGCTCTGTTTCTGGAACTTGGAGCAGTCAATCAGTACTGGGTGCATTTCCGCCTGCTAGAGGACTGGGGATACGCCAAGCTGGCAAAGAAGGAACGCGCGGAATCGATCGAGGAGATGCACCATGCCGACCGGCTCGTGGCCCGTATCATCTTCCTTGAAGGCCATCCGAACCTGCAGTCGGTAGCGCCGCTGCGCATCGGACAGAATGTCAAGGAAGTGCTCGAATCGGATCTTGCCGGCGAATATGACGCGCGCACTGCCTACAAACGGTCGCGCGAGATTTGTGACGAAGCAGGTGACTATGTGACGATGAAGCTGTTCGAGGATTTGTTGTCCGACGAGGAAGGTCACATCGACTTCCTCGAGACGCAACTCGACCTGCTCGCCTCGATCGGCGAGGAAAAATACGGCCAGCTCAACGCCGCATCGGCCGACGAGGCGGATTAGGACATGCGGGAATGCGGCGCGGCTTAGGTTTCTTTCGCCGCTTGCGGCGGGCCGAGGATTGCGGCCTGCCGTCCCAGCACAACCCGCGATACGGCTGGCTTCGCCGGCTTTCGCCTGCCGTGGTGGTCGCGCTGACCGCCTCGGCGCTGGCCGGCGCGCCCGAACCGGCGGGTCTCGCCACCAGCCGTGCCGATCTGACGCCGAAGGATCTGGCGCGCGTCATTGCCATCACCAGGCCGACCGGGGATTTTTCCAAGCCCGAGCAGTTCGAGCCGATGCAGGGCGGCGCCGGCACGTCGCGGAAAGGCGCTAACAAGGACGCTTTCTCGCAATCTTCCGCCAATTTCACTTTCGAGGAACAAGGCACCTTCAAGCTCGGCAATGCTCTTTTCCGGAAGAACTGGGTGTCGTCGCCCTCATCGACGCAGGCATCGGACGGGCTTGGTCCGCTGTTCAACGAGCGGGCGTGCCAGAATTGCCATCTGAAGGACGGTCGCGGTCATCCGCCGGAAGCCGACAGCGGCACCACCTCGATGTTCCTGCGGCTGGCGCGGCAGGCGAGCACCGAGGGGGAGAAAGCAGCGCTGGCCGCCCGCAAGGTGCTCAACTTCCCCGATCCGGTCTACGGCTCGCAATTGCAGGAACTGGCCGTTCCGGGCCTTCGCGGCGAGGGCAGGATGCGTGTCGTCTATCAGGAGCAAAAAGTCAGGCTGCCGGACGGCACCGTGGTTTGGCTGCGCAAGCCGAGCTATTCGGTCGATGATCTTGCCAACGGGCCGCTCGATCCGCACACCACGCTTTCGCCGCGCTTGACGCCGCCGATGATCGGCCTCGGCCTGGTCGAGCAAATCGCGCCGGCCGACATTCTCGCCAGTGCCGATCCGGACGATCGCAACAGTGACGGCATCTCCGGCAAGCCCAACATCGTGCGCGACGGCCACAGCGGCGAGCCGACGCTCGGCCGCTTTGGCTGGAAGGCGCAGACCCCTTCGATCCGCCAGCAGGCGGCGGACGCATTTGCCGGCGACATCGGCATTTCGACGCCGGAAGTGCCGAACCACTGGGGCGATTGCACCGCGGCCGAAAAGAACTGCCTTGCCATGGCCAACGGCGTGCAGGAGCGCCTCGGCCCGGTCGAGGCGCCGCCGCCGGTTATGGACCTGGTCACCTTCTATTCTCAAAACCTCGCCGTGCCGGCGCGGCGCGATCTCGACAAGCCCGATGTGCTGGCCGGCAAGAAGCTGTTCTACGACATGGGCTGCATTTCCTGCCATACGCCGAAATTCGTCACCCGCCGCGGCACGCCCAACAAGGCGCAGGCCTTCCAGCTGATCTGGCCCTATTCCGATTTTCTGCTGCACGACATGGGGCCGGGCCTCGCCGACGGGCAAGCGGTGGGCGATGCCAGCGGGAGCGAATGGCGCACGCCGCCGCTGTGGGGCATCGGTCTTACCCAGACCGTCAACGGCAACAACTTCTTCCTGCACGACGGGCGGGCGCGCACGCTGACCGAGGCGATCCTTTGGCATGGCGGCGAGGGGCAGAAGGCGCGCGACCGCTTTGCCGCCGCCGCCGCGCCCGATCGCGCCGCATTGGTCAAATTCCTGGAGTCGTTGTGATGTCGAAGCGTCTGGCGTTTGTCCTGGTTCTCCCGCTGGTCCTCGCCGGCGCATTGCCGGCGTCCGCAGCGGTGAAGGCTTCCGACGTGATCCAGCGAGCAATCGACGGCTTTGTCCGCCCCGCCTATGCGCGCCTGCAAGACCATGCCGACAGCCTGAGCAAGGCGGTGCGGACGCTGTGCGACGCGCCTTCGCAGTACCATCTCGATGCGGCGCGTTCCGAATTCTCCGGCACCGTTGATGCCTGGTCGGTCGTCGAGATCATCCGCATCGGACCGATCACGCAGAACAACCGGCTGGAACGCATGCTGTTTTGGCCGGACCGCAAGAGCATCGGCCTGAGGCAGGTGCAGGCGGCGTTGGCCAGTAAAGACCGGACCGCCGCCGATCCGGCCCAGCTGGCGAAAAAGAGCGTTGCCATGCAAGGGCTCGGCGCGCTGGAATTCGTGCTTTACGGCGACGGCGCCGAGCGGCTCGCCGGCAGGGACGATCCCTATCGCTGCGCTTACGGCGCGGCCGTCGCCGGCAACATCGAAACGATCGCCGCCGAGGTCAGCGACGCCTGGAACAAGCCCGACGGCTTTGCAGCACTTTGGGCCAATCCGGGGCCGCAAAACGCACTCTACCGCGACGGCACGGAAGCGGTGACCGAATTGGTCGGCGTCTTCATCAACGAACTGGAGATGGTCCGTGACGTGCGCCTGAAAGGTTTTCTGGGCAGTAGCCCGCAGGCCGACAAGCCGAAACAGGCGATCTACTGGCGTTCACAAAACACCGCGCGTTCGCTGACCGGAAATCTTTCGGGCATGGACGCTCTGTTCCAGGCTTCGCAGCTTGGCGACGCGCTGTCGCCCGATGCGCGCTGGATGGCGGAATCGATCCACATCCAGCTCGTCAACGGCGCCGCCGACGCCACCGCCATCAGAGGCCCGATCGACAAGGCGCTTGCCGATCCGGCGCTGCGCCAGAAGCTCGACCACTTCTCGCTGGTGACATCCAGCCTGTCGACCCTCATCGGCACCAGGCTAACCGCCGAATTTGGCCTGACCGCCGGCTTCTCGTCGCTCGACGGAGACTGATTCTGAAGACGTCGCTTATCGACCGCCGCGACTTCCTGAGGGCTGCCGGGGCAGGCTTTGTTGCCGCGATGGCGCCATCGGCATGGGCGAAGACGCTTAGCACGGACGCCGTCTTCGCCACCGCGTTCGTCAAGCGCGACGGCAGCTATGGCGCGGCGATCCTGTCCGAGGCCGGCAAGGTGCTGCATGCCATCGACCTGCCCGCCCGCGGTCACGACGTCACATTCGATCCGCTGTCGAAGCGCTCGGTGGTCTTTGCCAGGCAGCCCGGCACTTTCGCGGTTGTGTTCGACCATACCGGCCGCGACGAGCCGCTGACCATTGCCAGCATCAGTGGTCGGCATTTCTTCGGCCACGGCGTGTTTTCGACCGACGGTGCGCTGCTCTACGCCACCGAGAACGATTTCGACAATGCCGCCGGCGTGGTCGGCGTCTATGACACGCGTGCGAAATTCAAGCGCGTTGGCGAGTTCCCGACCTATGGCATGGGTCCGCACGAGCTTCTGCTGCTCGGCGACGGCAGGACGATTGCCGTCGCCAATGGCGGCATCGAGACGCACCCGGATTATGGCCGCGCCGAGCTCAACATCGCGACGATGAAGCCATCCTATATGCTGGTCGACCGCCTTACCGGCGACCTTGTCGAAAAGCACGAATTGCCGCCGGCGCTGCACCAGCTTTCGATCCGGCACATGGATACCGACAAATCCGGCGCGGTCTGGTTCGGCTGCCAGTACAGGGGGCCGGGCAGCGATCGTCCGCTGCTGGTCGGCCGCGCCGCACGCGGCAAGGATCTGCAACTGCTCGACATGCCGCAGGACGTGCTGTCCGGCTTCAGGAACTACATCGGCTCGGTCGCCGCCAACCCCGCTGCCGGCACCGTCGCGGTGTCCTCGCCGGAAGGCAACTCGCTTGCCATCATCGATGCGGCCAGCGGCCGGATCGTCGCCACCAGCGCACTGGCCGAGGTCTGCGGCGTGGCGCCCGACGGGGCGAGCTTCATGGCGACGACCGGCACGGGGCAAATAGCCCAAGCCGGCGGCGCGACACGGTCCGAGCCGGACTATGTCTGGGACAATCACATGCTGCGCATCGACCAGGCCGCATAGTGCGGCACTGGTTCATTGACGGTTGTGGTCGCTGAAAGCTACCTCTTTTTGGGCGAGGTCGAAGCGAAGCCGCCAAACGATTTATGCATTATCCCCTTGCAGGGACGAGCCATGGCAGGCACAGGGAAATTGTCTTTCCAACCCCCTGTGCCCCAAGCGGGTGCTCCCAACCGGCCGCCTCATGAAGTTGCTTGCCATCGATTGTGCCGCCAATCTCTGCGCCGCCTGTGTCTACGACGCGGCGGCCGGGAAGGAACTCGGCCGCTCGGTGCTCGATCTCGGCAAGGGCCATGCCGAACATCTGATGGCTGTGATCGAAGAGGCGTTGACGACCGGCGGCGCCGACTATGCCGGCCTTGGCGCCATCGCTGTCTCCACCGGCCCGGGCTCCTTCACCGGCCTGCGCGTCGGCGTCTCGGCGGCGCGGGGCCTGGCGCTGGCGCTGAAAATCCCGGCAATCGGGGTGACGACGCTGGAAGCGCTGGCGGCGCAGGCGAAAGAGACATTTCCCGGCCGCGCCGTGCTGGCCGCGCTCGACGCCGGCCGCGAGGAGATCCATGCAGCGCTTTACGACGAAGCATCCGTTTTGATTTATGGTCCCGCGGTGGCCACGCTTTCGCAAGCCGCCGCCATGGCGGTTGACGGGTTTCCGGTTCTGGCCGGCACCGCGGCCACGCAAATTGCTGCATCGGCCGGGCGCGCCTTCGACGTCGGCCCGACAAGCGCCACTGCGGATATCGCAATCTATGCCCGGCTGGCCGCTACCAAGGGTGAAGGCGAAAAGCCGAAACCGCTTTATCTGCGCGGAGCTGACGCCAAGCCGCAGGCCGGGTTTATCCTGTCCAGGAAGAAAGCCGGGAAGAAAAACTGATGCGCATTCCTTTCCTCCAGCCGCGCCGCAGGGACTTTGCGCTCGAGCCGCTGACGGTCGCCGACAGTGCGGCCCTGTCGGTGCTGCATCGCGAGGATTTCGTCCGGCCGTGGAGTGATGACGAATTCGCCGCGCTGATCGAGCAGGACACGGTGTTCGGCTATGCCGCGCGCGAGGCCGGCCAGGGTGCCAAGCCGCCGGTCGGTTTCGTGCTGGCGCGCCTGGCGGCCGGCGAAGGCGAGGTCCTGACTGTCGCGGTGGCGCGCTCCCATCGCCGCCAGGGCCTTGGCTGGCAACTGATGGATGCGGTGCTGCGCGAACTGCATGCGCAACGCGCCGAGGCGCTTTTCCTCGAGGTCGACGAGACCAACGTCGCCGCGATCGCGCTCTATCGGCGGCTGGGATTCCGCGAGGTCGGCAAACGTGCCAACTACTACAGATCGCCCGAGCACGGCCCGACCGGAGCGCTTGTCATGCGCCGCGATCTTCGCTAGCGCATCGGCCCGCAAATCGGAACCGATTCTCGGAAAGCACGATGCGCAGGTTGAGATGCGCAGATTAAAAAGCGCTAAAGCGTGCTTGGACGTCCAGTTGGACGCGTCGCTCTAGCCAGAACTCGGGACAGGGCCAAGAGCGAATGATCGGAAAAATCAGGATTTTCCTGGCGCTGGGCCTCGTTGTCGCAGGCTCGTTGATCCTCGTGCCGTTGCAGATCCTGTCGATGAAGACCGGCCTGTGGCGCGAGACGTTCATCCTGAAGATCTGGCACCGGCTCATCATCCGGGCGCTCGGCATGCGCATCCACGTCAAGGGGACCTTGTCCAATCAGCGCCCGTTACTGGTTGCGTCGAACCACGTTTCATGGACCGACATCATGGTGCTGGGGTCGATGGCCGACGTGACGTTCATCGCCAGGGCCGACATGGCCGGCTGGCCGTTGATCGGCATGTTGTCGAAGCTGCAGCGCACCGTTTTCATCGAGCGCGAGCGCAAACGTTCGTCGGGCGACCAGGCGAGTGAGATCGCCAGCCGCATGGCCAAGGGCGACGCCATGGTGCTGTTTGCCGAAGGTTCGACCAGCGACGGCAACATGATCTTGCCGTTCAAGAGCACGCTGTTCGGCGCCGCCTCGATGGCGATTTCGGAAGGGGCGGCCGAAACGGTCTTCATCCAGCCGGTGGCGATCGTCTATACGCGCCTGCACGGCGTGCCGCTCGGCCGCAGGCACCGGCCGATTGCCGCCTGGATCGGCGACGAGGATTTGATGCCGCATCTCAAGGTGCTGATGGCGGAGGGCGGGCTCGATGTCGAAGTGCATTTCGGCGAGCCGGTCGCCTTCTCCAAGGGCTCCAGCCGCAAGGAAACGGCCAGGCTGATGGAAAGTCAGGTGCGTGATATGGTGCAGGCGGCATTCGCCGATCCGCGCCCGAGCCGGTAAGCCGGAAAAGCTCCAGCGCTTTGCGCGTCCAAAGGAGGCGCGGCGCTGTAAGGCAGAATCGTCTGTTTTTTGTCGGGGAAAGGCGTTAGAAGCCGCCAGATGGAATTGAACACGATCGAACGGGACGACATCGATACTGCGACCGAAACTGCGGTCGCGCCGCCTGCCGCGAGCCGGAAGGTCTTCGTCAAGACCTATGGCTGCCAGATGAACGTCTACGATTCGCAGCGCATGACCGACGCGCTGGCCGCCGACGGCTATACTGCGACGGATGCGATCGGCGAGGCCGATCTGGTGCTGCTCAACACCTGCCATATCCGCGAGAAAGCCGCCGAAAAGGTCTATTCCGAACTCGGCCGCATTCGTGAGATGAAGGCCGAACGGGCTCGGGCCGGCCGCGAGATGCTGGTCGGCGTCGCCGGCTGCGTGGCGCAGGCCGAGGGCTCCGAGATCATCCGCCGCTCGCCGGCCGTCGATCTGGTGATCGGCCCGCAGACCTATCATCGGCTGCCCGACGTGCTGGCACGGGTGCGCGGCGGCGAAAAGATCGTCGAGACGGACTACGCCATCGAAGACAAGTTCGAGCATCTGCCGCAGCCGAAGCGCGCCGAGATCATCAGGCGCGGCGTCACCGCGTTCCTGACGGTGCAGGAAGGCTGCGACAAGTTCTGCACCTTCTGCGTGGTGCCCTATACCAGAGGCTCGGAAGTGTCGCGGCCGGTGGCGCAGATCGTCGCCGAGGCCGAGCGGCTGGCGCAAGCCGGCGTGCGCGAGGTGACGCTGCTTGGACAGAACGTCAATGCCTGGCACGGCGAAGGCGAAGCCAAAGGGGGCAAGACCGAGGAATGGGGTCTTGGCCGCCTGCTGTTCCGGCTGGCCGAGATTCCCGGGCTGGCGCGGTTGCGCTACACCACCAGCCACCCGCGCGACATGGACGACGAATTGATCGCCGCTCACCGTGACTTGCCGGCGCTGATGCCCTATCTGCATTTGCCTGTGCAATCCGGCTCCGACCGCATCCTCAAGGCGATGAACCGCAGGCATACGGCAAAAGATTATTTGACGCTGCTCGACCGGATCCGCGCCGCACGGAGCGATATCGCGCTTTCGGGCGACTTCATTGTCGGCTTTCCCGGCGAGACGGATGCGGATTTCGAGGCGACGATGGACCTTGTCCACCAGGTGAACTATGCCTCGGCCTTCTCGTTCAAATATTCGCCGCGCCCCGGCACGCCGGGCGCGGAAATGGCCGATCATGTGCCGGAAGCGGTCAAGGACGAGCGCCTGCAGCGACTGCAGGCGCTGTTGCTGACCCAGCAGCAGGAGTTCGGCGCCAGCCTGGTCGGCAGCACCATCGACACGCTGATCGAGAAGCCGGGCCGCCAGGCTGGCCAGAAGGTCGGCCGCTCACCGTGGCTGCAGCCGGTTATTGTTGATGAAAAGTCCGGCGAAATCGGTGAGATTATCCAGGTACGAATCACGAAGACGGGTTACAACAGCCTGTTCGCCGAATTGGCCTGAAGGTCTCGGCAGATGAGGAGAGACGGTTGAGCGCTGCGGAAGTGAAGAACCTGCCCCAGAACCTACCATCGGGGGCTTCGGATATGGCGCACATCGTTCTGACTTTCGACAACAATAAGCTTGCCAGCGCCCTTTATGGCCAGTTCGACGAGAATCTGGCCAGGCTCGAGCAGAAGCTTGGCGTCGATATCCGCTCGCGCGGCAACCAGCTGACCATCAAGGGCTCCGCCTCGGCCGCCGAGCAGGCGCGCCGCGCCCTGGATAATCTCTACGGCATTCTCCAGAAAGGCGCTGATATCGGCCAGTCGGACGTCGACGGCGCCGTGCGGATGGCGATCGCTGCCGACGACCAGCTGACGCTGCCGACGCTGGAGCGCAAGGGCAAGGTGTCAGCCGCCCAGATATCGACGCGCAAGAAGACGATCTATGCCCGCTCGCTCAACCAGGACGCCTATATGCGCGCGCTGGAGCGGTCCGAACTCGTCTTCGGCATCGGCCCGGCTGGCACGGGAAAAACCTTTCTGGCGGTGGCGCATGCGGCGATGCTGCTCGAACGTGGCATGGTCGAGCGTATCGTGCTGTCGCGGCCGGCCGTGGAGGCCGGCGAGCGGCTCGGCTTTCTGCCCGGTGACATGAAGGAGAAGGTCGATCCCTATCTGCGGCCTCTCTATGACGCGCTTTACGAGATGATGCCGGCCGACAAGGTCGAGCGGGCGATTGCCGCCGAGGTGATCGAGATCGCGCCGCTGGCTTTCATGCGCGGCCGCACCCTGGCGCACTCCGCCGTCATCCTCGACGAGGCGCAGAACGCCACGCCGATGCAGATGAAGATGTTCCTGACCCGTCTCGGCGAGAATTCGCGCATGATCGTCACCGGCGATCCGACCCAGATCGACCTGCCGCAAAACACCAAATCCGGTCTGGTCGAGGCGCTTAGGATCCTCGACGGCGTCACCGGCATGGTGACGGTGCGCTTCAACGAAGGCGACGTCGTCAGGCATCCGCTGGTCGCCGAGATCGTCAAGGCCTACGACCGCGACGGCAAGCTGGCCCGGGGCCTGGGCGCCGAAGGCTGAAGATGCAGCCTTATGGCTGAGGACAAAAAATCTGTAGGCGGGGATCTTCCGGTCCCCGTCGACATCGATATAGCAGTCGAAGCGGGCGACTGGCCCGATGAGGCCGCGCTGACGCGGCTGGTCGATCGCGCCGTTGCCGCCGCGTTTGCCGAAACCGGCGCGGCTGGCCGTTCCGAGCTCAGCATCGTTTTTTCTGACGATGCCCACATCCGCAGTCTCAATGCGGGATGGCGCGGCAAGGACAAACCGACCAACGTCCTGTCTTTCCCGGCTTTTCCGCTCGCCAAGGGCCGTCCGCTGCCGCCCATGCTCGGCGACATTGTGCTGGCCGCCGAGACGGTCGAGCGGGAAGCCGCACTGGAAGACAAGCCTGTCGACAACCATATCACCCATCTCGTCATCCATGGCCTGCTGCATTTGCTGGGCTACGATCACGAGACCGACGCCGAGGCCGAAGAAATGGAAGCCGTCGAACGCGCAGCACTTGCAAGGCTTGCCATTCCCGATCCCTACGCGTAACTAAAAAGATCAAATGACCGGACGACGATGAACGACAAACCAGAGACTGCCGCCCACCCAGATGCCGGCAGTGCGACCAAGCCATCCGAACAGACGGAAGAGGACTCTAGTCCGAGTACCACGACCGGCAGCTTCGCCAGCGAGCCATCGCCTGCCGGTCCTTCCCTGTTCGATCGCGTGCTCGGCCTGTTCAGGCAGCGCAACGGCACCAGCCTGCGCGAGGAGATCGCCGACGCGCTTGCCGAAACGGCGAGCGATGCCGGCGCCTTTTCGCCCGGCGAACGGGCCATGCTCAACAACATTCTGCGCCTGCGCGAGGTTCGCGTCGAGGATGTCATGGTGCCGCGCGCCGACATCGAGGCGGTCGAGATCACGACGAACCTGGGCGATCTTCTGGGACTGTTCGAGCAGTCCGGCCATTCCCGCATGCCAGTCTATTCGGAGACGCTCGATGACCCGCGCGGCATGGTCCACATCCGCGACGTGCTCGCTCACATCACCAAGCTGGCCCGCGTCAGAAAGAGCAGGACGACCAGGAAAGCCGCCCCTGCCACGCTTCTCGATCTCGCCAAGGTCGATCTCACGCGCACCATCGGCGACCTGACCCTGATCCGCCCGGTGCTTTTCGTGCCGCCGTCGATGCTCGCCTCCGACCTGATGGGGCGCATGCAGGCGATGCGCACCCAGATGGCGCTGGTCATCGACGAATATGGCGGCACCGATGGTCTGGTCTCGCTCGAGGATATCGTCGAGATGGTGGTCGGCGACATCGAGGACGAGCACGACGAGGACGAGCCGATGATCACCCAGACCGGCGAGGGCGTGTTCGTCGTCGACGGCAAGGCCGAGATCGACGATGTCGCCAAGATGATCGGCGAGGATTTTGCCGCCGGCGAGCATGGCGAATATGTCGACACGATCGGCGGCATGATCTTCAACACGCTTGGCCGGGTCCCTGCACGCGGCGAAGTGGTGCAGGCCATCCCCGGCTTCGAATTCCATGTGCTCGACGCCGATCCACGCCGCGTCAAGCGTGTGCGCATCGTGGAGACCCAGAAAAGCGAGCGCCGGCGGCGCGCCGTCCGCGCCGAGCAGGCTTGAAAGACGCCGCTCGCCCGATGACGGTCGACGATCCGTTCAAGCGCTCAACCTTGGGCTCCGGCATATTCTACAGGAATCCGCGCGCCGCCTTGATCTGGCTTGAAAAGGCTTTCGGCTTCGAGCCGAGCATGGTGGTCAGCGACGCTGATGACAGGCTCGTCCATTCCGAAATGCGGTTCGGTGACGGCTATATGATCGTCGATTCCGAATGGGCCGACCATGTAGCCAGTCCCGCGTCGGTCGCCGGCAAGAACACGCAGTCGGTTTATGTGCGCCTCAAGGACGGCCTAGATTCCCACTGCGATCGTGCAAGGGCGGCGGGAGCCAAGATCGTCCAGGAGCCGGCTGACCAGTTTTACGGTGAACGGCAGGACAGGGCGCGCGATCCTGAAGGTCACGTCTGGACATTTTCCCAGACCGCACGCTTTGTTCCACGCGAGGAGGCTGAAAGGCTGGGCGATCTGCAGATTGAAGGCTGGCACCGACTAGAATCCTCGGGCTGAATTTCAGCAATGGGTGGGAAGCGGTCTCGAACTACATGGTTTGCGAACCAATTCGGACGCTGTCCTGAGTACTAGGAGAATGTCTGATGCCGTGGAAACTCGATGAGACCGTGGAAACATCCGCGGGCGCTGTGGCAGCGGGTCAATTTGGTAGTGGACCCGCGCTTGTGCTGGCTCACGGCTGGCCGTGGTCTTCGTTCTCATGGCATCGGATTATTCCAGATCTTGCAAGGCGGTATCGTGTCCACTGGTACGATATGCCCGGATACGGGCGATCCGACAAAGGGGCGGAGCAGCGCACCTCACTCGATGTGCAAGGAGAAGTATTCGCCGAGATGCTCGCGCATTGGGACCTTGAGCAGCCCACCGTTGTTGCCCATGATTTCGGCGGAGCGACGACGCTACGGGCGCATTTGCTGCATGGCTGCGACTTCGAGCGGTATGTCCTGATGAATGTCGTTGCCATGCGCCCTTGGGGATCGGAGTTCTTCGATCATGTCGGTCGCCATGTGGATGCCTTTCTGGGCCTGCCGCCGCATATCCACAGAGCGATCGTGGAAGCATACATCAAGGGGGCGATCGTAAATGACATCGCGCCCGGAGATTTCGAGAAACTTGTCGAGCCGTGGCTTGCCGAGGAGGGACGAGGAAGCTTCTATCGGCAATTCGCGCAAGCCGACGAAAAATATACCGCCGAAGTCGAGCCGCTGTTCGGTGATATCAGGTGTCCGGTAAAGATAATTTGGGGCAAGGACGATCCATGGATCCCGCTGGAGCGAGGCCAAGCGCTTCATGCGCTGATCCCGCAGGCATCGTTCGAAACATTACCTGGCGTCGGTCACTTGCCTCAGCTCGAAGCCCCGGATCTCGTGCTGGAGCGGCTGAACGCATTTCTATCACGCGCATTATAGTGATACACCGGCACGTGCGGTCTGCGCGACAATTCACATGCGACACTTATCTTGCCGGCGTCAGTCGCCCCACCTATCCAGCAGACCTAATCCGGCAGGCTGGCTGAAGCATAGCCGTTTGGAGCGTGGACTGCGGCCTGATAAATCTTCTGCCGTGATTCGCACGACTCGGAAGCATCGATGAAGCGCCTGGCCGGCCGGATAATTCTGCTGTGGGGCTGGCGCCGCGCGCTTGTGGCGTTTCTTGCCGGTGCGCTGGCGGTTCTTGCCCAGGCGCCTTACGATTTCTTCGCCGTCTGTTTCGTTTCGTTTCCGCTGCTGGTCTGGCTCCTCGACGGCGCAACCGGCGAAGCCTCCGATGGCTGGTTCCGGCATTTGCGGCCGGCCTTCGCCGTCGGCTGGTGGTTCGGCTTCGGCTATTTTCTCGCCGGATTGTGGTGGATCGGCTCAGCACTGCTGATCGAGGCCGACAGTTTCGCCTGGGCGCTTCCCTTCGCAGTGGTCGGAATTCCGCTGGCGCTCGCCTTTTTCTATGGCTTCGCGACAGCGGTTGCCCGGCTGCTGTGGAGCAACGACATCGGCCGCATCGCCGCCCTTGCCTTCGGCTTCGGCCTGGCGGAATGGCTGCGCGACTTTCTGTTCACCGGCTTTCCCTGGAATGCCGTCGGCTACGCGGCGATGCCGGTGCCCTTGCTTATGCAGAGCGTGTCGGTGACCGGCATGGTTGGCATCAACGCGCTGGCGGTCTTCGTCTTTGCCTTGCCGGCCCTGCTTGCGGCGCGCCGGCATGTCCGCCTGGGGGGTGCACTGGCTGCCGTTCTCGTCGCGGCCCATGTCGGCTTCGGCTATGTCAGGCTTGCTGCCAAGGTCGAACCGGCAACCCGCGCAATCGACGTCCGCATCGTGCAGCCGGCCGTCGACCTCAGCGAAAAGTGGGACCCTTCAGTGCCCGACCGGATCTTCGCTACACTGATGGGGCTTTCGGCCAAGGCGCCAGAGAATGGTCATGCCAAGCCGCAATTGATCCTGTGGCCGGAAACCTCTGTGCCGTTTTTTTTCGCCGAACGTCCCGATGCGCTGACCGCGCTGGGAGAGATGCTTGGCGACGGCCAGACGCTGATCGCCGGCGTCGTCCGGGAGGAAGGCGGGTCGGCGGAAGATGCCGACAGGCGGTACTACAATTCGGTGGTGGCAATCGACGACAAGGGTCAAATCGCCGATGCAGTCGACAAGGTTCATCTGGTGCCCTTTGGCGAATATCTGCCTTTTGCCGACCTGCTTGGCCGCTTGGGGCTCAAACAACTCGTCGCCGGGCCGACAACCTACGCGGCGGGCAATGAGCGGCACCCGATCGCGTTGCCCGGCGGCATCCGCGTGCTTCCGTTCATTTGCTACGAAGTCATCTTTCCCGATCTGGTGGCGGTTGACGCAACGTCAGCTGAGCTTATTGTGAATGTCACGAACGACGCGTGGTTCGGTGACACGCCGGGTCCGTACCAGCATTTCAGGCAGGCGCAGATTCGTGCGGTGGAGAACGGGGTGCCATTGTTGCGTGCAGCCAATAACGGCATTTCCGCTGTCGTCGATCCGCGCGGACGCATCCTCGATGCGCTGGCAATCGACGCCCGCGGAGCCATCGATGTCCACGTGCCGATTTCCAATCAAGCCATCGTTTCTTCCAGCCAAAGACGCATTAATGGACTGATGATCATGTTGCTGTTCGCTCTCGCCGCTTTGACAATGAATGTAAGGCAACGGCTACGGGCGAATTGACAGTCGACACATTAGAAACTCATACTGTAACCGCCTGAAATTTCTCGAAGTCAGCACGTCGGTTCTGTTGGGGCACTGGCCGCCGGCTTCGTTTTGGGCAGAAAAAACACAAAAAGCCGGAAAAATTCGGCGAGGAAAAAATGGCAGAAGAAAACAAGAAGAAGCCGAATCCTATCGACATCCATGTCGGAAGTCGCATCAGGCTTCGTCGCAATATGTTGGGAATGAGCCAGGAAAAGCTGGGCGAGAACCTCGGTATAACGTTTCAGCAGATACAGAAATACGAAAAGGGTACCAATCGCGTTGGCGCCAGCCGTTTGCAGGCAATCGCCTCGATACTGGGTGTGCCTGTCGCTTTCTTTTTCGAGGACGCGCCGGGCCAAGAGGCCGTGGGCAACCGCGGATTTGCCGAGGATGCATCAATGGCTTCTGCCGTCGAATTCTGCGGCAGTCCTGAAGGTCTTCAACTCAACCGGGCCTTCGTCAAGATCACCGACGTGAAGATACGCCGCAAGGTTATCGAGCTTGTGAAGGCCCTTTCCTCTGACGCAGTCGATTGATTACGCAGATTGGTCTGGGTCGATTGATTGGCAGCCGTTGAAAAGTCGAAGATAGCGAAGCCGTCATTGCGGGCATGCAAATTTCTTGCGATCTCGCGCATCGTGGAATTTACATCCCGCAGGCATGCCGGAGAGCGGATCGATTTTGCTCGACAGCCATGCTTAAAGTCTTTCTCATCAACGTGTTGAAGCTAAAGCACGTGCTGGAGCCAGGCAGGCTGGCGGCATCCTGCCGGCGGTCAAAGTGGTACAAGATAATGGCACCCACCGCTTGACGAGCGCTGCTCGGCACAGCTAACACGTGGCGCGCCAATCGGCAGCGTGCCGATGATTTTTCAAGAGGGGACACCCGTGACGCGGCAAAACTATCTATTCACCTCGGAATCCGTTGCCGAGGGTCATCCCGACAAGGTCTGCGATCGTATCTCCGACGAGATCGTCGATCTGGTCTATCGCGAGGCCAGAAAGACCGGCATGGACCCCTGGAAGGTCCGCGTCGCCTGCGAAACGCTGGCGACCACGAATCGCGTCGTCATCGCCGGCGAGGTGCGCGTCCCCGAGACCCTGCTCAAGAAGGACAAGGCCGGCAACATCCTGATGGATGCCGCCGGTCATCCGCTCGTCAATCCGGCCAAGTTCAAGTCGGCCGCCCGCAAGGCGATCCGCGAAATCGGCTATGAACAGGCCGGTTTCCACTGGAAGACGGCAAAGATCGAGGTTCTGCTGCATGGCCAGTCGCCGGATATCGGCCAGGGCGTCGACAATGCCTCCGACCGGCAAGGCGAGGAAGGGGCCGGCGACCAAGGCATCATGTTCGGCTATGCCTGCCGCGAGACCCCGGATCTGATGCCAGCGCCGATCTACTACAGCCACAAGATCCTCGAACTGCTGGCCGCCGCGCGCCATGAAGGCAACGGCGATGCCGGCCGGCTCGGGCCGGACGCCAAGAGCCAGGTCACCGTCCGCTATATCGACGGCAAGGCGGCGGAAGTGACTCAGATCGTGCTGTCCACCCAGCATCTCGACGCCAGCTGGGATTCGAAGAAGGTCCGCAACGTCGTCGAACCCTATATTCGCGAGGCGCTGGGCGACCTTAAGATCGCCGACAGCTGCAACTGGTACATCAACCCAACAGGCAAGTTCGTCATCGGCGGGCCCGACGGCGACGCCGGCCTGACCGGGCGCAAGATCATCGTCGACACTTACGGCGGTGCTGCGCCTCATGGCGGCGGAGCTTTTTCCGGCAAGGACACCACCAAGGTCGACCGTTCCGCGGCCTATGCGGCCCGCTACCTCGCCAAGAACGTGGTGGCGGCGAAGCTCGCCGATCGCTGCACCATCCAGCTTTCCTATGCCATTGGCGTGGCCCAGCCGCTGTCGGTCTATGTCGACCTGCACGGCACCGGCAGGGTCGATGAGGCAAAGCTCGAGCAGGCGCTGCGCACCGTGATGGATCTGTCGCCGTCCGGCATCCGCCGCCATCTCGATCTCAACAAGCCGATTTATGCCAAGACGTCGTCTTATGGTCATTTCGGCCGCAAGGCCGGCCGCGACGGGTCCTTCTCCTGGGAAAAGACCGACCTCGCCAAGGCTCTCAAGGACGCACTCGCCGAAGCGCCTGCCGAAGCAGTCGCGGCCTAGCCGCGGCGTCCATAGATCCGGAAGACATGGATCCGAAAGACCGGCCAAGCCGTGCGACCGAAGCATTTTTCGGTCGCCGGCGCGGCAAGGCCATGCGTCCGCAGCAGGCAGCGGCACTGGAAAGCGGTTTCAGCACCTACCGGCTTGATCTGACGGCCGGACCGCCGGCCGACTTGCGCAGCCTGTTCGAAGCTGATGTCCGCGCCATTCATGTCGAAATTGGTTTTGGTGGCGGCGAGCACCTGCTGCATCGGGCGACGGCGGCTCCTGAGACCGGTTTTGTCGGCGTCGAGCCTTTCGTCAACGGCATGGCCAAGATGATGATGGCGGTCAGGCAACGGCCGCTTGCCAATCTTCGGGTCTATGACGACGACGCCACGCGCCTGCTCGACTGGCTCCCGCAAGCCTCGCTCGACGGCATCGACCTTCTCTATCCCGATCCCTGGCCGAAGAAGAAACACTGGAAGCGCCGCTTCGTCAGTCCGGTCAATCTCGACCGTTTCGCGCGCGTGCTGAAGTCAGGCGGAACATTCCGCTTTGCGTCCGATATCGATAGCTATGTGAACTGGACGCTGCTGCACTGCCGGGCACATGAAGCGTTTGCGTGGCAGGCTGAAGAGGCAGCCGACTGGCAGCGGCCCTACGAGGGTTGGCCGGGTACGCGCTACGAGGCGAAGGCCGTTCGCGAAGGCCGTCGGCCAGCCTACCTCACCTTCGTCCGAAGATAGTCCTATTCAAAGCGCGCCTAGCGCACTTTGCCGTCGACGAGGACCAGAGATGTCCTCGTCCCTGCGTCGCCAGACTTAGAAGCGGCCGATCTTGTTGAAGGCGGCCGGATCCATGCCGAGATTGCGCAGATCGTGCGCGCGCGGCTTGCGGCCGGCTTCGACGGCGTGCGAAGCGGCGACGGCGCTGCCGAAGACGGTGAAGAAATCGCCGATGGCCGAGAAAACCTTGCGGTTGGTCATGATTATGCCCTTTCGCCTGCTGCAATGCGTGATTGATTTTGTGCAGCGCAACATAGATAGGCGCGTACTGCCTGATATCACAGGGACGTTGGCGCATGGCCGCTATGCGCCCTGTGCAACGCTGCCGCCCCCGACAGTTTCGCCCACCCTGTATGCGGACAACGCAGCTGCTTACGACACGGACCGCATGCGGACTTGAAACGACGGCTGCGATGGTCTATATCAGGCTCAAATTCTTGGTCGGTATGGCGAAGAGTGGGTCCACCCGGTCCCGCTCTTTTTTGTTACCTTCCGACCGCCGACGAAGCGACAGGAATAGAATGACGGCAACGGTACCCGACAGCGACGACCGCATCATCCGCGAAAGCGGCATCGATGCGCGCATCGCGCTGATCGTGCAGCCGGTTCTGCGTGCCATTGGCTTCCGCCTTGTCAGGGTGCATCTGACGGGCCAGAACGGGCTGACGCTGCAGATCATGGCCGAACGCGAGGACGGCACCATGACCGTCGAGGATTGCGAAGAGGTCAGCCGGGCAGTGTCGCCGGCGCTTGATGTCGATGATCCGATCGAAAAGGCGTATCATCTCGAAGTGTCGTCGCCGGGAATCGACCGGCCGCTGGTCCGCAAGTCGGATTTCGCGACCTGGACGGGTCATCTGGTGAAGATGGAAACCTCGGTCCTCGTCGCCGACCGCAAGCGCTTCAAGGGCAAGATCGCCGAGAGCGACGCGGACGGCGTGCTGATCGAGCGCGACAAGGCGGCCTATGGCGAACAGCCGACGGTGCGTGTGCCCTACGATGCGATTGCCGAGGCACGGCTGATCCTGACCGACGACCTTATCCGCGACGCACTGTCGAAGGACAACAGGGCGCGCAAGGAAGCCAAGAAGCGCCGCGGCGAGCCCGAAGACGCGCCAGAGAGCGTGGAAGCGGGCGTAGAAGATGAAACCGAACAGGAAATGTGATTGGGCTGCCGGGCGCAAAGCCTCGGCAACAAGCTCGGGAGAAAAGAGATGGTTGTAAGCGCCAACAGGCTTGAACTGCTGCAGATCGCCGATGCGGTCGCGCGTGAGAAGTCGATCGACAAGTCGATCGTCATCGCCGCCATGGCCGATGCGATCCAGAAGGCGGCGCGCTCGCGCTATGGCCAGGAAACCAACATCCGTGCCGACATCAATCCGAATACCGGCGAGATGAAGCTGCAGCGGCTGATGGAAGTGGTCGAGAAGGTCGACGACTATGCGACGCAGATCGCCATATCCTCGGCGCGTGAGCGCAATCCCGACGCCCAGCTCGGCGACTTCATTGCCGAACAGCTGCCGCCGATGGATTTCGGCCGCATCGCCGCCCAGTCGGCCAAGCAGGTCATCGTGCAGAAGGTGCGCGAGGCCGAGCGTGATCGCCAGTACGACGAGTACAAGGACCGTATCGGCGAGATCGTCAACGGTACTGTCAAACGCGTCGAATACGGCAACGTCATCGTCGATCTCGGCCGCGGTGAGGCGATAATCCGTCGCGACGAGCTGATCCCGCGCGAAAATTACAAATATGGCGATCGCGTCCGCGCCTATGTCTATGACGTGCGCCGCGAGCAGCGCGGTCCGCAGATATTCCTGTCGCGCACCCATCCGCAGTTCATGGCGAAGCTGTTCACCATGGAAGTGCCGGAAATCTACGACGGCATCATCGAGATTAAGTCGGTCGCCCGCGATCCAGGTTCGCGCGCCAAGATCGCCGTCATCTCGCGTGACAGTTCCATCGATCCGGTTGGCGCCTGCGTCGGCATGCGCGGCAGCCGCGTTCAGGCGGTGGTGGGCGAATTGCAGGGCGAGAAGATCGACATCATTCCGTGGTCGCCTTCGGCCGCTTCCTTCATCGTCAACGCGCTGCAGCCGGCGGAAGTCGCCAAGGTCGTGCTCGACGAGGACGCCGAACGCATCGAGGTCGTGGTGCCGGACGACCAGCTGTCGCTGGCCATCGGCCGCCGCGGCCAGAACGTCCGGCTCGCCTCGCAGCTCACCGGCTGGGATATCGACATCCTGACCGAGCAGGAAGAGAGCGAGCGCCGCCAGAAGGAGTTCGTCGAACGCTCGGCTCTGTTCATGGATGCGCTCAACGTCGACGAGATGGTCGGCCAGGTGCTCGCCTCCGAAGGCTTCACCAGCGTCGAGGAAGTCGCCTATGTCGATGCCGACGAGATCGCGTCGATCGACGGCTTCGACGAGGACACCGCCTCGGAAATCCAGGCTCGCGCCCGCGAATATCTGGAGAAGATCGAAGCCGAGCATGACGAGAAGCGCAAGGCGCTCGGCGTCAAGGACGAGCTGCGTGAGATTCCAGGCGTGACAACCGCCATGATGGTGACGCTCGGCGAGGACGGCGTGAAGACGATCGAGGATTTCGCCGGCTATGCAGCCGATGATCTGACCGGCTGGAAGGAACGCAAGGACGGCGAGACGAAGGTATTCCCGGGCGTGCTCGCCAATCACGGCGTGTCGCGGGCCGATGCTGAACAGATGGTTCTGGCTGCTCGCCTCAAGGCCGGCTGGATCACCGAAGACGAGCTTGCAGCCGAAGACGTGCCGGCTGACGAAGCCGTTGGTGCGTGAGGTGAAACCGCATCGCACACAAGCCGCCCTTGGACGAGATGAACGATCGCACTTGCATCGTCACGCGCAAACAGGCCGAACCGGATGAACTGATCCGTTTCGTCGTCGGCCCGGATTCGGCCGTCGTTCCGGATATCAAGAAAAACCTGCCCGGACGCGGTTGCTGGGTGACTGCCGACCGCCTACATATCGACAAGGCGACAGCGAAAAACCTGTTCGCTCGCGCCTTCAAGGCGCAGGTGACCGTGCCGACCGATCTCGGCGACATGGTCGACGGGCTGCTTTCCAGATACGCTCTGGGCATGCTCGGTCTTGCCCGCAAGGCAGGCGCGATCGCGCTCGGCGCCACCAAGGTTGAGAGCGCGGTGCGTGGCGGGCTGGCGCTTTTCGTGTTGCATGCGACCGAGGCGTCAGATGACGGCGTCCGCAAGATCAGCCAGGCGCGACGGGCAACCGTCCACCTCGGTGGCCCCGCCATCCTTGCCTACAAACTTTTCTCCGAGGCCGAGTTGAGCTTGGCATTGGGGGGTACAAATGTGATACATGCTGCCGTTCTCGCGGGAGACGCGGGCAGGGCGGTCCAGAAGCGCATGGTTGCGCTCGACCGGTATCGGGGCGGTTCCCCGGACGATCTGGCAATGCTTGCGGCCGTTGCTGACGAAGATGATGCCGCAGAGGATATGGAATGAGCGATACGAAATCGGGCGACGACAAGACGTTGAGTGTTACGCCGAAGAAGACTTTGACGCTGAAGCGCCCAGGTACGGAACAGGGCACCGTGCGCCAGAGCTTCTCGCATGGCCGCACCAAGGCGGTCGTGGTCGAGACCAAGAAGCGCAAGTTCTCGCTGCCCGGTGACAAGCCGGAGCCGACTGCTGCCCCTGTGTCCGTCTTCACGCCGAAGCCACCGGTCGCGGCAGCGCCGGTTGTGCAGGAAGCGCCCAAGGCGCCGCCGCCTCCGCCGCCGGTCGAACGCGGCGGCATGGTGCTGAACCAATTGTCGCGCGATGAAATGGAGGCGCGCCGCCGGGCCCTTGAGGGTTCGAAGGTGCGCGACGTCGAGGATCGCCAGCGCGCCATCGACGAGGCCAAGCGCCGCGCCGAGGATGAAGAGCGCCGCCGTCGCGAGCGCGAGGAATCCGCGCGCCGCCAAGCCGAGGAAGAAGCCCGGCTGCAGGCCGAGGCCGAGTCCCGCCGGCGTGCCGAGGAAGAGGCGCGCCGCCGCGCGCCGCTGGCCGCCGAACTGGCGACAGCCGACGACGAGGACATCAAGCCGAAGCGGACCGGCGCCGGCGCCCCGGTGCGCCGTCCGGTCACGCCGGAAGTGGCGCGTCCGGCCAAGCCGACCAAGGGCGAGGAAGATCGCCGCCGCGGCAAGCTGACGCTGAATGCCGCACTTTCCGATGAGGATGCGCGGGCGCGTTCGCTGTCGTCGATGCGTCGGCGCCAGGAGAAATTCAAGCGCGCGCTGCATAACGAACCGCGCGAGAAAGTCATGCGCGAAGTGATACTGCCCGAAACCATCACCATCCAGGAACTGGCGCAGCGCATGTCCGAGCGCGCCGTCGATGTGGTCAAGTTCTTCATGAAACAGGGCCAGATCCTGAAGCCGGGCGACGTCATCGACGCCGACACGGCCGAGCTGGTCGCTACCGAATTCGGCCACACGGTTCGCCGCGTCGCCGAGTCCGACATCGAGGAAGGCCTCTTCAACATCGCCGATCGCCCCGAAGATCTCGAGCCGCGTCCGCCGGTGGTGACCATCATGGGCCATGTCGACCACGGCAAGACGTCGCTTCTCGACGCCATCCGCAATGCCAATGTCGTATCCGGCGAAGCCGGCGGCATCACCCAGCATATCGGCGCCTATCAGGTCGAGAAGAACGGTCACAAGGTCACCTTCATCGACACGCCCGGCCACGCCGCCTTCACGGCGATGCGCGCCCGTGGCGCTCAGGCGACCGACATCGCCATCCTGGTAGTGGCGGCCGACGACAGCGTGATGCCGCAGACGATCGAATCGATCAGCCATGCCAAGGCGGCCGGCGTTCCGATCATTGTGGCGATCAACAAGATCGACAAGCATGACGCCGACCCGCAAAAGGTGCGCTCGGAACTGCTGCGCCACGAAGTCTTCGTCGAATCGATGGGCGGCGAGGTGCTGGACGTCGAAGTGTCGGCGACCAAGGGCACCAATCTCGACAAGCTGCTCGAAGCGATCCTGCTGCAGGCCGAAATCCTCGACCTGAAAGCCAATCCGGACCGCACCGCCGAAGGCGTCGTCATCGAAGCCCAGCTCGACAAGGGCCGCGGCCCCGTCGCCACGGTGCTGGTCCAGACCGGCACGCTGATGCCTGGCGACATCCTCGTTGCCGGCAACGAATGGGGCCGGGTGCGCGCGCTGGTCAACGACCGCGGCGGGCAGATCAAGGAAGCGCCGCCGGCTATGCCGGTGGAAGTGCTCGGTCTGCAGGGAACCCCGCAGGCCGGCGACCGCTTCGCCGTCGTCAACAACGAGGCCCGCGCCCGCGAGATCACCGAATATCGCCAGCGTCTGGCGCGTGAGAAGGCGGTGGCCAAACATGCCGGCCAGCGTGGTTCGCTCGAACAGATGATGTCGCAACTGCAGACGAGCGGGCTGAAGGAATTCCCGCTGGTTATCAAGGGCGACGTTCAGGGCTCGATCGAGGCGATCAGCGCGGCGCTGGACAAGCTCGGCACCGACGAGGTGCGTGCGCGCATCGTTCATGCGGGCGCCGGCGGCATCACCGAAAGCGATGTCTCGCTGGCGGAAACCTCGGGCGCCGCAATCATCGGCTTCAACGTTCGCGCCAATGTGCAGGCGCGGGCGGCGGCCGCGGCTGCAGGCATCGAGATCCGCTACTACTCGATCATCTACAACCTCGTGGATGACGTGAAGGCGGCGCTGTCCGGCCTGCTGTCGCCGGAGCGTCGCGAGACCTTCATCGGCAATGCCGAGATCCTCGAGATCTTCGACATCACCAAGGTCGGCAAGATCGCCGGCTGCCGTGTCAGCGAAGGCAAGGTCGAGCGCGGTGCGGGCGTTCGCCTGATCCGCGACAACGTCGTCATCCACGAAGGCACGCTGAAGACGCTGAAGCGCTTCAAGGACGAAGTTGCGGAGGTTCCGGGTGGCCAGGAATGCGGCATGGCCTTCCAGAACTACGAAGACATGCGCGTCGGCGACGTCATCGAGTGCTTCCGCGTCGAGATGGTGACCAGGACGCTCTGAGTTTCGAGCAACTTGAGTTCGAGCATCTACTGGGACCGGGCGGTGGTCGAAAGGCTGCCGCCTAAACCATGATCCCGAAAAGTGGTATCCGGTTTTCGGAGAAGATCATGGTCAAAGAAAAAGATAGAGCCTGATCCATTCCGATTCTTTATCGGGATGGATCGGGCTCTAAAGCATATGAGACATGCGGCGCGGTCCCATCCCGTGCCTCACGATTTCAGGATAGAGAAAAATGCCCCGTTCAACCACGTCAGGTCCATCCCAGCGCATGCTTCGCGTCGGCGAGCAGGTGCGTCATGCGCTGTCGGAAACCTTGCAGCGTGGCGAGATCCTCGATCCATTGATCGAGAATTCGGTGGTTTCGGTCTCGGAGGTGCGCATGTCGCCCGATCTGAAGGTCGCCACCGCCTTCGTCTCGCCGCTTGGCGCCAGTGATGCCGATGCGGTGGTCGAGGCGCTCAACAAGCATGCGAAATTCGTGCGCGGCCGCGTTTCCGGCGCGCTCCGGCAGATGAAGTACATGCCGGAATTCCGCTTCCGGCTCGACACCAGCTACGACAATTTCCAGAAGATCAACGAATTGTTGCACTCGCCCGAAGTGGCGCGCGATCTCGGCCCAGACGCCCAGATCGGCGACCAGAACAAAGACAACGACAAGGACGAAAAATAGTGGCGCGTCGCGGCAAGAAGAAGGGTCGGCCGATCTCCGGCTGGCTGGTGCTGGATAAACCCGTCGGCATGGGTTCGACCGAAGCCGTCTCCAAGATCAAATGGCTGTTCCAGGCGGAAAAGGCCGGCCATGCCGGCACGCTCGACCCGCTCGCTTCCGGCATGCTGCCGATCGCGCTCGGCGAAGCGACCAAGACCGTCCCCTATGTCCAGGATGGCGCCAAGGTCTACCGCTTCACGGTTGCCTGGGGTGAGGAGCGTTCGACTGATGACCTCGAAGGGCCGGTGACGAAAAGCTCCGACCAGCGTCCGGCTGAAGCCGATGTGCTTTTGCTGATGCCGAAATACACCGGCGTCATCATGCAGACGCCGCCGCAATTTTCGGCCATCAAGATCGCAGGCGAGCGCGCCTATGATCTTGCCCGCGACGGCGCGACGGTTGACATTCCGGCGCGGGAAGTCGAGATCGGCCGCCTCGACCTGATCGAGCACAGTGCTGACAGCACCATTTTCGAGGTCGAATGCGGCAAGGGCACCTATGTCCGCTCGCTGGCCCGCGATATGGGCCGCGATCTCGGCTGTTTCGGTCACATCGCCGAACTGCGCCGGATCGAGGTCGAGCCGTTCACGCAGGAAGACTTCGTCACCATCGCCGAGCTGGAAGCCGCCCGCTTCGGCGAACAGCCCGATGAAGGTTCGGATTCAGCGGACACGGTGCCGGTCGATTTCAATGCCATCGACGCGTTTCTGGTCGACACGTCAGCCGCGCTCGACTGCCTGCCGCAGATCGCAATCAGCGACGACGCGGCAACAAAAATCCGCCTTGGCAACCCGGTCATCATCCGTGGCCGCGACGCGCCGGTGGAAGCCGAGGAAGCCTGCGCCACGGCGCGCGGCAAGCTGGTCGCCATCGGCGCCATCGAGCAAGGCATGTTCAAGCCGAAGCGGGTCTTTGCCGGCTGAGCCCCCTCGTCTAATCTGGATCAGAGGCACATTCGAGGGGCACATGGCAAAGGCCGAGACGATCAGGAAGCGGGCGCCGGTGACAGCACGGCGGCCGCCGATCGGCGCATCACCGGGCACACTGATCGCCGACCCTGCGGCGCGGCGCAGCGAACTGCGACTGACACTGATGTCGCCCGACAAATTCGAGACAATCGAGAAATGCCAGCATCGACGACCTGAATGCTCATTGCAACGCTTGGCCGGTCATCTGGCTCGACTGCACCGGCCTCGCCAACATCCCGCTGATCGAGGAGATCGGCCGGATTTTCAGCCTGCATCCGCTGGCGCTGGAAGACGTCGTCAACACCGGCCAGCGGCCGAAGGTGGATTTCTTCGAAGACCATGCCTTCGTCGTCGTCAGGATGATCGACGACGTCACCGCGCATCGCTACGAGCAGATCGCGGTCTTCTTCGGCAGGAACTTCGTCGTCACCTTCCAGGAGCGCGAAGGCGATCCGTTCGATCCCGTGCGCAAGCGCATCGAAAGCTCGATGCCCAACCGGCTGCGCTCACGCGGCGCCGACTATCTCGCCTATGCGCTGATCGACGCCATTGTCGACAGTTATTTCCCGCCGATCGAGACTGCCGGCGACTTGGTCGACAGCATCGAAGACCAGATGCTGCGCGCGGCGGACAAGCACCAGATGCGGCGGCTTCACGAGTTGCGGCGCGACGCCAACGTGCTGAAGGGGGTGCTTTGGCCGATGCGCGACGCGCTGGCGACGCTGATCCGCAACGACGTGCCCTACGTCAAGCCCGAGACCAAGATCTTCCTGAACGACACGCTCGATCACTCGCTTCGGCTCATCGAACTGGTCGAAACCCAGCGCGACATGCTGACCGGTCTGATCGAGATGCATCTGTCGCTGAGTCAGCGCACCAGCGACGTCATCAGCTATCTGGACGATCGTCTCGGTGATCTTCATCCCGCTCACCTTTCTCGCTGGCGTGTGGGGCATGAACTTCGATCCCGAAGCCTCGCCATGGAACATGCCGGAGCTGAAGGCCCAATACGGCTATCCGGCAGCGCTGGTGTTCATGGCCGTTGTCGCGCTCGGTCTTGTCGCCTTCTTCAGATGGAAGAAGTGGCTTTAGCCGAGGCGAAAACTTCGTTTGTGCAGCAAAAAGCCGGCTTGTGAATTGGGCTGGTGTTTTTGCCTGAATTGCACTATATGCGCCGCAGCATCGTGCAATGCCACGTTGCTTGTACCGGCCCCTGCTGGACGACATCCCGGCCGAGGGCGTCCCGTTTCCTCAAACAGATAAGGAAAAACACGATGTCGATTACTGCCGAGCGCAAGAAGGAATTGATGGGTGAATTCGCAACCGCCAAGGGCGATACCGGGTCTCCGGAAGTCCAGGTGGCCATCCTTTCCGAGCGCATCAAGAACCTGACCGACCATTTCAAGGACCACAAGAAGGATAACCATTCCCGCCGTGGTCTGCTCGCTCTCGTCTCCCAGCGCCGCAGCCTGCTTGATTATCTCAAGCGCAAGGACGACGCGCGCTATCAGACGCTGATCGAGAAGCTCGGTCTGCGCCGTTGACGAATTGACCGGCGGGTTCTTTCGAGAGCCCGCCGGTCGCGCATTGGAGCAGTCCATTGCTCCAATGAAGGAGTAGAGCGCCGCGCTTCGATTTGGACGCGCACATGGGACGCTCTGAAACTTTGAATTTGCGCAAGGCATTTCCGAGAGCCGCGGTTTTCGGGTCATGCGCAAGGCCAGTCGGATCGATTGGCCAGACCCGGTTTCGATATAGCACAGGGCCATTCGAAACCGCCCATGGACGGTCATGGGGCAGGATTGCAGGACGCTCGCGCGGCACCCGCGCCGGATTTACCCGAGCTTCCCGTTGTCTTGCCCGTGGCTGCCCGAGAAACGAAGCCAAGGGAAAGGGGCACTCGCGCACGGTGAAATGGCGCGGCCCTTTCCGCATATGAAGGACAAGACATGTTCAATCACCACAAAGTGGAAATCGAATGGGGCGGCCGTCCGCTCATCCTCGAAACCGGCAAGGTTGCGCGCCAGGCTGACGGCGCGGTGCTCGCCACCTACGGCGAAACCAAGGTTCTCGCCACCGTCGTTTCGATGAAGGAACCAAAACCCGGCCTCGACTTCTTCCCGCTGACCGTCAACTACCAGGAAAAGACCTATGCCGCCGGCAAGATCCCGGGCGGCTATTTCAAGCGCGAAGGCCGTCCGAGCGAAAAGGAAACGCTGGTTTCCCGCCTCATCGACCGTCCGATCCGCCCGCTCTTCGCTGACGGTTACAAGAACGACACGCAGATCGTTGTCACCGTCGTCCAGCATGATCTCGAAAACGACCCGGACATCCTGTCGATCGTCGCCACCTCGGCGGCTTTGACACTGTCCGGCGTCCCTTTCATGGGTCCGATCGGCGGCGCCCGCGTCGGCTACATCAACGGCGAATATGTGCTCAATCCGCATGTCGACGAGATGCAGGAATCCAAGCTTGACCTGATCGTCGCCGGCACCTCCGACGCCGTGCTGATGGTCGAGTCCGAAGCCAAGGAACTCGGCGAGGATCTGATGCTCGGCGCCGTCATGTTCGGCCATCGCGGCTTCCAGCCGGTGATCGACGCCATCATCAAGCTGGCAGAAGTCGCCGCCAAGGATCCGCGTGACTTCACCGCGCCGGATTATTCGGCACTTGAAGCCGAGATGCTGAAGATCGTCGAAGGCGAGCTTCGTGATGCGTACAAGATCACCGACAAGCAGAAGCGCTATGCCGCCGTCGACGCCGTCAAGGCCAAGGTCAAGGCTGCGTTCGCGCCCGCCGAAGGCGAAGAAGCCAAGTATACGTCCGAGCAGATCGGCACCGTGTTCAAGGAGCTCCAGGCCAAGGTCGTGCGTTGGAACATCCTCGACACCGGTTCGCGCATCGACGGCCGCGACCTGAAGACGGTTCGCAAGATCGTCTCCGAAGTCGGCGTCCTGCCGCGCACCCACGGCTCGGCGCTGTTCACCCGCGGCGAGACCCAGGCGCTGGTCGTCGCCACGCTCGGCACCGGCGAGGACGAGCAGTATGTCGATTCGCTGACCGGCATGTACAAGGAAAAGTTCCTCCTTCACTACAACTTCCCTCCCTATTCGGTCGGTGAAACCGGTCGCATGGGGTCGCCCGGCCGCCGCGAGATCGGCCACGGCAAGCTCGCCTGGCGCGCGATCCGCCCGATGCTGCCGACATCAGACCAGTTCCCCTACACGCTGCGCGTCGTTTCGGAGATCACCGAGTCCAACGGCTCGTCGTCGATGGCTACCGTCTGCGGCACCTCGCTGGCGCTGATGGATGCCGGTGTGCCGCTGGCCAAGCCGGTCGCCGGCATCGCCATGGGCCTGATCAAGGAAGGCGAGCGCTTCGCGGTGCTCTCCGACATCCTCGGCGACGAGGACCATCTCGGCGACATGGACTTCAAGGTTGCCGGCACCGCCAACGGCATCACCTCGCTGCAGATGGACATCAAGATCGAGGGCATCACCGAGGAGATCATGAAGATCGCGCTGGACCAGGCCAAGGACGGCCGCCAGCATATCCTCGGCGAAATGGGCCATGCGCTGTCCGGCGCGCGCTCCGAACTCGGCGAATTCGCGCCGCGCATCGAGGTCATGCACATCCCGACCGACAAGATCCGCGACGTGATCGGCTCGGGCGGCAAGGTCATCCGCGAGATCGTCGAAAAGACCGGCGCCAAGATCAACATCGAGGACGACGGTACGGTCAAGATCGCTTCGTCCAACGCCAAGGAGATCGAGGCGGCGAAGAAGTGGATCCACACCATCGTCGCAGAGCCGGAAGTCGGCGAAATCTACGAGGGCACGGTCGTCAAGACCGCCGACTTCGGCGCTTTCGTCAACTTCTTCGGTCCGCGTGACGGCCTCGTCCACATCTCGCAGCTCGCCAATGATCGCGTCGCCAAGACTTCGGACGTCGTCAAGGAAGGCGACAAGGTCTGGGTCAAGCTGATGGGCTTCGACGAACGCGGCAAGGTCCGCCTGTCGATGAAGGTCGTCGACCAGGCCACCGGAAAGGAAATCGCCCGCGACAAGAAGGCCGACGGCGAAGAAGACGCCGCCTGAGCGATCTGACCGTACAATCGAAACGGGCGCGCCGACAGGTCGCGCCCGTTTTCATTTTCTGGAAAAGCCAGCTGCACTTCGAGATCGAAAAATGTCCGCCGAGCCGCTGAAGACACTGTTCCATCCGTTCGAGGCCGAGGCTGTTTCCTTGCCGCGTAAGGGCGAGCGTGTCCTCTTTCTCGGCGCTGAGCCGGGCTTCCGCCTGCCCGAAGGTTTTGATGCAGCACTGCATCTGGTGCAAGGCTTCCGGCCGCACTTTCGCGCGCTGCAGGCGGCCGGTTTCACCGTCACGCCGCGCCTGGAGGGCGAAGGTTTCGATGCGGCACTGGTGCTTGCCGGCCGTCATCGCGGGCAAAACGAATTGCGCATCGCCGAGGCGGTCGAATGTGTGAGGCCGGGCGGGTCGATTGTCGTCGCCGGCGCCAAGGACGATGGCATTGCCAGCCTGCGCAAGCGCATCGACGAGCTTGTGCCGCTCGATGGCCATTTGCCGAAACATCACGGCATCGCCTTCTGGTTTCATCGACCTGCCGATGCTGCGGTCGCAGCGGCACTTCGCGCTGCCAATCCCGCCCTTCTGGTCGAGGATCGGTTCCGCACCGCACCAGGCATGTTTTCTTTCGACAAGATCGATGCAGGTTCGAGATTGCTGGTCGACAATCTGCCCGGCGACCTGCGTGGCAGCGTTGCCGATTTCTGCGCCGGCTGGGGCTATGTGGCGGCCGAAATCACCGCCCGCTCACCTGGCCTATCGGCGCTCAATCTCTACGAGGCCGAGTTCGATGCACTGGAAGCGGCGAAATTCAATATCGGCACTACAACGGCGGAACCCCGTTTCTTCTGGATCGATCTCTTGAGCGAGCCGGTCGAGCGGCGCTATGACGCCATCGCCATGAACCCGCCCTTCCATCGCAGCCGGGCGGCCGAGCCCGAGATCGGTGCCGGCATGATCCGCGCCGCGGCAAAGGCGCTGAAGCCGGGCGGGCGGCTGTTCATGGTGGCGAACCGCCAGCTTCCCTACGAGCCGGTGCTGGCGGCCGCCTTCTCCAGCCATGCCGAGATCGCCCGCGACGGCATGTTCAAGATTTTCGCGGCGCGCCGCTGAAGGCGGACAAAGGCATCTTCTACGGCCGAAATTACTCTCGTCCGCTGTCGGTCCGCTTCAGCTCGTCGAGCGCCGGCATCGAGACGATGTGGTAGCCGGAATCGACATAGTGGATTTCGCCGGTGACGCCCGACGACAGATCGGACAGCAGATAGAGCGCGGAGCCACCGACTTCGTCGATGGTCACTGTACGGCGCAGCGGCGAGTTGCGCTGCTGGTAGGAAAACATATGGCGTGCGTCGGAAATCCCGGCGCCGGCCAGTGTCCGCACCGGTCCCGCGGATATGCCGTTCACCCTGATGCCGCGCGGGCCGTAGTCGTTGGCGAGATAGCGGACGCTGGCTTCAAGCCCGGCCTTGGCGACGCCCATGACGTTGTAGTTCGGCATGACGCGGACCGAACCGGCATAGGTCAGCGTGATCATCGAGCCGCCGTCCCTCATCAGCGCGGCCGCATGACGGGCGACCTCGGTGAAGGAGTAGCAGGAGATGACCATGGTGCGGACGAAATTGTCGCGGCTGGTGTCGGCGTAAAGGCCTTTCAGCTCGTTCTTGTCGGAAAAGCCGATGGCGTGGACGACGAAGTCCAAGCCGCCCCAGGCCTCGCCCAAGGTCCCGAAGGTAGCGGCAATCGATGCGCTGTCCTCGACGTCGCAAGGCACGACCAGCGAGGAGCCGAGCTTGTCGGCGAGCGGCTTGACCCGGCGCCCGAAGGCTTCGCCCTGATAGGTGAAGGCGAGTTCCGCCCCATGTTCGGACAGTTTCCGGGCGATGCCCCAGGCGATCGAATGGTCGTTGGCGACACCCATGACAAGCCCGCGCTTGCCCTTCATCAATCCGTCCATGGTCGGCAGTCCTTATGCGGAATAGCGCTGGAAAATCAGCGTTGCGTTGGTGCCGCCGAAACCGAACGAGTTGGACAGGACGGTGTCGATCCTGGCATCGTCGATGCGCTCTCGCACGATCGGCATACCCTCGAATTCCGGATCGAGCTGCTCGATGTGGGCGCTCTCGCCGATGAATCCGCCTTGCATCATCAGGATCGAGTAGATCGATTCCTGCACGCCGGCCGCACCCAGCGAGTGGCCGGTCAGCGATTTCGTCGAGGTGATGAACGGCATGTTTTCGCCGAACACCTCGCGGATCGCGCCCATCTCCCTGGAGTCGCCGACCGGCGTCGAGGTGCCGTGCGTGTTGATGTAGTCGACCGGCGAAGAGACGGTCGCCAACGCCTGCCGCATGCAGCGCACCGCGCCTTCGCCCGAGGGCGCCACCATGTCGAAGCCGTCCGAGGTCGCGCCATAGCCGACGACCTCGGCGTAGATCTTGGCGCCGCGCGCCTTGGCGTGCTCGAGTTCTTCCAGCACCAGCACGCCGGCGCCGCCGGCAATGACGAAGCCGTCGCGATCGACGTCATAGGCGCGCGAGGCAGCCGATGCCCGGTCGTTGAACTTGGAGGACATGGCGCCCATCGCGTCGAACAGGTCCGACATCGTCCAGTCGAGATCCTCATGGCCGCCGGCGAAGACCATGTCCTGCTTGCCCCACTGGATCAGTTCGTAGCCATTGCCGATGCAATGCGCCGAGGTCGAGCAGGCCGAAGAGATCGAATAATTGACGCCTTGGATCTTGAACCAGGTGGCGAGCGTCGCCGAAGCGGTCGACGACATCGCCTTCGGCACCGCGAACGGGCCGATGCGCTTGGGGCTGCCGTTCTTGAGCGTGGTTTCAGCGGCCTCGACGATGGTTCTGGTCGATGGTCCGCCCGATCCCATGACGATGCCGGTGCGCTCATTGGTGATGTCGTTCTCGCCAAGTCCAGCGTCCACGATCGCCTGGTCCATGGCGACATGGTTCCAGGCCGCACCTTGCGACAGGAAGCGCATGGCGCGGCGATCGATCAGCGCGGCGGGGTCGAGCGTCGGCGCTCCCCAGACCTGGCAGCGGAAGCCGTGTTCGGCGAAGGAATCCGAGAAGCTGATGCCGGATCTGGCATCATGCAGCGAGGCCTGCACCTCGTTGGCATTGTTGCCGATCGACGACACGATGCCGAGGCCCGAAACTACGACCCGTCTCATTCGCAACTCCTTCCAGCGCGTGAACCCGAAACCTGCCGGACCGAAACCTGCCGGACAAGGATGCGCAAATTAAGTTCTACAGCTTCCTTTGCGCCTCCCGCGGACTCGCCGCGCTGCGCAGGCGCCGGTCAGGCGGCAGCCGATTGCTTGGACAGTCCCACCTTGAGATCCGTTGCTGCGTATATGGGTTCGCCATCCGCCTTCAGCCAGCCATCGGCGATACCCAGCACCAGCCGGCCGCGCATCACGCGCTTGAAATCCACGCCATATTCTACCTTCTTGACCGACGGCGTCACCATGCCTTTGAATTTCACTTCGCCGGTCGACAGCGCCATGCCCTTGCCCGGCTCGCCGAGCCAGCCAAGGTAGAATCCCGTCAATTGCCACATGGCGTCGAGGCCCAGGCACCCCGGCATGATCGGGTTGCCGATGAAGTGGCAGGCGAAAAACCACAGGTCCGGCTTGATGTCGAATTCGGCGCGGATGAAGCCCTTGTCGAAGGCGCCGCCGGTCTCGCTGATTTCGGTGATGCGGTCGAACATCAGCATCGGCGGATAGGGGAGCTGGGCGTTTCCAGGTCCGAACAGCTCGCCGCGGGCGCAGGCAAGCAGTTCCTCGTAATCGTAGCTGGATTTCGAAACCGCCATCAGTCTCCGTCCCCAATAATCGTCCGGGCGGTAGCGCGCCCTTGTCGTTGGTTTCCTAACACAATCTATTTCAGGCCGGAAACCGGCGTTTGCGCTTAACCCGCCCGCCTGCCGGGGTCAATGCGCGCTATTGATCGTATTCGGCCGACAGAATATATGTCGGGGGATGTCCAGGTTCGGTCAATGTTGGTTTTTTGCCGTTCTGGACAGGTTTTGAGGCGAAACTTGAGCTTGGATGGATAGATGGATCTGGGCTGCCGGAAGGAAAATGTCGCTGTGGACAAGCGGGTTCGCGAAGCTGGCCTGAGGCCGACGCGTCAGCGCATTGCGCTGGCCGATCTGCTTTTTGCCAAAGGCGACCGCCATCTGTCGGCCGAGGAACTGCACGAGGAGGCAATCGCCGCCGGCGTGCCGGTATCGCTCGCCACCGTCTACAACGCCCTTCATCAATTCACCCAGGCGGGCCTTCTGCGCATCCTGGCCGTCGAGGGGTCGAAGACCTACTTCGACACCAACACCTCCGATCACCATCATTTCTACATTGAGGGCGAAAACAGGATTTTTGACATCGCCAGCGGTCCTGTCACGGTTTCCAACCTGCCGGAGCCGCCGGAGGGCATGGAGATCGCCAATGTCGATATCGTGGTGAGGCTGCGCCCCAAACGCTCCGATTGATCCGCTCTTTATAAGGCGGCGAGATACCGTTTCGCCTGTATCGGCCTCTAAAGCGCGTCGCGTTTGGCCGGCCTCATGCGACGCGCTTCAGGTTGTTGTTTTTACGCATGTCGTTATCGCAAAACCGCTGCGCACTTTTGCGCGACATGCGTTGGACCATCATCCCGAACCGGCAAGAAGAGGTCAGTCCTTGACCCGTTCGCCCGGATAGGCGCCCCAGACCAGCGACTGGGCGAGCCAGCCGGTGTGGCCACTGAAGGTCATTTCGCACCACTGGCCGTCACAGGACTTGATCGTGCCCATGGCGCCAGGCTCGACGATTGCGACGATGCCGGCATCCTTTTGCGGGTCGTCGAGTAGGTTGATTCGGGCATCTTTGCCGCGCTGCCAGGGTGCTACGATCGCCGTGCGGCGACCTGAAAGCAGCGACTGGTTGATCCAGCCTTCCGAGCCGTCGGCATCGCGCACCCGACGCCAGGTGTCGAATTCCTGGATGATCTCCATCGGCAGGCCGGGCTTCATATACATCCAGTCGACGGAATAGTTGACGCCTGGTCCGACGCGGGAGTTGACGCGGCCGGCTTTCAGGCTGACGAAGCGCGGCAGCGGCAGGCCGCTCGGCCCGAGCGTGACGCTCTGGGTCGGTGCTGCCGCATTCTGTGCCGCCACATCCGGGGAATAAAGCAGAGCGCCGAGAAATGCTGCGCTGAGGGCCAGGCGGAGCGACGCGAAACCAGACACTTTCGTTCCCTTTCGGCGCCGGCTCATCGGCCCTGGCGCCCCTTTTTCTTTGTCTTCGGCGGAACCTCTTGTTACATGGAGAACTGGCACCGCGACCGGCCTGCAGTTTCGCCTGTCTTGGTTAAAGAGGTCTCAACGAGGTCGGGTTCGAGGAAACAATGGTAGGCAGAAAAAGGCCCCTCGTCGTCATCACGCGCAAGCTGCCCGACCCGGTCGAGACCCGCATGCGTGAGCTGTTCGACGCCCGGCTGAATGTCGAAGACCGGCCGATGACGCAGCCGGAACTGGTCGCGGCGGTCAAGGAAGCCGACGTGCTGGTGCCGACCATAACCGATCAAATCGACGCGGCGCTGATCGCTCAGGCCGGCGACAACCTCAAGCTGATCGCCAATTTCGGCAACGGCGTCGACAAGATCGACGTGTCAGCAGCAGCGAAGAAGGGCATTACCGTCACCAACACGCCGAACGTTTTGACCGAAGATACCGCCGACATGACCATGGCGCTGATGCTGGCGGTGCCGCGGCGGCTGGCGGAAGGCGCCAATGTGCTGACCGGCGACAAGAAATGGGCCGGCTGGTCACCGACCTGGATGCTCGGCCGGCGTATCTGGGGCAAACGCCTCGGCATTGTCGGCATGGGCCGCATCGGCACCGCCGTCGCCCGGCGGGCCAAGGCCTTTGGCCTGTCGATCCACTATCACAACCGCCATCGCGTGCTTGCCGCGGTCGAGGACGAACTGGAGGCGACTTATTGGGAAAGCCTCGACCAGATGCTTGCCCGCATGGACATCATTTCGGTCAATTGTCCGTCGACGCCGGCGACCTTCCATCTGCTTTCGGCGCGGCGGCTGGCGCTTCTGCAACCGTCCGCTTACATCGTCAACACGGCGCGCGGCGACATCATCGACGAGGACTCTCTGGTCAAGCTGATCCAGGACGGCAAGATCGCCGGCGCCGGGCTCGACGTCTACGAGCATGAGCCGGCGCTGAACAGCAAATTGCTGAAGCTCGCCGCCAAGGGCAAGGTCGTGCTGTTGCCGCATATGGGGTCGGCGACGCTCGAAGGCCGGATCGACATGGGCGAGAAGGTGATCATCAACATCCGCGCCTTCTTCGATGGCCATCGGCCGCCGGATCGCGTGCTGCCGCTACGGACGTGACCGGCTGCCATATTAAGTTAGTGCAGGCTTACGAAAGAACCTTGCGCATGGTGATCGAGGTCGGACGGTCATAGCCACTGTGCGCTGTCCGTGCCGTTTCGTGAAAGCCGAGGCGGGCAAAGGCCGCGTGGTTCCCGGTCAGTTCGATCCGCGTCTGAAGCTCGATCGCAGGCTTGCCGCGGTTGCGGGCAAGATCCTCGACAGCTTGCATCAGCCGCCTGGCGATGCCTTGTCCCCGAAAATCCGGTTCGACCGCGAGCTTTCCGACATAGAAATCTCTGGCCCGCTCAAGGACAAAAACGCAGCCGACAATCCTGCCGTCCTTCAGCGCCGCAAAGCCCGTCTCCTGCCGGGCCTTGTCCCGGAGATTTTCGACCGTGAGCCGATGCGCCGAGGATGGCGGATCGATGACGCCGTCCATGGCAGCGAAGGCGCGCATGATCAGCGCCAGCACCTCGTCCCAACGGTCGAAATCGGCCGGAAGCTGCGCGACGGAAACCAGGCTGTCCAAAATCTAGCTGCTCTTGTTCTAGCTGCTCTTGTAGCGGATCGTGTCGAAGCGGGCGGCCAATGCATCGTAAAGCAGCAGCCGGCCGACGAGCGGTTCGCCGATGCCGGCGATCAGCTTGATCGCCTCCATGGCCTGCAGCGTGCCGACGACGCCGGTTAGCACGCCGAGCACGCCGGCCACGGCGCAGGATGGCACCAGGCCGGCCGGCGGTGGTTCCGGGAAAAGATCGCGATAGCTCGGATTCGGCCTGCCGTCCGTGCCCGTCTCGAACGGTTTCAGCACGGTCACCGAGCCGTCGAAGCGGCCGACGGCGGCATGGACCAGCGGCCGCTTTTCCACGGCGCAGGCGTCGGCCACCGCATAACGGGTTTCGAAATTGTCGGAGCCGTCGACGACGATGTCATAACCGGCGACAAGGGCAGGGGCGTTGTCCGCCGTCAGCCTGAGATTGTGCAGTTCCACGGCGACGTTGGGGTTGATGCGGGCGATCGCCGCCTTGGCACTGTCGGTCTTCGCCATGCCGACAGCGCCGGTGCCGTGGATAACCTGTCTTTGCAGGTTCGACAGCGAGACGCTGTCGTCGTCGACGATGCCGAGTGTGCCAACGCCGGCTGCGGCAAGATATTCAAGCACCGGCGCTCCCAGCCCGCCGGCGCCGATGACCAGGACCCGAGCCCGCTTCAGTCGCTGCTGGCCGGCGCCGCCGATCTCGGGCAGCACGATGTGGCGGGCGTAGCGTTCGAGTTCTTCGTTGGTGAGCGCGGTGGTGATCATCGCCGGACCATATAGCGCGAGAAAAATCTTGTCAGGCGGTAATGCACGTTGCCAAAGCCTGCCATCGGCTTGCCCATCGGGGTGCGCAGCAGTTGAATAGTGTGAATGGTGAATGGTGAATGGTGAATAGTGAATAGTGAACCCTGATGATTTAGTGATTAGGGATTAGTGATTAGTGATTAGTGATTAGTGATTAGTGAATAAGGGTGCTCTCACTACCATTCACCATTCACCATTCACCATTCACCATTCATTACTACTTTTGGCACAATATCCAGGAACTCAAACGGTTGGCCCGACCGTGCCGTGATCGACGGTCAGGAACTGCGCGCGTCCGTTGAGACTGGAAAACAGCGCCGCATCGGTCCCGGTCATGAAAGCCTGGCAATTCAGCTCTTCGAGGATCGAGAACAGCGCGGCGCGTCGGCCCGCGTCGAGATGGGCGGCGATTTCGTCGAGCAGCAGGATCGGCGTCATGCCAGACATCTCGCAGGTCAGCCGGGCGTGCGACAGGACCATGCCGACCAGCAGCGCCTTCTGCTCGCCCGTCGAGCAGAGTTCGGCCGGCATCGCCTTTGGCCGGTGCCGCACCACGAGGTCCGACCGGTGCGGGCCGTCGAGCGTGCGCCCGGCGGCGCGGTCGCGATCGCGAGCTTCGGCAAGCGCGCGGCGGAACCGCTCCTCGACATCGACAGCCGCGCTGGTTGTGACCTCGCTTTCCAGCGCGCCGGACAGGCCGATGTCGGCTTGCGGAAATGGACCGGAGCTTGGCAGCCTGTCGATCATGGCGGTGAGTAGGCGCACCAGTTCGGCACGCGCCGCGGCAATCGCCACACCGGTTTCGGCCATTTGCGTCTCGATCGCATCGAACCAGGCGCCATCGCGCGAGCCTTCGGCGAGCAATCGATTGCGGCCGCGCATTGCTTTTTCGTAGTCGAGCGCGCGCTGGCCGTGGCCCGGATCGATCGCCAGCACCTGCCGGTCGAGAAAGCGCCGCCGATCTGCGGCCGGCCCGGTGAACAATGCATCCATCGCCGGTGTCAGCCAGACGACGCGCAACCATTCCAGCATGTCCTCCGCCGAGCGCGCCGCCGCGCCGTTGATCCGCACCCGCCGGCCGCTTTCGGCGGCGTCGCCGCCTGCGATGCCGGTGCCGATCTCGACCGGGCCGTCCGGCCCATCGAGCCGGGCATGAATGGCAAAGCCGCCGTCGCCGCCTTCGCGCGCCACGTCGGCATAAGGCGCACGGCGCAGGCCGCGCCCCGGCGTCAACAGGGAAATCGCCTCCAGCAGATTGGTTTTGCCGGCACCATTGTCACCGGAAAAAACCACCTGGCCGGGATCGAGATCGATCGACAGTGTTGTGTAATTGCGGAAATTGGTAAGCGAAAGCTTACTTATATGAGTCTGCTGATCGCGCTCAGGCTGCTTCGCAACTCCGGTCATGACAGCAAGATGGCCTCGTTCGGGCCTAAAGCGCGCCGCGTTTGACCGGCCTCATACGACGCGCTTTAGGTTTGTTGTTTTTATGCATGTCGTTATCGCAAAACCGCGGCACACTTTTGCGCGACATGCATCAGACCCGCATCGGCATCAGCACGTAGAGCGTGGTTTCGTCGGCCATGTCGTGGATCAGCGTTGGCGAGCCGGCATCCGCCAGCATGAATTTTGCCTCGGTGCCGGTCAACTGGGCGGCGACGTCGAGCAGATATTTGGCGTTGAAGCCGATTTCGATCGCGTCGGACGAATAATCCGCGGCCAGTTCTTCGGTGGCGCTGCCCGAATCCGGATTGTTGACTGCAAGCGTGACCTGGCCTTCTCCAATCGAAAGCTTCACCGCCCGGCCGCGTTCGGACGAAATGGTCGAGACGCGGTCGACGGCAGCGGCGAAACTCTGGCGGTCGATGATCAGCTTCTTGTCGTTGCCGGTCGGGATCACCCGCTGATAGTCCGGGAAGGTGCCGTCGATCAGCTTCGAGGTCAAAACGACGCTGCCGATGGTGAAGCGGATCTTGGTGTCGGACAATTCGGTGGTCACCGCGATAACAGGGTCATCGACGAGCTTTTGCAATTCGCTGACCGTCTTGCGCGGAATGATGATGCCCGGCATGCCTTCCGATCCTGCCGGCGCGTCGATCTCGGCGCGCGCCAGCCGATGGCCGTCGGTCGCTACCGAGCGCAGCTTCAGCTTGCCGTCGGCGTCATGCGTGTGCAGGTAGATGCCGTTCAGGTAGTAGCGCGTCTCTTCGGTGGAGATGGCGAATTGGGTCTTCTCGATCAGGCCCTTGAGTGCGACCGAATCGAGCCGGAAGATATGCGAGAACGATCCGGCCGAAAGCTCCGGGAAATCGGATTGCGGCAGGCATTGGAGGCGAAAGCTCGAGCGGCCCGAGGTCACCGTCATGGCGTTGCCGTCTTCGTCGGTCTTCAGCATGACCTCCGCGCCGTCGGCGAGCTTGCGCACGATGTCGTAGAGCAGGTGCGCCGGAACCGTCGTCGCCCCGCCGCGCTCGACCTTGGCGGGCGTGGCTTCGGTCACCTCCAGGTCGAGGTCGGTCGCCTTCATTTCAAGGGTGGCGCCTTCGGCGCTCAACAGCACGTTCGACAGGATCGGTATGGTGTTGCGCCGCTCGACCACGCGATGAACGTGGTTGAGCGACTTCAGGAGATTTGACCGTTCCAGGATAACACGCATGACGAAACAGGCTCGCTTGAATGAATGAGCGGGTCTCCGGCAAGCGGCAACCCGCGAAAGGTCTGAACAGGCTCAGAATCTGCACAAACTGACAGGAAAAAACCGGTGAGCGCAAGCCCGTGCTGACGGTTCGGGCCGGTTACGCGGGCTTTCTTGGGATAAAACCGGCGAAGCCCGCAAGCCATGCCGGTCGCGCAAAAGCATGCCCTCGGGTCAGGCCCGAGAGTGTGCAGCGGCTTTGCGGCAACGACGTGCATAAAGACAGAGATTTCAAGCGCGTCGCAGCCATCCAGACGCCGACACGCTTTTGTTTTTCCGGCCGGTCAGGCCTGGTCGTTGATCAGTCTTCTCAGCAATTCGAGTTCCTGCGCCAGCGTGTTGTCGACGCCTGAAAGATCCTCGATCTTGCGCACGGCGTGCAGCACCGTCGTGTGATCGCGGCCACCGAAACGCCGCCCGATCTCCGGCAAGGAGCGCGGTGTCATCACCTTCGACAGGTACATGGCGACCTGCCGCGGCTTGACGATGGTGCGGGTGCGCCGGTTGGACAGAAGTTCCGTCTTCGACACATTGTAGTGGCGCGCGACGATGCGCTGGATGTCCTCGATGCGCACCCGCTTCGGCTCGCCCGAACGATAGATGTGGCCGAGGATCTCATCGATGCGGTCGATGGTGATCTGCGGTTCGAACGACTGGCGGAACAGAAGCTGGTTGAACGCACCTTCGAGTTCACGCCCGCTGCCGGTCACCGTGCGGGCGACATGGTTGAGGATCTCCTCCGAGATGTCGAGCGATTGATCGTCGGCCTTGGCGGTGGCAAGGCGCAGCTTGAGCATGCCGATCCGCATGGCGAAATCCGGTGCCGACATTTCGAGCGCGACGCCGCCGTTGAGGCGCGAGCGGACGCGGGGCTCCAGTGATTCCAGTTCCGACGGCGGCCGGTCGGCGGCGACCACCACCTGCTTGGCGCTGTCGAGCAGCATGTTGATCAGATGGCAGAATTCATGCTGGATCGACTTGCCCTGCAGGAACTGCATGTCGTCGATGATGAGGAGGTCGATGTCGCGCAACTGTTCCTTCAGTGTCAGCGCGTTGTTGTCGCGGATCGCGGTGGCAAACCGCCACATGAAATATTCGGCCGTGAGATAGACGACGCGCGACTTCGGATTCTGCTTCAGCGATTCCGCCGCGATCGCCTGCAGCAGGTGCGTCTTGCCCAGCCCCACCGTCGCGTGCAGAAACAGCGGATTGAAGCGCACCGCGCTCGACTGCGATTCCGCCACCGCCTTGGCGGCGGCGAAGGCCACCCGGTTTGACGGTCCCTCGATGAAGGAGCCGAACGTGTAGCGCGGGTCAAGCGGCGAACCGAGCACATTGTGCCTGAACTCGGTCTCGGCAGGCATTCCCGGGCGAGGTGCCGGTACCCGCTCCACCCTGCCGGGGGCCGCTGTTCCGGCGGCGAGCGCCGTTTGCGCTTGCCTGGTCATCTTGCGCGCAGGGGCCACTTCGGGCTCGACGCCGTTGCGTCCCGGGCGGGTAGCGGTGCGCACGACGATCTCGATCTTGAGGATTTCGGGATCCTCGTGTTTCCACAGCTCGGCGATGAGGTCGAGGTAGTGGCCGTTGATCCACGAGCGCAGGAAGGCGGTGGGCACCGAGATGCGGACAATGCCCCGGGACGCCTCGGCGACCTTCATGCGCCCGAACCAGCTCGAATAGACTTCGGTTCCCAGACGCGCCTTCAACTGGGCCTTGACCCGGTCGAACTTTTGTTCCGCGTCGATGGAAGCCGACATAGCGTCCCCTCCGGTTAAGGTCCCAGGGAATGGGAGGTCGCCCGTAAGCTCCCTTTCGATGCCGCTCTGCATGATCGAGTTCCTTGTCCTTTTGTACCTTTTTCCGCCGGGAATGCGCCTCCTGCATCCATGTTTCCGGCGACCGTGTCCTCACAGCGACACCATCGCCGCCGCCGGCAGCTGATGTCGCCTCATTGTCGGGGAACCGGCGCCGGCTCCTCGGAGCCAGCCCGCTTTGGTCATGTCAGGGCAATACAATTCCGCCCGGCGAAACGCCGGCGCGTCATTGATCTGCCATGTACAATTACGCCATTCCCCTACCGTATCGAAAAGGCAAACCAAACCCGTACGCGGAGATAATCCGCGTCATGAATTCTGCCACTTTTTTGCTGGCCGATTCAGGCTGGGTTAAGGGCCAACGGCCCGTCCCTCTCGATAGACAGACCTTAGCGAAATCGCTGTGGATAGGGCAAGGCCACGACTAACGGATTTTTAAGGAATGTGGTTAGCGCAAACGGGTTCGGAGCCTGCGTTGCACTGGCTTGTTTTGACAAACCCATTGTGATTCAAACCCTTTTCCGGCGAATGTGAAAAAGGCCGCGTCGCGCGAAATTTTATCAAATAATTTTCTTGACAGGCAATTGTCGCCCATCCCTCGCACCTGATGTGAACAAGCTGTGGATGACCGTCCGCAACCGTTTGAAAAATAAAGGTGATTTTCGACAGTTGATATTTTCGCCGTGAACACTTTCAGCGGCTGCGCCTGTCAGCCGGCATGTATATGCCGGCAAAGCAATTCGAACTTCGAAATCGTGCGGGGTGTTGCTTGCGGGCTTTCTTTTTACGTACTTGCCGGCAAACGAAAAAACCCGGCACGAGCGGCCGGGTCTGAAAAGGACAAGTTTAGTAAAGGTATATCAGCCCGGATATCCGGGTTAGGCCGACAACACCTTGAGGCGCTGGGCCAGGCGCGACACCTTGCGGGATGCCGTATTCTTGTGCACCACGCCCTTGCTCGCGGCGCGCATCAATTCCGGCTCAGCCACCTTGAAAGCAGCCTGCGCGGCCGCCTTGTCGCCCGAGGCGAGCGCCTCTTCGACCTGGCGGATGTAGGTCCGCACGCGCGAGCGGCGGTTCTTGTTGATCGCCGTGCGGCGGGCGATCTTGCGCGTTGCCTTTTTGGCCGAGGAGGTATTGGCCATGATGCCTCTCTTCTGATCTGGTGGGCGCATGCGGGATGCCGCAAGGCGCAAAAAACAAACGGGCAGCCACAGGGCCGCCTCGGTTGGTGCGGCTTATAGTTCAGCTTTTCCGGCGCGTCAACGCTGCTTCGCCTTCTTTTTGGGCCGCTGCTGTCGCTCGCTCCCGGCTGATGTCGTCGCCATCTACCAGTTCGAGAAATTTGGCTACCGGTTCGAGAAATTTGGCTTCCGCTTCTCGACAAAGGCCGCCATGCCTTCCTTCTGGTCATCGAGCGCAAACAGTGAGTGAAACAGCCGGCGCTCGAACCGCAGCCCCTCGGCCAGTGTCGTTTCATAGGCGCGGTTGACGGCCTCTTTCGCCATCATCACCGACGGCAGCGAAAAATCGGCTATCCTGGCCGCCGCCTTCAACGCCTCCTCGAGCAATTCGCCGGCGGGCACGACACGCGACACCAGGCCGCAACGCTCGGCTTCCGCCGCATTCATCATCCGTCCGGTCAGGCACATGTCCATCGCCTTCGACTTGCCGACGAAACGGGTCAGGCGCTGCGATCCGCCCATGCCCGGCATCACGCCGAGCGTGATCTCGGGCTGGCCGAACTTGGCGTTGTCGGCAGCGATGATGAAATCGCACATCATCGCCAGTTCGCAGCCGCCGCCGAGCGCATAGCCGGCCACCGCCGCGATGACGGGCTTGCGCGCCCGGGTGAGCTCTTCCCAGCCGATAAAGAAATCCTGCACATAGGCGTCGACAAAGGCGATCGCCTGCATTTCCTTGATGTCGGCACCTGCCGCGAAGGCTTTTTCGGAGCCGGTGATGACCATCGCGCCGATGTCGGCATCGGCGCAAAAGCCGTTCACGGCCGCGACCACGTCCGCCAGGACCTGCGAGTTCAGCGCATTGAGCGCCTTCGGCCGGTTCAGCGTGATCAGCCCGACCTTGCCGCGGGTTTCGACGATAATCGTTTCATAGGCCATGACTGTATCTCCTCACTCGGTCATCTCCTTGCATCAGGCGTCCAACTCACACCCGGCACCTGGCTTACACCCCCACCTAAGTCACAACTGACAGCTCCGGCAATAGAAGGTGGAACGCCCGCTTTGCACGATGCGCTCTATATGGCCGCCGCAGCCGTGCTTGGGGCAGGCCTCGCCCTCGCGATCATAGACGGCGAACGAATGCTGGAAATAGCCCAGAGACCCGTCGGTCTGCACATAGTCGCGCAGCGACGATCCGCCGGCGGCGATCGCATCGGCGATCACCGCGCGGATTGCTTCGGCCAGGGCGTCGCGCTGCTGTTTGGCCTTCTTTCCAGGCTTTGCGATGGTGCCTGCCTCGCGCAACGGCGACAGGCCGGCGCGCCACAGCGCCTCCGACACATAGATATTGCCGAGCCCGGCGATCAGCCGCTGATCGAGAAGTGCTGCCTTTAGCGGCGACTTCCGGCCTTTCAGCAGCGAGGCGAGCAGTTCGCCGTCCAACGCATTGCCTGTCGGCTCGACGCCAAGCCCCGCCAGCATCGGATGCGTGTCAGGCGCTCCTTCGGAAAACAGCATGAAGCCGAAACGGCGCGGATCGTTGAAGGTCACCCGGGACCGGGCGCCTTGGGGGGAGACGATATGGAAGACGACATGGTCGTGCACTGCTCTCTTCGGGCGCTCATGATAAAACGCGCCCAGCATGTCGCTGCTGTCGGGTAGTTCGCTGCCATCGGAGGTCTCGATGCGGAACGAGCCCGACATGCCGAGATGGCAGATCAGCACCGGACCGCCTTCCAGGTGCATCGTCAGGTATTTGGCCCGGCGGCCGAGCGCCGTAATCGTCTTGCCGGTCAGCCTCTCCAAAAAATTCTCGGGAAATGGAAAGCGCAGGTCGGGCCGGCGCGCCTCGACGCGGGCGATGCGGGCGCCTTCCAGAACCGGCTGCAGGCCCCGCCGCACCGTTTCGACCTCAGGCAACTCAGGCATGGCCGCCTATCGCTGCATAGAAGGAGGTGCCGTGACGGCCGCGTGCCAATCCAAGATGCTCGGCGACGGTTTCACCGATGTCGGCGAATGTCGTTCTCATTCCGATGTCGCCGCCAAACCCTGGTCCGATGCCGATCACCGGAATGCGTTCGCGCGTATGATCGGTGCCGTGCCAGGTCGGGTCGTTGCCATGGTCGGCCGTGAGGATGAGAAGGTCGCCTGCCCTCAGCCGTGCAAGCGCCTCCGGCAGCCGCCGGTCGAAGGCCTCGAGCGCGGCGGCATAGCCGGCAACGTCACGCCGATGGCCGAACTCGGTGTCGAAATCGACGAAATTGGCGAAGACGAGATCCCCGTCGCCCGCGTCGTCCATCGCGCCGAGTGCTTTGTCGAACATCGCCATGTTGCCGGCGGCCTTGCGCACTTCCGAAATGCCGCGATGGGCGAAGATGTCGCCGATCTTGCCGACCGCGATGACCCGGCTGCCGCGCGCCGTCAGCCGGTCGAGCAGGGTCGGTTCGGGCGGCGGCACCGAATAGTCCCGGCGGTTGTGCGTCCGTTCGAAGCTGGCGGCGGTTTCGCCAATGAAAGGCCGCGCGATCACCCGTCCGATGTTCAGGGGATCTACCAGCCTGCGCACCACCTTGCAGAATTCGTAGAGCCGCTCCAGGCCGAAGTGAACTTCATGCGCGGCGATCTGCAGGACGGAGTCGACCGAAGTGTAGCAGATCGGCTTGCCGGTGCGGACATGCTCCTCGCCGTACCGCTCGATGATCTCGGTGCCCGGAGCATGGCAATTGCCGAGAATGCCCGGCACCTTTCCTTCGCGAATGATCGCTTCGGTCAGGTCGGCTGGAAAGGCGGGAACCGTGTCCGGGAAATAGCCCCAGTCGAAGCGGACCGGCAAGGCGGCGATTTCCCAATGGCCTGACGGCGTGTCCTTGCCGCTGGAAATCTCCTGCGCCGCGCCGTGGAAGGCGGAGGCAAGCAGGCCGCCGCTGTCGAAGCAGAATCCTGTCGCGGTTTTCGCCGCGTGCGCCAGGCCGAGCGAGAGCATGTTGGGTACGAAAAGCGGGCCTTTGCGCAGCCCCTCGCGATCCGCCCGGCCTTCCGCGCAGGCTCGAGCGATATGTCCGAACGTGTTGGAACCGGTGTCGCCATAGCGGTCGGCGTCGGCCGCGCCGCCGATGCCGAAGGAATCGAGAACAAAAAGGAAGGCGCGCGCCATTGCAGGGGTTCATTATTATCGTTTGTCTGTCCGCCCAGACATAGGCGGCCGCGCGGGCATTGGCAATTCGGAACCAGACGGCTGTGTGCACATCCGGGCGCGATGGTAGAATTGTCGCCGGCATCGGCGTGGATCGACGAAAACGAGAGGGAACTCACATGCGACATGCAAGGCATCCGCGGCTATCGTGCGCCTGGTGTCAGGCCGATAGCAATGGCGATCGGGCGCCGTCGTTCAGCAGGTGTCGCAGGTAATCGTCGGGCTCCTGCGGGGCCTGAGATAATAAGTTTCGCCCATCGATATCGAGTTGAAAGCCGAACTGAAGCCAAGCCGCTTTTCACTATCCGCCGACCAGGTGATGATCGGCTCGTATGCCAGATTGCTTTCGACGCGAACGAGAAACGTGCCCTTGACCTCGAGCTGCGGTGCAACCGTGGTGACGGAGTTCTTGGCGGCGCCGGCGCTGAAGGCATCGCCCACCATCTTGCGTGACCAAGCGACCAGCACCCGCGGCGTCGGCTCGTTCGTGACCTCTATTGCGGTGATGGTGATTTCCGGGGTCGATCGGTTGTACGGCTGAAGGGTGGAGTTGCCGATCTGCATGATCGCATCGAGTTCGGCCGGCGTGACGGTCTGCTGCTGGGTGACGAGATCCGCCACCATGCTGCCGATGCGACTGACCTTCTTGTTGGTCTCGATGGCTTGCGAGGCTTCCATGGTCAAGAAGTACATCATCAGCAGGACGGGCACGATGAAGGCAAACTCAACCGCCGCGACACCGCGGCGATCACGGCAGAACCGTATGGCTTTCGCGCAGATCCCAGCGGTCCTCATATGTGCCCCCGCACGCCCCATGCTATCGTCCTTTTCCCACGCAGCGGTTTGCATTTTCAGTCGTCGAACGGCTCGTTCTTCCAGGTCATCGATGCGAAATGCAGCGTGTTGCCGTCTTTCAGATTGGCCATCGACTTGGCCATGAAATCGGTCATGACGGGCCATTTGTAAAAAACCCGCAGCATGTTTATCGATTCAGCAAGCCGGGGGATACTGTAAAAGTCGAGGGGGTCGTACCGGTCAACGCGATTTCGCCGTCTTGGATATTGAAGCCCGCCTGGGCCGCAGCGGCGAAGCTCGGATACGCGCGCAGATCCACTTCCAATCCCGGGCAGTCCTTGGCGACCATGATCTCCAGCCGGCTGCAGATCATGGACTTCAGCGTCGCCTCGGTCACGTTGGCCTGCCTTATCTGGCCAGTCCGCAGCTGGCGCGCGACATCGTCGGTGATATTGGCCATCACCTCTTGCCCGGCAAATGAAATGCAGCTCTCCAGTATGGCAAAGACGAGGAGCGCAAATGGCACCGCAAGCATCGCGAACTCCAAAGCGGTGCTGCCGCGCCGGTCGCCAAGGAAGCGCGCTGAAAGGCTTGATCGTCCTGCTTTGCTCATGTCCCGTGCCTGCCGATCCCTTAGGGGGTGTCGGGCAACATTAGCGCAAACCCATTGAAGTGCGGTTTTGATGATCGTTAAATTCGAAGGGGAGGTTTTAACAGGCCGAGTAACCGAAGCGGCTTTTTCAGCGAGACGAAACGGTCGGGTCGCTTACTGGCCGGCGCTCATCTCGGCTTCCGAGGTCTTCTCCGCCTCGCTTTTATATGAGCTTTCACAATACGGCGTGCACGACATGGTCTGTATTTCGGCGCGTCGATAGATGCGCACCGAGGACGCGTCCTGTCGCACGACGGTGATCTGCTCGTCGACGATCGGACGGCCCTCCTGATCGAGGACGACGAGATTGGTGACGCCGAAGCCCTTGCCCGTCAGCACGATCGTCGAAGCATCCTGCACCGAGGCGTCGGCGATCGCCGGATTGCCGACGACGATCGTATCGGCAGCGCGCGACAATTTGACGATCTTCGCCTGGTTCATGGTGACCTCGATGCCTGCGCCGGCCTTGGCCGGCACGATAAGAGCCGTGGCGGCAAGCAGCGCGGCAATCGGAAAGGACGATCTCGGCCCGGTCATTGAAGCGCTCCACGGCGGCAATTTGCTCAACGGAACATGAACGAGATTGGTGAAGCAAGGGTTAAGCGGAGGGGAGCCGTGATGATGTCGGGCTCGGCCCTTTGATCGCCTGGAGCTGGGATCGCCAGGAGCGGCCCGCCCTTTCTCAGGTCGCTAAATTGCGCCTTTCGCAGCCTGCTGCGCCTGTCGGGTCCATAGGCGGCACTTAGTCTACGGTTAACCACGCAATGTCATCGAAGCCGGAAAGGAATCGGTAAGGCTGTTTATTAAGCCGATTGAAAGAGCTTCTCGATAGATTGGCAGTATCCGATCAGCCAACAGAGAAGTTGACGGAATTGCTGTAACACCTGGAGTAGGAGCTCTTGAATGTCTAATCTCATTGCACGTTTTGTGAAGGACGAATCCGGCGCGACCGCCATCGAATACGGTCTGATCGCCGCCCTCATCGCGCTCGCCATCATGGTCGGCGCCGGCCAGCTCGGCACTGCCCTGGACACCAAGTTCCAGGCTATCGGAACCGCGGTGAAAAACGCCCCCACCGGCACCCCGCCCGCCGCAACCCCCTGATAACGGCGTTCAGTTGTTTCCAGATAGGGCCGCCGCACTGGCGGCCCTTATCCATTCATGCCGCGCGATTTGAATTTTCGGCCTCATCAATCGTTAATCGGACATGCCTAGGCTGAGACCAGCACAGTTCGACCACAGGCGCCACGCCCATGCTTGAAGCCCTGATCTTCGTTGTCTTTCCGTTCTGCATGCTTTTCGCCGCGATCTCCGACATGCTGTCGATGACGATCGCCAATCGCGTGCCGGTGCTGCTTGTCGCCGTCTTCGCCCTGGTCGCGCCGCTGACCGGCATTGACTGGGCAAGCTATGGCTGGCATTTTGCCGCCGGCGGCCTGGTCCTCGCCGTGACCTTCGGGCTGTTCGCGCTCGGCGGCATGGGCGGCGGCGACGCCAAGCTGCTGGCCGCCAGCGCCGTCTGGATGGGGCTGAACATCCACCTCGTCGAATACCTCCTGGTCTCGACCGTCATCGGCGGCCTGCTGACGCTCGCCATCCTCGTCTATCGGAAATCACCGCTTGCGGCCGTCACCAGCCACAATCCGTTTTTACGCCATTTCGCCGACGAGACATCAGGCGTTCCCTATGGCATCGCGCTTGGCATTGGCGGCCTGCTCACCTTTCCGGCTTCGCCGTTGATGGCATGGGCGCTCGCAAGCCTGGCAGGCTGATTCTTCCCGCGTCAGGCCAGCCTACCACATTCGATTTGGCGTTGGAGCAGGCGGCTTGGCCGCCTTTATTGCTGGCCGGACCGGATGCCTCAAATTCATGTAAACCTTAAATTAATCACGATCGTAAGTATTAAATTAACCTTGTTTTGACGATTGCCGCTGCAAGGTCCGGCTTGGCTAGGTTGTTTGCCAAGGCGAGGTTCGGACAGATGCCAGCATCCCGACTGATCATTCTAGGCGTGGCGGTGGCCGCGGCGGGTGGCGCAGGATATGTCGCAAAAAACATGGTGGCGGCGCCGCCGCCTCAAATCGTCGATTCCGGCCCCGAGGCGCCGGCAATCGCGTTGCAGGACGTGCTTGTCCTGTCGGGCGACGTTCCGATGGGCAGTCCGCTGGAGAACAACATCAGTTGGCAGTCCTGGCCGGCCGACGGCATCAACGCGAATTTCATAACCCGCGCCGCGGAGCCCGATGCGTTGGAGAAGCTGAAAGGCGGCGTCGCCCGCGTGGCGATGTATGCCGGTGAGCCGTTGCGGCGCTCCAAGCTGATCGGCGAGGGACAGAGCTTCATGTCGTCGATCCTGCCCTCCGGCATGCGGGCCGTCGCCACAGCCGTATCGGCCGACACGTCGGCCGGCGGCTTCATTCTTCCCAACGATTTCGTCGACGTCATCATGACCCGCAGAGCCGATCCGGCGGCCGGCGGCAGCGGTTTTACCACCGAGACCATCCTCAAGAACATTCGCGTCCTGGCGATCGACCAGACCATCCAGGAGGACGAGGAAGGCAAGCGGACCAGGGTCGGCCAGACCGCCACCCTGGAACTGACACCGCAGCAGGCGGAAATCATCACCGTCGCCCAGCAGATGGCGGATCGGCTGACGTTGGCGCTGCGGTCGATCACCGACACCCAGGAGAAGAACCTGGGCGAGGCCGACTATCTCGTTTCCGGCAATGGCCGGCGCGGGACAGTGCGCCTGATCAAGTCGGGCGAAGTTTCAGAAGTGGGAGCAAGGCAATGAGGTTAAACGCTCCGGTCACACTGGCTGCGGCAATCGGCCTGTTCCTGCTTGCATCGAATGCGCATGGCCCCCTCGAGGCGAATGCGGCAGGCGCCGAGGTGTCGGCTTCGACCGCCACCCAGCGCGTCAAGCTCGGTCTCAACAAGTCGGTGGTCATCGACCTGCCGAGCGATGCCTACGATATTCTCGTCGCCAACCCGGCGGTCGCCGATGCGGTGACCCGCACCGCGAGGCGCATCTATCTCTTCGGAAAGGCGGTCGGCGACACCAACATCTTCGTCTTCGGCCCTAATGGCGAACAGATCGTCAGCCTGGATCTGGCGGTCGAACGCGACGTCGCCGGGCTGGAAGACTATATCAGGCGCTTCATACCGTCTTCGAGCATCACGGTCGAATTGCTGAACGACAACGTCGTCCTGACCGGAACCGTGGACACTCCGCTGGATGCCAAGCGCGCGGTCGATCTGGCCACCATCTTCGTGTCCGGCGGTGAAGCGACCACGGGGCAGTATTCGCAGACCGCCTCCGGCGGCTCGGCCGAAGCCGGTGTCGACATCGACAATCCGGATTCCGAGCGTCGCGTCAGCCAGATCGTCAACCTGCTGCAGATCATCGGCGACGACCAGGTGACGCTGAAAGTGACGGTGGCCGAGGTCAGCCGCTCCGTCATGAAGCAGCTCGGCGTCAACCTGATCGGCAGCGGCAGCAGCAACGGCATCAGTTGGGCCGCGGTAAGCGACAACTTCACCGGCCTGGGCAAGTCGCTGTCGAACTCTGGCCTCGCCATCGGCACCTCGACGCTGGACGCCTACATCAACGCCATGGAGCAGTCAGGAGTCATGAAAACCCTGGCCGAGCCGACGTTGACGGCCGTATCCGGCGAGAAAGCGACCTTCAAAGTCGGTGGCGAGTACAATATGGTGACCGGCGTTTCCCAAGCCGTGTCCGACGATAACCAGACCGGTGTGAAGACGTATGAAGTCGAGAAGCTCGAATATGGCATTGGCCTGGAATTCCAGCCGGTGGTGCTGTCTCCCGGCCGCATCAGCCTGAAGGTCAGGACTTCGGTTTCCGAGCCGACGACGGAGGGATCGGTATCCTTGTCCGAGGGTGTGACAAGCCCCGGCACGAACGTCCTGTCGCTCCGCAAACGCTTGGCCGACACGACGGTGGAGTTGCCTTCCGGCGGCTCGATGATGATCGCCGGCCTGGTACGGGATGACATCAGGCAGGCCGTCAACGGCCTGCCTGGGCTGACCAAGATTCCGGTGCTCGGCACGCTGTTCCGCAGCCGGGACTTCGTCCGCAACGAGACCGAGCTCGTCATCATCATCACGCCCTATCTGGTGAAGCCGGTGACGCGCAACGCCCTTGCCAAGCCGGATGACAATTTCAACGCGGCCAGCGATGGCGCCGGCATGTTCCTTGGCCGTGTCAATCGCGTCTACGGCACCATGCAGACCGACAAGCCCAACGGCCGTTATCACGGCGTTGTCGGCTTCATCTACAAGTAAGCGGGGAAGCGGACATGTCTCAGTCAGCGTTGAAGCCAAGGACGATCACCGCAGCGATGCGGTCCGGCCGTTCGCGGATCTGCCTGCCGGTCCTGGCGGTTGCGGTCGCCGCATTGCTGGCGGGCTGCGCCAACCGGGACAGCATCACGGTCGGCGCTGTTCCGGACGACTATCGCACCAACCATCCGATCGTCATTGCGGAGAAAAACCAGAAGATCGACCTTCCGGTCGGCGCCGGCGATCGCGGCATGACCGGGTCGCAGCGCGACACGCTTCTCGGCTTCCTGGATGGCTATGACAAGAGCGCCGCTCCGACCCTGACGATCTCGATCCCGAGCGGTTCGGCCAACGAGATCGCCGCGACCGCGGCCGGTCGCGATTTCGCCAGGCTTGCGATTGCCAGCGGCATCAGCCGCAACCGGATCGTCATCACCACCTACCAGTCGGTTTCGGCCGAAGCATCCGCGCCGATCCGCGTCGCCTATGTCTTGGTGAAGGCGCAGACCGACAGATGCGGACGCTGGCCCGAAGACTTGATGCAGACCTCGGAAAACAAGCACTATGCCGATTTCGGCTGCTCGTATCAGAACAATCTTGCCGCCCAGATCGCAAATCCGACCGATCTGCTCGGGCCGCGCAAGCAATCCGATATCGACGCGGAAAATCGCGGTGCGGTAGTCGACGTCTACCGCCAGCGAGGCATTTCGGACGAATTCCTCGGCAATTCGGAAGTCGATTATTGAGCTCGAGCCGCCCAAGTCACAAGAAGACAAGTCACGGAAAGAAATGACGATGAGCAACCTTGCCTACGACACGGGGATAGATGGCGGCGACACCTCGCAGCAGGACATCGCCGCCATGCAGGCGTTGCGGCCGATTCCGCGCATCTCGATCCAGGCATTTTGCGAGACCGACGGCGTTGCCAATCCGGTCGAGCGCGCCGGCGAGGATCGCCGCATGGCGAAGGCCCATCTGAAGGTCCATATGGGCGGCGTCGCCACCGCCATCGAATTCTACCAATCGGCGCCGACACCGAACCTGATCCTGCTGGAATCGCGCAGCGAGCCGAAACAATTGCTCGAGCAGCTGACGCAGCTCTCCGAATATTGCGATCCGACCTCGAAGGTCGTGGTCATCGGCCACTACAATGATGTCGGGCTCTATCGCGAGCTCATCCGCTCCGGCATTTCCGAATATGTCATCGCGCCGGTATCGATGGCCGATATCGTCAGCGTGATATCGACGATTTTCGTTGATCCGGAAGCCGAGCCGATCGGCCGCTCGATCGCCTTCATCGGCGCCAAGGGTGGCGTCGGCTCCTCGACCATTGCCCATAATGTGGCCTGGGCGATGTCGTCGCTGTTCAAGTCCGAAGTGGTTGTCGCCGATCTCGACCTGGCTTTCGGAACGGCCAACATCAATTTCGATCAGGATCCGGCGCAAGGCATTGCCGAAGCCGTTTTCTCACCGGAGCGCCTCGACGAGGTCTATCTCGATCGGCTGCTTGCCCAGTGCGCCGAGCACCTGTCGCTGCTTGCAGCGCCTTCAACGCTCGATCGGGTCTACGATTTCGATCCAGACGCTTTCACCCAGCTTATCGACACGGCGCAGCGCAGCGTGCCGCTGCTGGTGCTCGATGTTCCGCACATCTGGACGGGCTGGACCAAGAACATACTGGTCAAAGCCGACGAGATCGTGATCACGGCGACGCCGGAGCTGGCCAATTTGCGCAACACCAAGAATCTGGCCGACATGTTCAAGCGGCTTCGCCCGAACGATCCGCCGCCGAAGCTGATCATCAATCAGGCCGGCGTGCCGAAGCGCCCGGAGATTTCGTCGTCCGACTTCGCCGACTCGCTCGGCCTGTCGCCGATGTCGGTCATTGCTTTCGAGCCGCTGCTGTTCGGAAACGCCGCCAACAACGGGCGCATGCTCGGCGAAATGGATGCCAGGAACCCGGTTGTCGGCATTATCAACGAGATTGCGCATGTGCTGACCGGGCGCAGCGAAATCAAGGCAAGAAAGAAAGCGGGCCTCGGCAATCTCCTTGGCAAGCTCTCGCGCGGCAAGAAGTGATGCTTCCGGAGCGGAATTGGTAATCGATCATGTTTGGTAAAAGAGGCAGCGACGACGGCAGCCGGTTCACCCCGGAATTCCGTCAGCCGGCACCTGCGCCTGCCGCGCCGGCGGCAAACCCTGCGGAAACGGCGGTTCTTGCCAAGCCCGCACCGCCGCCATCTGGCACGCCTGGCGCGTCTGCTGCGCCGCCGCCCGCACGCCGTGCTGTCGAGGCGCCGCCATTGACCCCTGAGCCGAAAAAGCTCCAGCGCCAGAAGAGCGAAACCTATTACGACACCAAGAGCCAGGTCTTTGCCGCGCTCATCGACACTATCGACCTGTCGCAGCTCGCCAAGCTCGATCCCGAAAGCGCGCGCGAGGAAATCCGCGACATCGTCAACGACATCATCGCGATCAAGAATTTCGCGATGTCGATCGCCGAGCAGGAAGAACTGCTCGAGGACATCTGCAATGACGTGCTCGGTTACGGGCCACTGGAGCCGTTGCTCGCTCGCGACGACATCGCCGACATCATGGTCAACGGCTCCAAGGACGTCTATATCGAGGTCAACGGCAAGGTCGAGCAGACCGGCATCCGTTTCCGCGACAATCAGCAGCTCCTCAACATCTGTCAGCGCATCGTCAGCCAGGTTGGCCGCCGCGTCGATGAATCGAGCCCGATCTGCGACGCGCGCCTTCCCGACGGCTCCCGCGTCAACGTCATCGCGCCGCCGCTCGCCATCGACGGCGCCGCTCTCACCATCCGCAAGTTCAAGAAGGACAAGCTGACACTCGACCAGCTGGTCAAGTTCGGCGCCATTTCGCCGCCCGGCGCCGAGATTCTCAAGATCATTGGCCGCGTCCGCTGCAACATCGTCATTTCAGGCGGTACCGGTTCGGGCAAGACGACGCTGCTCAATTGCCTGACCAACTATATCGACCGCGATGAGCGCGTCATCACCTGCGAGGACTCGGCCGAGCTGCAACTGCAGCAGCCGCATGTCGTGCGTCTGGAAACCCGCCCGCCCAACCTCGAGGGCGAGGGCGAGGTGACCATGCGCGATCTTGTCAAGAACTGCCTGCGCATGCGGCCCGAGCGCATCATCGTCGGCGAAGTGCGCGGACCTGAAGTGTTCGATCTTCTGCAGGCGATGAACACCGGCCATGACGGCTCGATGGGCACGATCCACTCGAACAGCCCGCGCGAATGCCTGAACCGCATCGAATCGATGATCGCGATGGGCGGTTACACGCTGCCGCAGAAAACCGTGCGTGAAATCGTGGTCGGTTCCGTCGACGTGATCATCCAGGCCGCACGCCTGCGCGACGGATCGCGGCGCATCACCCACATCACCGAGGTGATCGGAATGGAGGGCGACGTCATCATCACGCAGGACATCGTTCTCTACAACATCAAAGGCGAGGACGCGAACGGCAGGCTGCTGGGCGAGCACGTTTCGACAGGCATCGGTCGTCCGCATTTCTGGGAGCGCGCCCGCTACTATGGCGAGGAACAGCGCCTCGCCAATGCGCTCGAGGCGATGGAGAAACGCGCTGACTGATGCATTTGGAGGCGTGGGGGCCAGGGCCGATGTTTGGAATTGACGGCACCGTGTTGGCATTTATCGTGCTCGCCGGCTTCAGCGCCGGCGCGGTCGCCTATGCTTTTCTGTTCAACCGGATCAGCACCGAAAAGCAGGTCGGCAGACGGCTTGAAACGATCAAGACCGCAGAGACGGATGGTGCCGTCGTCAAGGCTTCGCGCGATCGCGTGGCGGAAGCGGCCAAGCGGCGCAAATCGGTTCAGGATTCACTGAAGGACCTCGAACAGAAGCACAAAACCAGCCAGAGCCTCGTCAAAAAGCCGCCTCTGAAGGCCCAGATCCGTCAGGCGGGCATGAAGGTCTCGCTCGAGCGCTTCTATCTCTACTCGACGGTTTGCGGCGTCGTCCTGACGTTTCTTGCCTTTTTCGCCGGTGCGCCGTTGTTTGTCTTGCCGGGTGCGCTGCTGGTCGGTGGCCTCGGCCTGCCACGCTGGTTCGTTTCGTTTAGCCGCGCCCGCCGGGTCAAGGCGTTCCTCAACGAATTTCCGAACGCGCTCGACATCATCGTGCGTGCGGTCAAATCCGGCCTGCCGCTGAACGACGCCGTCCGCCTGATCGCCAATGAATCCCCCGAACCGGTCAAGACCGAGTTCCGCCGCATCATCGATTCGCAGCAGATGGGCCTGTCGATCCCCGACGCCAGCATGCGCATGGCCGAGACGATGCCGTGCACCGAGGCGAGCTTCTTCGGCATCGTCATCCAGATCCAGTCCCAGGCCGGCGGCAATCTTTCCGAGGCTCTGGGCAATCTTTCGCGGGTGCTTCGCGACCGCAAGAAGATGAAGGCCAAGGTCCAGGCGCTGTCCATGGAAGCGAAGGCGTCCGCGGTGATCATCGGCGCCTTGCCTTTCGTCGTCGCCTGTCTCGTCTACCTGACAAGCCCGAACTACATCATGCCATTGTTCACCACCAGCGTCGGCAATCTGATCCTCGGCTGCTCCGCGGTCTGGATGTCGATCGGCATCCTGGTGATGCGCAAGATGATGAACTTCGAGGTTTAGGATTTCGAGCGCATGACCGAGAACGTCGTCAAAACCCTTACCGATCCGGCATTTCTGATTGCCCTGCTGGTCGGCATTGCGGTGTTTGCCACCGTGTTCACGCTGCTGCCTGCCTTTGGCGGAAACCAGCTCAAGGCGCGCATGAAATCGGTGGCGCTGGAGCGCGACGAACTGCGCGCCAAGCAGCGTGCGCGGCTTGCCCTCGATGCCGATCGCCGCCGCAAGGGCCTGCGCGAGCAACAGTCGATCGGCATGCGCAATATTGTCGACCGGCTGGACCTCAGGCGCGCCTTGGCCGATGAAGGCACCTTGCAGAAACTCAAGGTGGCTGGCTTCCGCGGGCAGAATCCGTTGACGCGTTTCCTTTTCTTCCGTCTGATCCTGCCCTTTGTCGGCTTTGCCCTGGCTGCGATCTATCTGTTCGTGCTCGGCGGGTTGCCGGAGCAGCCGCCTCTCATCAAGTTGTTCGTCTGTATCGTCGTCGCCTATGCCGGTTTTTACGCGCCGGTGCTCTATGTCAACAACCGCGCCACCAAGCGCAAGCAGTCGATCCAGATGGCGTGGCCGGACGCGCTCGACCTGATGCTTATCTGCGTCGAATCCGGCATGTCGGTGGAGGCGGCGTTTCATAAGGTCGCCGACGAGATCGGCGCGCAGTCGGTGGCGCTTGCCGAAGAGTTCATCCTGACCAATGCCGAGCTTTCCTACTTGCAGGAGCGCAAGCAGGCCTACGAGAACCTAGCAAGCCGCACCGGCCTGGAATCGGTCAAGTCGGTGTCGCAGGCGCTGGTCCAGGCCGAGCGCTACGGCACGCCGGTGGCGCACGCACTGCGCGTGCTTGCCGGCGAAAGCCGCGACATGCGCATGAACGCGGCCGAGAAGAAGGCCGCGGCCTTGCCGCCGAAGCTCACCGTGCCAATGATCCTGTTCTTCCTGCCGGTGCTGTTCGCCATCATTCTGGGTCCTGCCGGCATCCAGGTCAGCGAGCGCGGCATTTTCGGCGACCAGCCGACATCGAGCAGCCAATAGGCGACAATGCTTTCGTCATCCCAGGGCGGAGCAAGGAGCGAAGCGACGCGGCGCAGACCCTTTGATCGCCGAGGGACAGCGCCCCCCTCTGTCCTGCCGGACATCTCCCCCACTTGGGGGGAGATCGGCAGCTTCGGCGACGGCTCCCTTCTTCGGCGGTAGTGATTGGCGAAAGCGGAGATGACGGCCAATCTCCCTCCTTGTGGGGGAGATGTCCGGCAGGACAGAGGGGGGCGCGAAGGATCGCTACAAAGCGCTTTTATTCTGGTCCGCTGCATTCTTCGGCTGGCGTAACGGCATGGATACTAGGGTCTTCGCCGCGTCGCTTCGCTCCTTGCTTCGCCCTAGGATGACGAAGGCGTGGTGGCCTATGCCAATCGCCAGCGTTGGAGATTTGGCAGCCGACCGGCCGGCAGCGAAGGTCAACAGCCCCTTTCAACAGCGAATCTCAGTGGCAATCGCAAACCTCTAGGATTAGCCGAAGCATCCCTCCACTTCGTCATCCTAGGGCGGAGCAAGGAGCGAAGCGACGCGGCGCAGACCCTAGGATCCATGCCGTTACGCCAGCCGAACAACGCTACAGCCCAGAACGGCACTTGCATCCGCAACGGTGCTCGTTACCCTTCCCCTATGACCGGCTATGCCTACATGACCTCGGCCGCCGAGCCGCGGTCAGTTGGTGGCGGGCTTTGTCTTGTCCTGGTCCTTGAGCTGGCTCCAGGCGTTCTGCTGGGCGAGCATCTGGCGAAGGTAAGTCACGTTCGCCTGCGCCTGTTCGGGCGACAGCTCCTGCGAGGCGATCTTCTCGGCCTCGTCGAAGCGGCCCTGCAGGCCGACGACCAGCGCCAGGTTCTGGCGGACGCGGCTGTCGGCATTCGGCTGCTGGGCGGCCGAGCGCATATAGGTTTCGGCCGTGCGCAGATCACCTTCCAGCACATAGGACATGCCGAGATTGGAAAGGATCGAAGGTTCGTTCGGCTTGAGGTCAAGCGCCTTGCGGTAATTCTGGCGCGCCCCGTCTCTCTGGCCAAGCTGGTCGAGAATAGCGGCTTCCGCCGACACCAGCTTCCAGTCGGGATATTCCGGTGTCTGCGCGCGGCGCACCGCGTCGAGCGCCGGCTCGAACTGCCCGTTGGCGGCAAGTGCCTTGCCATAGGCGGCGAGCACGTCGCGGTCTTTCGGCAGGACGATCGCCAGTTTGCGCATCACGGCGAGCGACTGGTCGGCGTCGCCATCCATTTGCAGCGCCGCGGCATAATTCGTCGCGATCCGCTTGTCGTTGGGGTTCTTGGCGTAGGACTGACCCAGCGCGATCGTCGCCTTGTGCAACTCGCCGGCCGACATGGTTTCCAAGGGTTTGCCGCTGGGGCGTCCGATCGAGCCGGTCGTCAGCTTGCTGGTCCCGCAGCCTGCAACGCTGGCCGCGAGCGCTATTATGAACGCCGTGGTGATCAGCCGCCTGGCCGTGGCGTTGGTCATGCGGTTGGTCGGCATCTGCACCAGGGCCTCCATTCGTCAAATTGGCTTTTACGTGGCCATCTTCCCTCCCGCAGAAATATTCTGTTAACCCTAACGGATCGTTAAAAAGCGCCGACTCGGAAGCCGGAGACCGTCGAATGCCAGTCGAACTCATCGAGAGAGAACTGAAGACCACGCTGCCGGTTCATCTGGTGGCGAAGGGTGGACTGGATGCGGCAGGGCTTGCCTCCTCCTCGCTCGCCTGGGCCAGGGCCAACGGCTTTTCCGGTCAGGCCGGCCGGACGCTGATCCTGCCCGACGAAAACGGCGCGCTTGCCGGCGCCCTGTTCGGCACGGGCGACGGCGAAGGCGCGCTTGCCATCGGCGCGCTGGCGAGAGCCTTGCCCGCAGGCGACTGGCATTTCGCCTCCACACTGGCCGAGCCGGAAATCGCGGCCATCGCCTTGGCGCTCGGCGGCTATGTCTTCACCCGCTACGGCAAAAAGCCTGGCAGGACGCTGCGTTTTTCGCTGCCGCCCGGCGCTGAAGGAGCTTACGTTCGCCGCATCGCCGAGGGCGTTTTCCTGACGCGCGATCTGGTCAACACGCCGACCAGCGACATGGGACCTGACGAGATGGAGAAGGCAGTTCGGACGCTGGCCGGGACGTACGACGCCGAAGTGTCGGTGACCAGGGGCGACGACCTGCTCAAGAAGAATTTCCCGATGATCCATGCGGTCGGCCGCGCTTCCGTCGGCGCACCGCGGCTGATCGACATGATCTGGGGACCGGAGAACGCCCCGAAGGTGACGCTGGTCGGCAAGGGCGTCTGCTTCGACACCGGTGGTCTCGACATCAAGCCGTCCTCGGGCATGCTTTTGATGAAGAAGGACATGGGTGGCGCTGCCAACGTATTGGGCCTCGCCTCGATGATCATGGCCGCCGGGCTGAAGCTCCGGCTGCGTGTGCTGATCCCGGCGGTCGAAAATTCGATTGCCGGCAACGCCTTCCGGCCCGGCGACGTGCTGGTGAGCCGCAAGGGCATCACCGTCGAGATCGGCAACACCGACGCCGAGGGACGGCTGGTGCTGGCGGACGCCTTGGCTCTGGCAGACGACGACGAGCCGCACCTGCTGATCGACATGGCGACCTTGACCGGGGCTGCTCGCGTCGCGCTTGGTCCCGATCTGCCGCCGTTCTACACCGGCGATGAAGCGCTGGCGTCGGACCTGGCTGCGGCCTCCGTCGCAGTCGAGGATCCCCTGTGGCGCATGCCGCTGTGGAAACCCTATGCCGCAAAGCTGTCGTCGAAGATCGCCGACATCAACAATGTCACGTCAGACAGTTTCGCCGGCTCGATCACCGCGGCGCTTTTCCTGAAGCGCTTCGTCGAGAAGACCGCCGCCTGGGCGCATTTCGACATCTTCGCCTGGAACCCGTCCGATCGTCCGTACGGTCTCACCGGCGGCGAGGCGCAAGGCATCCGCGCGCTGGAAAGGATCATCTCGAAACGCTACGCTTGACGCCGCGGTGCAGGACATTCTCGTGACTGAAACGGAACCGAAACAATTTGCCGTCATTCTGGCCGGATGTCGATTTCGATGCGCCCGAGTCAGGCCTTGCGACTGTGGCAGCAGGTGATGCTGCACCAGGTGCGCGACGATGCGCCGGACCTCACCATGCGCCAGACGGCGATCCTCTTCACGATCTATCTCGATCCACCGCCGCATACAGTGCGCGGCCTCGCCGCGCGGCTCAATGTCACCAAGCCGGTGATCACCCGGGCGCTCGACACGATGGGCGCAATGAAGCTGGTTTCGCGCCATCGCGATGAGCTCGACAAGCGCAACGTGCTGGTCAAGCGAACCGTAGAAGGTGCTCTCTTTGTCGAGCGCTTCGGCGATGTTATCATTGCCAGAGCCCAGGAATTGCCGATCTAGAGCAGGATTCCGAACCGCAGGTCAGCGAAGCAAAGCAGCACAGTTTTCGGGACCATGCTCCAACACCAAGCCAGAGCCGAGTTGCCGATTTGACCGCCAGGGATGCCCGCCTTCACGCCTTCCGTTCCGATCTCGCCGATATCAGGCTGAAAGGCGAGGTCGCCGCCGATCGCTTCGTCGCCGGGCGGCCAGCGCGGGTTTCAGCCGCAGTGGCCGACATCCGCAAGGCGCCGCGGCCGGATGCCGGCGTCAACACGCAGCTTCTGTTCGGTGACGACGTCCTCGTCTTCGAAGATGCCGAGGGCTGGGCCTGGATCCAGTCGGAGCGCGACGGCTATGTCGGCTATGTCGCCGACACCGTGCTGGGCGGACGGGACCATGCGCCCACCCATGTCGTCTCGGTGCCGCGTACCTTCCTCTATCCGGGACCTGATTTGCGGCTTCCGCTGAGCGGGCAACTGTCGATGGGATCGGCGCTGACGGTGACCGGCGCGGCAGAAACGCGCGGCACCCATTATGCGTTGCTGCCGTCCGGCGAGGCAGTCATCTCAGGCCATCTCAGGCCTCTAGGAGAGCCGGCTGCCGACTATGTCGCGGTCGCGGAGACTTTTCTCGGCACCCCCTATCTGTGGGGCGGCGCCTCCGGCTTCGGCATCGATTGCTCCGGCCTCGTGCAACTGGCGATGCACATGACCGGCAGGCAAGTGCTGCGCGATTCCGACATGCAGGCGGCGACCATTGGCGAGTCGCTCGACCCGGGTCCGGATCTTGCCGGGTTGCGGCGCGGCGACCTGGTGTTCTGGAAAGGCCATGTCGCTGTCATGACCGACCCGGAAACGATGATCCACGCCAACGGCCACACCATGCTGGTCTCGCGTGAAGGGTTCAGGCAAGCCCTCGCCCGCATCGGCTATCTCTATGGCGGTCCGACAGGGTTTAGGCGGCCTTAATGTAAGCGCTCATCCTTCTCCCCTTGTGGGAGAAGGTGGCCGCGAAGCGGCCGGATGAGGGGTGTTCCAGGGAACGCCAACGCCTCATTTCTTCCAGCACCCCTCAT